>SVGI01000049.1 GCA_015056385.1 Clostridiales bacterium
GAGCCATCGTTTTCAACATAGCCGTATCCGCGACCTGAGGGCTTGTATGAATAGAACAAAGGAAGCTGACCAACGTTTCTGGGGAACGTTATAGGAAGCTTGCCGCCGGGATTATAATCGCCGAAAAGTATTTCGCATATTGCCTGTGCGCCCTGCTCACCGGGATACCATGCCTCAAGAACTGCATTGCATCCGTCTATCCAGCCTGTTACATCCAAGGGAGCACCGTTCAGCAATACTACTACGGAATTTTGGTTTGCAGCAACCATTTTCCTGATGCTTTCCTCCTGATTTGTTTCTACGGACATTTCGTATTTGCCAACTATCATAGCCTCGCCATCTGTCTGCTTTTTGCGCATTACACCGGGAAGTCGTATATCAGAACGGTCCATGCTTTCGCCCTCTACAACTGTTGTGAGGTAAATAGCGGCATCACATCTTGCAGCAACCTCTTCAATATCATCATCCTCGGCATATATTACCTGTGCATATCCGTCAAGATATTCTTTAAGATACTGCAGAGGTGTTTTTGCATCGGGAGCTGTCCACGGCGCTTTATAAGGGCCCGAATAGTTCATACCCAAGGGGAAAACGTTTGCGCCTGCGCCAAATACGGCAATAGTCTTTATTTCATTACGCTTGAGGGGCAACACGCCGTTATTCTTAAGGAGTATGATAGAACGTCTTGCAGCTTCAAGAGCAACCTTCTTATGCTCATCACAACGAACAACTCTCTGAGCCTCATCAGGATCTGCAAAGGGCTTATCCATAAGGCCGATACTGAATTTCGCAGTAAGCACACGCAGAAGAGCCTTATCTATATCCTCCTCTGTGAGGTAGCCCTCCTTATAAGCTGTTTCCATATACTCGTATGAATCCATAGGAAGGCTTACATCGAGGCCTGCCTTCATACAAAGCACCTGTGCCTTCCACCATGATTCAATCATTTTATGAGTTATGCTTACGCTTTCAACGCCGCTGTAATCTGATACAACAAAGCCCTTAAAGCCCCATTCGTCACGCAATATATCGTTAAGAAGGCGCTTATTACAGGAGCAAGGAACGCCGTCCCAGCTGTTATATGATGCCATAACAGACATTGCTCCGCCCTCCTTGAAGCACTTTTCAAAGGGCTTCAAGAAAATCTCGCGCATTGTGCGCTCTGAGGTTTCGGAATAGTTAGAGTCACGTCCGCCGTATGAATAGTTATCCGCATAGTGCTTGGGGGTGGCAATAACGCCGTTTTTCTGCAATCCCTTACAAATAGCAACACCCATATTAGAGTTAAGGAGCACATCCTCGCCAAATGTTTCTATAGTTCTTCCCCATCTGCAATCTCTGGAAACGTTAACAACAGGTGTAAGAGCCTGCCTTACGCCAACAACAACACATTCCTTACCTATGACGTCGCCTATCTGCATAACCATTTCATCATCAAACGTTGATGCCATACCTATAGGCTGAGGGAACGAGGTTGCCATACCCCACTGTGCACCGTGAAGAGCCTCTGCATGCTCAATAGGTGGGATTTTGTGAGGCTGAGCATCCATACTCAGCTGAATATCTCTGTTTATACGCTCTGCAACCTCCTTGGGGGTAGCGGGAGTTTCTCTATCATAATGCATAAAGTGACCGGGGTTGCGGTAGTTACCCTGCTTGTGGTTACGCTTTTGTTCGTAATCGTCACCCATTTCCAATATCATCTGTGATGAAAGCTGATACATTTTTTCCTCGAGGGACATTACGCTCATCAGCTCTCTTGCTCTTTCTTCGGGGGATTTTATCATTTATTTTCTCCTTAGTGAGGATTTTATTGGGTATATTATAACACAAACTATGTTGTTCAAGTGTAAAAAAATAAATATCTACCCGCATAGCGGGTGGTTTTTCATTTTTTGAACTGTGCTACTATCGCGTGGTTTTCGGTATACAAAAAAACCGACAAGTTTTGACTTGTCGGTTTTTGTAAACACACTACAATAGAGATGCTTTACTTCGGGACTTGAACCCTCACATCTTATGTTTTGATATCATCCCCAAAGGGGATACCTTTTCTCTTCACTCTTCTCTCTTAACTCTTCTCTGAAACGACAGCTTTAGTGAAGAGAGAATAGTGGAGAGCGAAAAGAGAAGAGAACAAAAGAAACGACAACTTTCTGTCGAAAGCTGTCGTTTCTTTTGGCTATGGGCTACGAAAAAGATATTTTTGCTGTTTTTGCATATGAATTCGAACTCACCTCTGAATGTGTTATATCATAATTTGTTATTCAAATCAATGCTTTGCGGAGCAAAGCTACCTTTTCTCTTCTCTTTTCACTCTTATCTTTTCTCTGGAAACGACAATTTTAGAGAAGAGAGAAGAATGAAAAGAGAAAAGTTAAAAGAACAAAAAGAAACGACAACTTTCTGTCGAAAGCTGTCGTTTCTTTTGGTACACCCGGAGGGATTCGAACCCGCGGTCTTCCGGTTCGTAGCCGAACACTTTATCCACTAAGCTACGGGTGCATACCAAAGCACGTGTGATATTATACACCTGCTTTGAGTTATTGTCAAGCATAAAATTATACAAAATTACTCATCGTTAAGCTTTTGTACAACATCCTGAACGCTTACGTGCTCGTTAAGGATTATAGGAATAATCATAGGCTCACGCTGCATATTGGAATAGATATAGCTTCTTAGCCTGTCCTTTATAGGTGCCTTGATTTTTGTTCTGTCTGCCATTTTTTTATCCTTACATTCCTCGAAGACATCCATAACTATTTTTCTCAATTCTTCGATAAACTCCTCGGATTCCTTAACGTACACAAAGCCTCTGCATATTATTTCCGGCCCTGAAATTATCTCTCCTGTTTCCTCTGAAACAGATGCAACAACAACCAGAAGCCCCTCCTCTGAAAGAAGCTGCCTTTCCCTCAATACAACGTTGCCTACGTCCCCTACGCCAAGGCCGTCTACCAATGTAGCGCCTGCAGGCACGTCTTCAATACAACGTACGCCCTTACCTGTAAACTCTATAACTCCGCCAATATGGGGCAATATAACGTTCTTTTTATCCATACCCAATTCCTGCGCAAGACGGCAATGGTGAACGAGATGCTTTTGCTCTCCGTGCACGGGAACAAAATACTTTGGCTTTATAAGCGTATGCATAAGCTTGAGCTCTTCCCTGCACGCGTGGCCTGAAACGTGAACCTCCTCAAGGTCGCTGTAAATAACGTCTGCACCGCAGGCAAAAAGCTTATTGATAACGTTGCTTATCGTTTTTTCATTGCCGGGAACAGAGGATGATGAAAGAACAACGGTATCTCCGGGAATGATGCTGAAGCTTCTGTATTCACCGTTTGCAATCCTTGAGAGAGCAGACATAGGCTCGCCCTGGCTGCCTGTGGTAATTATGGTAAGCTCACTGTTTTTGCAGGAGCTTATTCTTTCCACGTCTATCATCACGTCATCAGGAAGATTGAGATATCCCAGCTCCTTTGCAACGCCTACAACGCGTATCATGCTTGTACCCATTACACAAACCTTGCGCTTTGTTTTGATAGAGGCATTTATTATTTGCTGAATACGGTAAATATTTGATGAGAACGTAGTAAAAATAAGCCTGCCCTTTGTTCTTGCAAATATATTATCCAGAGTTTTACCAACAGTGCGCTCAGACATTGTAAAGCCCTCGCGCTCGGCATTTGTACTATCCATAAGAAGGGCAAGGACCCCTTCGTTACCTACACGGGCAAAGGTGCCGAGGTCTATAACCTCATCCCCAACGGGAGTATAATCCACCTTGAAGTCCCCTGTGAATACTACTGTACCTACAGGTGTTCTGAATACAAGGGCAACACAGTCTGCAATAGAATGATTTACCCTTACGGTTTCTACACTGATACTGCCAATATCAACCACGTCCCCTGCCTTATAGCATACGAGATTTGCTTCCTTTATGCCGTGCCTATCCAATTTATTGTTGATAAGCCCCATTGTAAGCTTGGTGGCATATATCTGAACCTCGGGGAAATTTTTTATAAAATACGCAAGGGCACCAACGTGGTCGTCGTGGCCGTGGGTGATAAACATAGCGTGGATATTTTCCCTTTTTTCCTGTAAATAGGTAAAATCAGGGATAACGGCATCTATACCCAGCATATAATCCTCGGGAAATGATATACCGCAATCTACAATATATATTTCGTCCCCGTATTCTATGGCTGTAATGTTTTTACCGATTTCTCCGACTCCACCTAAGGGTATAATTTTAAGTGTTTTTTTCTTGCTTGGCAAAATTACTCTCTCTTTCCGATTTAGTATGTATTTAAGCTGCAATCTGCATTATTATATTATCTCTTTTGAAAAATTATATCATAACCCTAAAACATATTCAAGCAGATACAACAAGCATATCCACCTTCACTACAAATTGATTTTTGCCAGATTTACGGTTTTTATAAAAAAAGAAGGCTATAAAAGCCTTCTTTCATACTTATTATTCCTCGCTGTAAATAACGGTTACGTTGGGGTGGAGCTGAAGGATAGATGCAGGAACCTCGGGAGTAACAGGACCGTAGAGGGCCTTCATCAAAATATCCTTTTTACCCTTGCCGTTAGCAATCATAAGGATCTGCTTTGCATTCATTATAGCCTTCATTCCCATTGTAAGAGCGCTGCGGGGAACGTCATTTTCAGAATCAAAGAAGCGTGCGTTTGCCTGAATTGTAGATTCATCAAGTGTTACGTGATGTGTTCCCATAACAAACTCACTGTCAGGCTCGTTAAAGCCGATATGACCGTCCACACCGATACCTAAAAGCTGAATATCAACACCGCCCATTGATTCAATAAGTGCGTCATATCTTTCGCATTCCTTATTGAGGTCCTCTGCGCAGCCGTTAGGAACGTTTGTGTTGTTTATATCAATATTTATTTTGTTGAAGAAATTAACGTTCATAAACTTGCGGTAGCTCTGATCGTTTTCAACGTCAAGACCTACGTATTCGTCAAGATTTACTGATCTTGTTTTCGAAAAGTCTATCTCCCCTGCATCGCACATCTCGGCAAGGCGTGAATAGGTACCTACGGGAGTTGAGCCTGTGGCAAGGCCAAGAACGCAATCTTCCTTTTTCAAAACCTCCGCCGCAATTATTATAGCGGCCTTTTTACTCATTTCTTCATAATTTTTAACTGTAATAAATCTCATATTTTTTCTCCTTATAAGGTATTATATTCATTTTACTGTGTTATTAGTAGGCTGCACAATATACCATACCAATAACACTCCCGCAATCACCTGTATAATTATAATGCGAAGCATGAACTTTATCAAGTAAATTACAGCCTTAATTCATGTAAATTATCTAAATACAAGGCTTCAGGGCTATAACATTTTTGCATATGAAGGCGGCGTGGCGTTTACTTAATATTCAATCGGCTACGTATAAGCTGCCCAAAATGTTATCTACGTTTAAGTCCGCACCGTTTTGAAGAATTATTTTTCCGCTGAAGGAACCGTACTTTCTTATGCCGTTCTTACCTAACAATATCCCCTTTTTGGTATCAATTTGAGTATAAGGGGTAAACGTTAAATTGAGCATACCGTCCCCGGAGATTATTTTATACGTATCCATTACCTTATTTTCTGTTATACTTACATCACCGGGCGCAATATACGTACCGTTGTAAAAAACAACACCTTGGCAGGACCCGTTTTTACCGTGGTAGGCTACGGATATATCTGCACCAAGGATATTACCGTTTATTTTACCGCTAAAGCGGGCCGTATAACAGGGCTTATCTGATTTTACACACCTTATTGATTTATAAATGCCGTTGGCATTGTTGAAGGCGTATACATCATCCCCTACGGATACCTCACCGGTACAGCTATACCCCAACACCCTGCGAATACTGCATACCGCCTTTCCCCTTTTGTTGTCACAATCGGATACGCAACCGATAATATAAGGGTTTTCCATTTTTATCTCTGAAATTAGCGGAGTTTTTCGAAAGAATCTCCCGTGTATCACAGACAAAAGCTTGTAATCCTCCTTGTTTTTTATAAGGTAATGCTCGTTATCTGTTCTTATATCTGTACGGAGTGTATTATAATCATAAGGCAAATTAAATCTGCCCAGTGTAAACAAAAGTCTTTGGGATTTACTCTCCACGATACCCGAATCAAAATTTATAAGGGTAGCCTCAAGGATACCGTGTACACAATCCTCTATATTTATCTCTATTGCCCTGTGGCTATCAAAAATAAAATAAGAATCCTTTTCATACATAAACAATCTGCGTCGATTTAAGGCTTTTCTTTTGATTGTATTATATAGTCTGTGCATAACATCCCTCCATTACCTGATAAAATTATAGCATATTTCTTGACACAAATTGTAATTAAAGGTAAAATTCTTCAGTAAAGAGATTCAAACGGAGAAAAATATGCCCAATAAAGCAAGCCTTTTTATATGTCCTGTATGTAAAGGCATTTTACAGGAAAACGAAAAATCCTACGTATGCGAAAATAACCACACATTTGATAAGGCAAAAAGCTCATACGTTAATTTGCTTATGTCCAACGCATCCCACGCCCATGGCGACAGTAAGGAAATGGTAGCCTCAAGGCACAGATTTCTTTCATCAGATAAATACAAGCCCCTTATGGAAAGTACTGTGGATATGGCAAAAAAATATTTTACCTTTGGCAACGCGCTTGATGCAGGGGCCGGTGAAGGATATTACACATCTCATATATATACCGCCCTTAACTCAAATGGCGTGCTTGATGCTATGTACGGAATTGACGTTTCAAAGTTTGCCCTTATGCAGGCAACAAAGGCATCGCCAAACGTTAAATACGCTGTGGCAAGTATATTTAATCTTCCGTTTGATGATAGCTCGTTTTCCATAATATTCAATCTTTTTGCTCCCTTATCATCGGAGGAATTCGCAAGGGTGCTTTGTGATGACGGCATACTTATACGCCTGCTTCCCCTTGAAAACCACCTTATCGAGCTTAAAAGGGTTATATATAACGAGGCTTATCTTAACGACCCGCCTGAAAGCAAAATAAATTCCTTTTCTCTTATTGATTACAAAGAGATAAAATATTCTATGAATGTGGAAAAGGAGCTTTTACCTGACCTTTTTGCTATGACACCCTATTACAGAAAAACGTCTGCCCAAGATTCTGCAAAGCTTCACGATATTTCATCCATGGATATTACGGTGCACACAGCCCTTCAGGTATTCAGAAAAAACAACAGATAAAATCATAATACCTACCGCTAAAGGAATATACATTTGTATATTCTTTTTTTATGAGGTGGAAAAATGGTTTATACTTTATATGAGGTGATGCCCGGTGATACATTTTACAGGCTTGCACTTAAGTTTAATTCTACAATTGAGCTTATACAGAACGCAAACGGACATATTGACCCTCGCAACATCCCTATTGGCATAAGTATCAAAATACCCATTTTAACAAGCATCGTTGACACCGTTACACCCTATACCTCATCAATAACAGAGGAGGCTGTAAGGAGGCTTTCTTCGCAGTTTGAATTTATATCCTATACGGGTATTGGTAAAAGCGTAGCCGGAAGAGATATTTACGCCCTTAAAATAGGGGTCGGCAAAAAACGGGTTTTAGTAAATGCTTCACACCACGCAAACGAATCTATAACAACGCCTGTGGTACTTAAATTCATTGAGGAATACGCCATTGCGTATAAGAATAACGGATACGTTAACAACGCAAATGCCAATGATATTTTTGAGAGGACTACGCTGTACGTTGTCCCTCTTGTAAACCCTGACGGAGTTGACCTTGTAAACAGAGCTATTACAAGGGGAATGTACTACGATACCGCCCTCGAGATATCAAAAAGATACCCGGACATCCCATTTCCACAGGGCTGGAAGGCAAATATTGCAGGTACAGACACAAATCTTTCCTACCCTGCGCTGTGGGAAAAGGCAAGGGAAATAAAATACGCTCAGGGCTATACCTCCCCTGCGCCCAGGGATTTTGTGGGTATTGCGCCACTTTCAGCCCCTGAAAGCAAGGCGATGTACGATTACACCCTTCTTACAGACCCGCAAATAACCGTTTCGTTTCATACACAGGGAGGGGAAATATACTACAAATTTTTAGATAAGGAGCCTATAGGCGCATTAAGGCTTGCGCAGAAATTCGCAGAGGTAAGCGGCTACAACGCAACACAAAGCCCTTATACCTCCAGCTTTGCAGGATATAAGGACTGGTTTATATTACAGTATAACAGGCCCGGCTTTACTATTGAAGCAGGATACGGGGCAAATCCTTTACCTATGAGTGATTTTGATTCTATATACCCACAATGCTCCAATATAATTACGGAGGCGCTTTTATTTGAAATTTAATTACCTATTTCGTCTATAAATTTCATAACCTCGGCAAAGTCCTGTATATAATTTATTTTACTTCTTAAGGTAGCAGCGCCCTCTATTCCCTTTATGTAACAGTGGAAGTGCTTACGCATTTCCTTTACCGCAAGAGCTTCTCCCTTATCCTCGGCACAAAGAGCGTAATGTTTTTTCATTACCTCTTTTTTTTCTTCGAGAGCAGGAATATAATCATCTTCCCTCACATTGCCCATAAATATCCACGGGTTTCCCGTAGCGCCTCTTGCCGCCATTACTCCGTCTGCATTTGTGGTATCCAATATTTTTGAGACGTCTCGATGAGTAAATACATTTCCGCTGTAAAATACAGGGATACTGCATTGTTTTTTTACCTCTGTAACCACATGCATATCCGGTTCACCGTAATAAAACTGCTCCCTTGTACGGGGATGAACTGTAACTGCGGCACAGCCCGCCCTTTGCGCTATATCCGCAAGCTCCAGGGCGGCATACGGCGTAGCCTCCCAGCCCCTTCGCATTTTTACTGTTATAGGTATATCCACAGCGTCCACAGCCGCTTTAAGCACGTCCTCGGCAAGTGAAAGATTAAGCATAAGGGCACTTCCCGAGCCGTTATTTACAATTTTCGGCGCAGGACAGCCCATATTTATATCAATAATATCAAAGCCTATGCTTTTTACGTATTTACACGCCTTTGCAACATATTCCGGTACGTTACCAAATATCTGCGCTGCACAGACCCCGTCATCCGTTTCCCTTTTCAAAAGGTTTTTTGTTGCTCTGTCGTTCATTGAAAGCGCGCATGCACTTGCCATTTCAGTATAGGTAAGGGGACATGAGAATTCTCTGCAAAGCCTTCTGAACGCCCAATCTGTATATCCCGCCATAGGGGCAAGCATAAGCCCTCGGCCTATTTCATATTTACCAATACGTAAGGGCGAATTACTCATAAGCGTTGCCTCCTATAAATTCTCTTAAAATAGAATTGGAGGGGACCAGTGAATCATCTATATCCCTAAAATATTTAAGGAACTTTATAAGCTCGTTTGCTGATATAAAATGCTTATCATCCCTTGAAATTTGGGAAAGCATAGGTAAGGCATACTTTTTTAGTACACCTATTTCATAGGTAAGGGAGGAATCGAATATATAATCGGCCTCCTCCTGATAGGGGTATATCCACCTGAATTCGCCTCTGCGTACAGAGGGCCACATATCAAACGTTCGTTCTGCCCTTGTTGCCCTGAAGCGGTAATCCCTTACAATGCGCCTTATTTGCCTGCACTGCGACGAGGAGATAGGTGTGTGAGTATCTATGGAAAGGTGCTGAAGAGCGCTTATATACACCTTATACTTATTCATTCGGGGTACAAGAGAGGATACGCTTTCATTAAGGCCGTGTATACCCTCTATGATAATCACGCTGTCCTTTTCAAGCCTTACAGGCCTATATGAAACGGCTTTCCCCTCTTCAAAGGAGAATTTCGGAACAAAAACCTCCTTCGAACTAATGATAGAAAAAAGATCGTTGTTGAAATCGTCTGTTTTTAACGCATTTATATGCTCGAAATCGACGTTTCCGCTTTCATCCACAGGAATAGAATCCCTATCCTTATAATAGTCATCCATGGATATTATTACGGAGCCTATACCGAATACGGCAAGCTGTGTGGATATTTTACGTGCAAGTGTTGTTTTACCTGAGGAGGACGGGCCTGCTATAAGCACCATCCTTATACGG
>SVGI01000050.1 GCA_015056385.1 Clostridiales bacterium
TTTTATATCAATGATTGAAAAACCTCGTATAACACTGTAAACTCAACACAATTCGCATTGGGAACAAAAATTTCTATGACAGTGTGCCTTGGTGTGGAATTATTTCTTGCGATAATACAGGGTATCTACATACGGCTTGTTTCGGGCAACATACAAAACCTGGGCTCATTAATTGCATACTACTCACAGCAAAGATTACGTGTTGAGCTGATTTTAACTATTCTTGTTGGGCTTACCGTATGTCATGTAATGTCCCAAATCAAAAGAGGTACGCTTCTGCACAAGGTATGCCGTATTAAAATGCTGTTTCTTTCTTTATCTGCAATTCAGGCAATTATTATGCCTGTTTGGTACCGTGCAGTTTCTGATGAGGGAATCAGGTTTTTGGTGAATTACGTAGATCCGTGGATAAGATTCATTTCCTACTCCATATCAATCGCACTTTGGATACTGTTTGTTATCGGAATGACAAGAGAGCTTCATGCACCGCGTATTTTATGGGCTATACCTATATCCCATACAGTAATTATGGTCGCTAATTTTATTTTGACCTCCCAAAGCATGTCCGTAGAAGCAGCCCTAATCGAATCAGTAATTAAGGTTTGTTATCTTACTGTTCTGACTGTAATTATATGGATGTTCAGAGGCTTTACACCCCGGGATGAATAAGCAATAAACACAAATAAATAAGTCGCAGAGCACATTTGAGTTCTGCGACTTTTTATTTTACTTATTATAAATCCAAGCTGTATAAAATCAGAAGCGCTGCTTTCTGATTCTGGTTGTTTTGAATACGCTTTTATTTTTCTTTTCTTCCCTTTCTGCAAGCCTTTTTGACCTCATAGGAACGTCTGTTGTTTTTGTAAGGTTATATACGAATATAACACACAGGAGGAATGCAAAAATTGCGGCAACACCTGATTCACATCCGAATCTGCCTGCTATTACAGTTCCAACAATATCCTCCTTAATAACAACACCGACTATACCGCTTATAGGAGGCGAAAGTGAGAATATTCCACCTACAAGCATAGACCATGTCATTCTGAACGTTATGCTGAACCATATAGAATTCAATGCAATTCTTGAATACGTAAGTAAAACGCCTAATGAAAAGTAGGATACAAGAGCGATAGTGTTCCATCCCGCCTTATAAGGCATAAGGGCCTTCAACAATGCAAAAAGTAAGGCTGATACGAAAACAGTAGCCCATTTACGCACAGTAACCTTATTCACAAAATCCAGCGCGCTATACACCTTAAATGGAATATAACCTCTGAATACAAATTCCTCACTTATGGCAATTATGAGCAGGAATATCCACCAAAGGAACGTTTCTGCGCTTACGGTTATGCCCTTAAGCTCAATAACACCTGCCATAGCAATAACACCTATTACAAAAACAAATGCAAGTATAGCTACAACAAAGCCCATACCCATATTTATATTTTTGTTTTTCGGATTTGCAAAGGCCATAACGTTGGTAAAATGGATATTCTCTATTTTTTGAATAAATATCATTACGACACCCATCCATACAGGAAGCAGTGCAGATTCAATATAGGAAATTATGCCGTATTTTTGCCTGAATGCCTCTACCAATGCGCTAAGCTTTGCAACATCCGATGCAGCATCGGGATTCTGTGATGAAACTATAATTGAAATCAAATAATTGAAAAGTATAAGAAGCAGAAAATATCCTGCTATGATTATTCCGCCCGTTAAAAGCAACGTATACCACGGCTTATAAGATTCAACCGGGGGCTTCCAATCGATTTTTTTCTTTTTAGTTGGCGTAACAGGCTTAAAGCCACCTTTAGGCTGTGGCTCTGCGCCTTTATTTGTAATTTTAGACACCTTAAAACTCCGAAAGTATATTTTTTGCGTTGGGATTTGTATAATCCTCGTATCTGTATTCCACACCTGCTATGCTTGTAAGCCAAGGGGTATGCTCCATAAGACTCCAGCCCTCTGAGGTTATATCCTCAACAAACGTATCTGCATCAAACTCCCCGTTTATTCGGGTAACGTATACCTTATGACAGTAAGGCATAAACAGAGCATATATTTCGCCGCCGCCTATTATGCAGACATTGCTTGTATCAACGTTATTTTCCCTTAAATAATCCGCAAGCTCCTCAATACCGTGAACGATATGAGCGCCCTCACAGGTAAAGCCCTTATCCCTCGTAAGCACAAGGTTTGTACGGTTTTTTAGAGGCTTACTTCCGGGGAGTGAAATAAGTGTTTTTCTTCCCATTACCACACATTTGTTTTTGGTAAGGGGCACAAAGCGATCCTTCAAATCCTCCGGGATTCTTACTAAAAGATCTCCGTTTTTACCTAATCCCCAATTTTTATCTGCAGAAAAAATAGCATTCACAGCATTTACTCCAAAATCAAATAGCAATAGGAATATTCTTAATCTGCTCACCGGGCTCATAGCCAACAAGCTCAAAATCTTCCCTCTTGAAATCGTAGAAATCCTTAACGTCGGGATTGATTATAAGCTTGGGTGCAGGCTTGGGCTCTCTCTTTATAAGCTCCTTTATTAAAGGAATGTGCCTGTCGTAAACGTGAGCATCTGCTATAACGTGCACAAATTCACCAACCTCAAGATTGCAAACCTGTGCAAGCATATGTACCAATATAGCATATTCAACAACGTTCATATTGTTTGCCGGAAGCATATCGTTTGAGCGCTGATTGAGTATAGCGTTAAGCCTGTTCCCCGTAACGTTAAACGTCATACTGTAAGCACAGGGATAAAGATTCATTTCGTGGAGATCCTCGTGTACGAAAATATTTGTAAGTATTCTTCGGCTCTGGGGGTTGTGCTTAAGATCGTAGATAACTCTGTCCACCTGGTCAAACATACCCTCTTTATACTGATGCTTTACACCAAGCTGATAGCCGTATGCCTTACCTATTGAGCCTGTTTCATCAGCCCATGAATCCCATATATGCCATCCAAGATCATTTATATTATTAGACTTCTTCTGCCATATCCAGAGTATTTCATCGATGGAAACCTTCATAGACGTTGGACGCAGGGTCATTATAGGAAATTCCTTTGAAAGATCGTATCTGTTAACAATACCGAATTTCTTTATATAATAAGCGGGTTCACCTGTGTCAGCCCAACGTGTACGAACCTCACTTCCGCGAGTATCAAATCCGTTTTCAAGTATATCGTTTATATTACTGATAAAAATTTCGTCGGCCTTACTCATTTTCTGAACCCTCCTCTGATTTATTACCTTGCATTTCTGCCTGAATTTCCTTTATATACCTTTTATCCGTTTTGGATAAGGTAACATTATCTAAAAGCTCCGGGCGCTTTTCCATTGTAACCCTAAGGCTTTCCTTTCTTCTCCACTCGCTTATCCTTTTATGGTCTCCCGATAAAAGAACCGAGGGCACACTCTGCCCCCTGAATTCAGAGGGGCGTGTATATTGCGGACTTTCAAGAAGTCCGTCGGAAAAGCTGTCGTTGGTTGCACTTTCGCCCTTACCAAGAACGCCGCTTACAAACCTTGCTACCGCATCAATAAGCACAAGGGCGGGAAGCTCCCCTCCTGTTAAAACATAGTCCCCTATGGAGACCTCTCTATCTACATAGGTATCCAGCACGCGCTGATCGACACCCTCATAATGTCCGCATAAAATAACAATATGCTCCTCTTCGCTGAGCTCTGCCGCCATATCGACGTTAAGCACACCTCCCTGAGGAGACATATATAAGCTTAATGGCTTTTTACCCTCATTTTGAGCATCCGCCAATATTTTATCATATAAGTCAAAAAGAGGCTGGGGTGACATTACCATTCCTACCCCTCCGCCAAAAGGACTGTCGTCCGTTCGGAAATGCTTATCCGTTGTATAATCACGGATATTATGAATATTAACAGTAAGAAGGCCCTTATTTATAGCCTTGCCTATAAGGCTGGTATTTAAGGGAGATTCAAACATTTCGGGAAATACCGTAAGAATATCTATAATCATTATTCCAAAAGCTCCTCAAGCCCTTCCCTGTTAATATAGATGATTGAATTTTCCACATCAACCCGTATAAATTGCTTCATAGCAGGAATGCAGACCTCACCCTTTTTTGTTTTGACGCAATAGGCATCGTTATTTGGGGTTTCAATAATATCGTACACGGTACCTAAAACCTCCCCCGTATCCTCCATTACTGCCTTACACCCTATAATGTCGGCATAGTAATACTGACCCTCCTCCAGAGGAACAGCATCCTTTCTTAAAACATAGAGATACACCGACCTGAATTTATCCGCAGCCTCAACAGAATCTATTCCCTTAAGCTTGAGAAGTACAGATTTAGGGCCTGAAACACGGGCGTGCTCAACCTCATACAAAACATAGCTGCTTTGCTCCTCAACGTATACTTCCTTAAGTGATTTATACCGACTGTTATCATCGGTAAGTGGTTCAACGGTCAGCTCACCCTTTAAGGCGTGCGGCCGTTGAACATACCCAACTGCAAGATATTCCTTCATCTATGCTTCACCGATTTACCGATATTCGTTATTCAACTATATCGACGTTTACTTTTTTTCTTGTTTTACCGGCAGCTGCTCTTACAACCATTCTCATAGCCTTGGCTATTTTGCCCTGCTTACCGATAACCTTACCCATATCCTCACGTGCTACCTTGAGAGTAACAACGATAACGCCGTCTACCTCTTCCTCACTTACACGTACCTCGTCAGGGTTGTCTACAAGATTTTCCGCTATATAGCGTACAAGCTCTGAATACATATTCTTCACCCTTCAAAATTAAAGAACGCCGTTCTTTTTCAAAAGAGCTCTAACTGTATCTGTGGGCTGTGCACCCTTCTTCATCCAATCTGCTGCCTTTTCTGCATCGATCTTTACAGTTGCGGGTTCTGTCATAGGATCATAAGTACCGATAAGGTCGATATATTCGCCATCACGGGGAGACTTAGAGTCTGCAACAACGATTCTGTAGTTAGGAGCCTTTTTTGCACCTGTTCTTGTCAAACGAATTTTAACTGCCATGTTAAATATTCCTCCTGAAATAATTTATGTTCTTTATTAAAAATGGAATCCTCTTCCCATTTTGCCAAACCTTTTTTTGCCTCCGGAAAACTGCTTCATCATTTTTTGCATATCCTCAAAGGAACGCAGAAGCTTGTTGATTTCGGAAACCTCCTGACCGCAGCCTGCGGCTATTCTTCTTTTTCTGGAATAATTCAGTAATGAAGGATTTTCACGCTCCTTCATTGTCATAGACTGGATTATTGCACGTGTCCTTGCCATTTGCTTTTCGTCTATGGAGGCACCTGCAAGCTGCTTTGAATTCATACCGGGGAGCATACCCAATATATCATCAATAGAGCCAAGCTTTGAAACCTGCTCCATCTGCTCCAGAAAATCGTTCAGGTTAAACTTTTGCTTTATAAGCTTTTCGGAAAGCTCACGTGCCTTTTGCTCATCCACGGTTTTTTCGGCCTTTTCAATAAGGGACATAACGTCTCCCATACCCAAAATACGTGATGCCATTCTATCGGGATAAAAGGCCTGAATGCCTGAAAGCTTTTCACCTGTACATATATATTTGATAGGCTTTCCTGTAACGGCTTTAACTGAAAGCGCCGCGCCGCCACGGGTATCACCATCCATTTTTGTCATAATAACGCCGTCTATACCTATCTGCTCGTTAAAGGTTTTAGCGATATTGACTGCGTCCTGACCTGTCATAGTATCTACTACGAGGAGCTTTTCGTGAGGTGTAAACCTTTCGTTTATTTCCTGAAGCTCCGCCATCATATCGTCGTCTACATGAAGACGGCCTGCAGTATCTATTATTACAGTGTCAATCTGATTTGATTTTGCGTATTTTAATGCTTCCTGTACGATTTTGAGAGGCTTCGTATCCGTACCCATTTCGAAAACGGGAACGTGAGCCTGCTCACCCACAATCTGAAGCTGTTTAATAGCCGCAGGCCTGTATATATCGCAGGCTACAAGCAAGGGCCTTTTTCTGTCGCCCTTGAGAAGCATTGCAAGCTTGGCTGCGGTGGTGGTTTTACCTGCACCCTGAAGGCCCATCATCATTATAATAGTGGGAGGAGCATCGGAAACAGCAATTTTAACACGCTCCTGACCTAAAAGGGCGGTTATTTCATCGCGTACGATTTTAATAACCTGCTGACCGCCTGTAAGGCTTTCAAGAACATTCTCACCAACTGCCTTTGCGCTTACCTTGGCAACGAAATCCTTTGCAACGGCATAGTTAACGTCTGCCTCAAGCAGCGCAATACGTACCTCACGCATTGCGGCTTTAACATCCGCCTCTGTAACTCTGCCACCGCCTGTAAGCTTTTTAAGTATAGAATTAAGCCTATCCGAAAGACTTTCAAATGCCATTATAATAAATCCTCAACTATTTCACGTATATCTGTAACAGCCTGCGTGTTACCGTTTTCCTCAAGCTTTTTGCAAACGTTTTCCAATGAACCGGCTGTTTTATTAAGCAGCTCATTAAATTTAAGCTTTTTTTCAAGGGATACCAGCTTTTTTTCAGCCTGTGATATTGAAAAGGCAACAGATTGCTTTGTTACGTTATGTAATTCGGCAATTTCAACAAGCGAGTAATCCTGTGTATAATACATAGACATATATTCATACTGACATTTTGTAAGCATACCTTTATAGATGCTGAACAATCTATCGTACTTAACAAGATCCTTCACAAGCCGCTCCTTTCACAAAACCTGAAGTATTATACAATATAAAAAAGCATCTGTCAAGTATTTTTACTTGACAGATGCAATATATTCTTGTTAATTTTTTATTATTCTTCCCCGTTTATATCTTCCTGCTGCTGATCTATAGGCTCAGCTTCAATTTCCACGTTATCATTACATTCCGCTTCACGAAGCTCGGCTTCTGTCTGAGCCTCTCTGCCGCTTCCCGCATCAACATAAACGCCCTTTTCCTCATCAAAATAAATAAGACCGTTATATGATTTTTCTGTGGTAGCTGCATTCATTTCGTTGATAAGCTCCTGTGTGGAATCCTCTTCCTGCCTTACCCTAAGCTTTCCTATGAAATAACAGCCCAAGGCGCCAAGAAGCTGTATACATAAAACCAATACAACCATCCAGGTTTTTAAGCCGAAAACAGCAAACAGCCTGTAATATGCGTGGTTAAAATATCTGAATGCAGGGAAAAACATATTGGATTCACTCGCAAACATATACGGCTCACACAAGCCCAAAATAAGTAATATAATGGAAATAATGTTGGCGGTTACTGCAGAGATAAGTATTTTTTTCAGGCTGAAGGTCTCATTCTTCGTATCTTCCTTGCCAATATCGCCAATAACACAGTACATATAGTACCAATAAACGCAAACTGTGAATAACCCGACAAAATTCTGATACAAAGGGCTATCTGTAAACAACAACGTAAGCGCAGAGAAAAAAAGCGCTATCATAATCGTAATAACGATATGCCCTCTTAATATTTTCCAAGACGTTCTTAAAACTGACATTATTTTCTAAACCTTAAATATAAATTTTCTCAACCCGGGGAGATATATTAGTGAGTATTTCATAGGTAATAGTACCTCGAATCTGAGCAAGATGCTCCAGACTTACCGAATTATTTTTCTTTTCCCCGAAAAGAACAACCTCGTCTCCTACACAACAACTAACATCACCTACGTCAAGCATAATCTGATCCATACACACCGTACCCACAACAGGCACCAGAGTATCGTTGACTATGGCGTAGGCCTTACCGCCAAAAGAACGGGAATATCCGTCTGCGTAACCTATGGGGACTGTGGCTATACGCGTATTTTTTTCTGTAACATACCTTGCGCCGTAGCTTACGGCTGTACCCTTGTTAACCTCTTTAAGCGCAGAGATGTGGCTTACAAGCCTTGCAACAGGCTGAACATCAATATCCCTTCCCTCAGCACATTTACACGGCGGATATCCGTACATAATAATTCCGGGGCGCACATAGTCCAGCTCTGTGCAGTAACCCTTTAATATAGCAGCGCTGTTTGCAGCATGTACCGCGTCAAAATGCATTTTTTGTGATAACGCGTAATCAATATAGTCGAAAAACAGCTTCTGCTGCTTCATGCTGTAAGAAGGGTCCTCCTCATCTGCACAGGCAAAATGAGTAAACAAGCCCTCCGAGTATACGTTACGACACTCTTTAGCGGCTCTTATCATTTCAGCAAGCTCTTCCCTGCTTCTGAAGCCCACACGGGACATTCCCGTATCCGCCTTGAAGTGTACCGTGGCTTCTATACCAAGCGAGGATGCAATGTCGTTTACTGTTCTTATTTCCTGTGGGGTTGAAACTGTTATTTTTATACCATTTTTCACAGCGACCTGCATCTCACGCTTGTTAGATAATCCTAAAATAAGTATGGGAGAATATATATGTCTGCGGCGGAGCAGAGCTCCCTCCTCTACGTTTGCAACACAAAGACATTCCACACCTGAATTTACGCAGGCCTTGGCAACGTCAACAATACCGTGGCCGTATGCATCAGCCTTAACAACAGCCATTATGCCTGTTTTTTCACCGATTGTTCCACGTATTTGCTGTATATTTCTGTATAATTTCTTTGTATTGACCTCTAAGTAGGTTGGACGCAGCATACCTATTTTTCTCTCAGCCTTTCAAACCATATTTTACAGGATCTGTAAGAACGCTGTGACCGCGCTCTATCAATCCGCTTTCTACCAATTCGGGATCCGAAACTTTAACGAACATTAGAACGTGATATTCATACTTGTACGTAAAGGAATACAGATATTCTACATCAACGTTCATCTGATCCAGGGACTCCAATACCGCATGAAGACCGCCGGGATCATCACCTATCTCTGCAACAAGCATTTCACATACCGTAACAGAAAAACCGGCCTTTGAAAGCACCTCTAATGCCCTGTATGTATCGTCAACAATTATTCTTAATACACCAAAATCGGAGGTGTCTGCAATATTCAACGCACGAAGATTGATATTGCTTTCTTCAAGCACCTTTGTTATCTGGGCTAATTTACCCTTTTTGTTTTCTACAAAAACAGATATTTGCTCGTACAACATATTTTACCTCCAAAGCATTAAATACTACGCTGATCCAAAATACGCTTTGCCTTACCCTCTGAACGCTCTATGGACCTGGGGGAAACAAGGGTTACCTTAACGGCAACACCCAAAACGTTCTGCAGCTCTCTTACAATGCGCTTGTTAAGATCCTCAAGCTTTTTAACCTCGTCTGAGAAAAGCTTTTCTGAAAGCTCTACCCTTACCTCAAGAGCATCCAAAACGCCCTCACGTGTAACAACGAGCATATAATAAGGAGCAACCTCGGGGAATTCAAGCAATACAGATTCGATCTGGGACGGGAATACGTTTACTCCGCGTATGATAAGCATATCATCACTTCTGCCAAGTATTCTGTTCATACGTACAAGAGTTCTTCCGCACTCGCATTTCTCATAATTAAGAGAGGTAATATCTCTTGTTCTGTAACGGATAAGAGGCAGCGCTTCCTTTGTTACTGCTGAAATAACAAGCTCACCTACTGAGCCCTCAGGTAATACCTCACCTGTTTCGGGGTCTATTATTTCAGGTATAAAGTGGTCCTCGTGAATATGCATTCCGCATTTACAAAGACATTCACAGGAAACACCGGGGCCCATAAGCTCACTCATGCCGTA
>SVGI01000051.1 GCA_015056385.1 Clostridiales bacterium
TTTACTTTTTCACTATTAACTCTTCACTTTTCACTCTTCTCTTTCGAAACTTGTCGATTAGGTAATAAGTAATAGTGAATAGTGAAGAAGTAAAGGTATCCGCTTTGCGGATGATTTGAATTTCTGTAAGAGTTCAGGACCATACGCAAAACCGCCGAAAATGCGGTTTACGAATTTTGTTGTTTTTAGGGGCTAATTGATGTATAATACCCTGGTGCATTAAGGAGAAAGATTATGAAATTCTTTGAACTGAAAATACTTACAGCCTTTAAGGGCTACAAATCAAAAGACTACGTTTCAGACGTGGTTGCAGGTATAATCGTAGCAATTATTGCCCTGCCCCTTTCAATAGCTCTTGCAATAGCCTCAGGCGCAAGGCCCGAAACAGGGCTTTTCACCGCAATTATTGCAGGTCTTGTTACGTCTCTTTTAGGCGGAAGCAGGGTAAATATCACAGGCCCCACAGCCGCCTTTGCATCTATCGTAGCGGGAATAATACTTACGCAGGGTATGGACGGGCTTTTACTTGCTACCGTTATGGCAGGTATTTTACTTGTTATTATGGGCCTTTTACGCGTAGGCTCACTTATTAAGTACATCCCCCATACCATTACCGTAGGCTTTACCTCAGGTATTGCCGTAACACTTGTTATAGGTCAGCTTAAGGATTTTCTGGGCCTTACCTACCCAAGCGGTGTAGCCGCTATTGAAACAACGGAAAAGTTTTCACTTGTTATAGAGCATATCTCCACCTTTAACCCCTGGGCATTTGCAGTAGGTATGCTGGGCCTTGCAATACTCGTAGTGTGGCCTAAAATATCAAAAAAGATACCCGGCTCCCTTATTGCGGTATTGATAGGCTCACTTGTTTGCCTCATACCCCTTATAAATACAAATACCATAGGCTCACTTTACACAATATCATCCTCCCTCCCCACATTCAGCTTCCCTGAAATTACGTGGAGCAAAATAATCACCCTTTTGCCAAGCGCATTTACAATAGCTCTCCTTGCAGGTATTGAATCTCTTCTTTCCTGCGTTGTTTCAGATAAGATGATAGGCGATAAGCACAGCTCAAACACAGAGCTTATTGCACTTGGTATTGGTAATATGCTTGTTGGCTGCTTTGGAGGCATTCCCGCAACAGGCGCAATAGCAAGAACGGCGGCAAACGTTAAAAACGGAGGTAAATCCCCCCTTTCAGGCATAGTTCACGCACTCGTACTTTTGCTTGTTCTCGTAATACTGATGCCCCTTGCATCCTATGTGCCTATGCCTATTATTGCCGCAATACTCTTTGTAGTTGCCTACAATATGAGCGAATGGAGAGAGTTTGTAGCTATAATAAAGAAAAAGAAATGGAACGATATTTTAGTTCTTGTGCTTACCTTTGCCCTTACTGTTATATTCGACCTTGTTAAGGCAATAGCGGTAGGCCTTGTTATCCACTACACTATTACTCTTATTAAGCTCATAATTGAAAGGCGCAGGGCAAAGGCCAAGGCATAAAAATTTATCAAAGCATACAAAAATCCCCAACACGCAATATGTTGGGGATTTATTTTTATTCTGCACAGTTCAATTATCTGTCCTGCTTGGTATCGGTAATGTGAAGCTCCTTTATGATAACGCCCTGGGGCATTTCGTAAACGAAGCGCGCCGTTCTTGCAACGTCCTCTGCCTTTATGCTGCCAACGCCTGTTGCCTTAACCCAGTCCATATAATTATCCTTTATAGCATCGCTTGTGGTGTGTCCCAAAAGCTCTGTTGCAACTGCGCCGGGGAGCATCCTTATAACGCGTACGTTGTAGGGTGAAAGCTCCATACGTGCAACCTCTGAAAGGCCGCAAACACCAAACTTACTTGCGCTGTATGCGGCGTGGTTGCCGTATGCATTTACACCCGCTACTGATGAGATATTTATTATAGTACCGTGCTCCCTTGCCTTCATATCGTTCATAACAATCTGCATACCGTTCATAACGCCTATAACGTTTACATCCAGCATTGTTTTCCATTCCTCAGGGTCCTGAGTAGCAATATCACCAAGAAGCATAACCCCGGCATTGTTTATGATAAGGTCTGTAAGGCCGTATTTTTCCTCTGCAGAGCGTACGGCAGCCTCAAATGCCGCCTTATCTGCAACGTCTACCTTTGCGCAGATAGTGTTTTCAAGATTAAGCTCAAGAAGCTTTTCTATACGCCTTGCTATAAGTAAAAGGGGGTAGCCTACTTTATTGAACTCTATTGCCATTGCCCTGCCGAAGCCGGAGCTTGCGCCTGTAATAACAACTAAGGGTTTCATTTTTAATCCTCACTTTTTTACATAATTGTATCTTGAATTATATCATTATACATTTCAAAAAACAACAGCGCATATTACACACATCCATATTAAAATCATCGACAACTGTCCGATAAAAACTTACTATATAGAAAAAGCAAAAGGAGCACCCGATGGAAAAGTATACGCACTGTGCGGTGATGTACATCACGATAATAACGTAACTAAAAAAATCCTTGAGGATACAAGGGCAAACCCCGAAAAATACTCCAACCTTATGGTAAAGGTATGGGGCTACAACGATTACTTCGTTTCTCTTGATAAGGATAAGCAGGAGCATATAATCTCAAGAACAATTCACGGCGAGATGTAAAAGAAGCCATTACAGGCCTTTCCCCTTTGGGAAAGGCTTTTTTATCAAAAAAACAGTTGCAAAATAAATAAAATTGGAGTATTATACCCCTCGGTGAAAAAAAGGAGGGTAAATATGCAAAGGGCTTCGGCTTTTATCAGAAAAAACGTTGTATTCTGCATTGCGGTTTTCGCAGCCTTGGTTACCTGCTTTTTTGTACCTCCCGATAAGGAGTATTTAACATATTTCGATTGGAAAACTCTTGCCTGCCTTTTTCTTACACTTGCGGTTGTCTGCGCATTAAGAAACATACGCTTTTTTACCATACTTTCAAAAAGGCTCGTTATTCTCTCAGGCAATTTAAGGACTCTTTTCTTCCTGCTTATATGTATTACATTCGTAGGCTCAATGCTTATTGCAAACGATATGGCGCTTATTACATTTTTGCCCTTAGGATATTATGCACTTAAGGGTGTTGGGCAAAAAAAGAAAATGGCGTATCTTTTTATATTGCAGAATATAGCCGCAAACCTGGGCGGACTTTTAACCCCCTTCGGTAATCCGCAAAATCTTTACATCTACTCATATTTTAACATACCCACAATGGAATTCTGCTCAATAATGCTTCCATTGTTTGTTGTTGCAGTTATAATGCTTGCTATATGCTGCTTTTTTGTAAAGCCCACACACCTTCTTATAGCAAACGAGGGCAGAGAAAAATTAAACAGGCCACGCGCCGCAATTTATCTCGTGCTTTTTATAATGTCCATACTTATAATTTTTAACGTTATCAAATTCTGGATAGGGCTTATCGTTATCCCTGCAGTGATTTTTATTATGGACAAAAAAGCACTTGCCAAGGTGGATTACTCCCTTCTGGGAACGTTCTTCTTTTTCTTCGTGTTTGCAGGCAACCTTACAAGAATTTCTGCAGTAAACAGCTTCTTTTCACACCTTCTTGAAAAGGACACTCTTCTCGTTTCAATAATTTCCTGCCAGGGCATAAGCAACGTGCCCTCTGCAATATTGCTTTCAAAATTCACAACAGATTACAGAGCCCTTTTAATGGGTGTAAACATAGGCGGCACGGGCACACTTATTGCCTCCCTTGCAAGCCTTATAACATTTAACGAATATAAACGCAAATTCCCCGACAACATCGGCCATTATATGCTTTTGTTCACCGTTTTGAACGTTATATTCCTTGTGGTGATGACAATTCTTGCAAAATTCGTGTTTTTGTAAGGGATTAATCCCCTCTTCGTTGCCTTTGAAGCATTCTTGACCAGCTTACAAATCCGTATATATCGTTTACAAGAAACGCCGTAAAGCATATTACCATAGGCAGATATGAAATATCCTCAACACAGGCCAGTATCCAGAGTATTATCAGTACAGCGTCGTTGGCGGAATACGCAAGTGCGTAATATGGGCTTCTCATATACGTAAGGTATGATGCAACGTAGCTTGTGGCTACGGAAAAAGTGCTTAATATAAGGTTAGGCGTATTAAGAAGCCTTAGTACAAAATAAAACACAGCCGTTACCCCTACCGCGGATAAGCACATAAATATTATATTTCTTCCCCGCAGTGTATTCACCCTTACCTCACCCGTGGTGTCGTAGGGGTTTTTTATCCATTGGATAAGGGCAAGAAGGGCTATGGGGCAGACATTCCAAGATATGTTATCATTTCTCCCCAATATCTGAACTTAAATGATATAATACCGTAAAAAACGGAAAAAACAACAATAAGCCCCTGCCCCGAGGGTAAGCCCTTCGAGCAAAGAATAAGGGCTGTAACCCCTATTACAGAGGCAATAATATTAAGCGCCTTTGGCTGGGGTGTAAAAAGCGGAGGCACTGTAACGGCGATAAGGGAAATAACCCACAGTATCATCTCCCCCCTTGAAAGCCTTGAAAAAGGATTTGTTATCTTCATACTACTCCAAAAAAAGCATCCGACCGACACGTCTTCCAAGACCTAACGACGCGCCTGACGAATGCTTTTGTGCATTTCTTACTACCCGGTGGCAGTGTTTGTTTTTCTACATTATATCACAATGTTGTGATAATTCAAATAGGTGTGGTATAATTGGTTGGATACAATACAAGGAAGTAATATTATGATAAAAATACTCTTCGTCTGCAGTGGCAGACGTTACGCGATATAAGGTCGCAAGGTGTTTTATAATCTAAAGGAAGTAATATTATGATAAGAATATTATTTGTCTGCCACGGGAACATCTGCAGAAGCCCAATGGCGGAATTTATTATGAGGGAACTTGTAGAGAAAAAGGGCGTTGGGGATGATTTTTATATTGAATCCGCCGCCACCTCCACAGAGGAAATAGGAAACGGGGTATATCCTCCCGTAAGGCGCATACTCGCCAAAAGAGGTATAGACACCTCAAAAAAGCATGTGCGGCAGATTACCAATAGCGATTACGGCAAATTCGATTATATTGTGGGTATGGATAAATACAACCTACGAAATATGCGCCGTATAATGGATGATACCCAGGGAAAAATAAGCCTTCTTATGGATTACACCCCCACACCGCGGGATGTGGCTGACCCCTGGTACACAGACGATTTCGAAACCACCCTTAAGGACGTAACCCTTGGGTGCGAATGCCTTTTTGAGCATATCACATCATCAAAAAACAAGTAATTTATACCTAAAAGGATAAAAATATGTGGATTTTATACGTTTTTATCATACTTGCGGTGATTGTATTTTTCACCGCTACATATCTTTGCTACAGAATATGCTTTTATTCCCCTAACAAGGAAAAATACAGGAACAGGCCCTTTTCACAGTCTATGGACCCCTTCCTTGAAAAGCTCAACGAGTGGTTTAACCGCACACGCGCACTTCCCTGTGAGGACGTGTGGATAACCTCCTTTGACAATTTAAGGCTTCACGCAAAATACTTTGAATGTCCCAGTTTCAACGGTACCGTTGAAATAATGGTCCACGGCTACAGAGGCAACGGTGAAAGGGACCTTTGCGGCGGTGTTATGAGGGCATTTAAGCTTAATCACAGCGTGCTTATGGTGGACCAAAGAGGCTGCGGCATAAGTGAGGGCAAGGTAATATCCTTCGGAATAAACGAGCAAAAGGATTGCCTTAAATGGGCGCAATACATAAACGCAAGATTTGACGGCAACGTAAAAATAATTCTTACAGGTGTATCCATGGGGGCGGCAACGGTGCTTCTTACAAGCGCCCTTAATCTCCCAAAAAGCGTTATTGGGATAATTGCAGACTGCGGATATTCCTCAACGGAAAAAATAATAAGGCACGTGCTTGCAAAAACACCATTCCCACGCCGTCTTACGTTTATGCTTGTTCGCCTTGGAGGAATTCTCTTCGGCAGATTTGATATCTGCAGTGAAAAGGCATCTCCCGAAAAGGCTCTTGAAAAATGCAAAATACCCGTATTCCTCATACACGGCGAGGAGGATAAATTCGTGCCCTGCTATATGAGTGAAGAAAATTACAAGGCCATAAAATCAAAGAAAACGCTTATTACCGTTCCCGAGGCAAGGCACGGAATGGCCTATCTTTTCGCCCCGGATAAATACATAAGCGCCCTTAATGAATTCTTCTGTAACGAATAAAGCGCTTAAATGCATAAATAAGTAAAGCCCTCCGGGTATTACCCGAAGGGCTGTTTTTATACGTAGGTTATTTATCCTGAGCCTCAAGCTCCCTATAGGCAACCTTGCCAACAAGCGTGCGCGGGAATTCCTTTTTGAATATTATTTCAGAGGGAAGGGCGTATTTTGCAATATTCTTCTTACAATGCTCCATTATTTTTTCCTTTAAGGCATCATCACCCTCAAAGCCCTCACGAGGGATTACATAGGCGCGTACTCTTTGTATCTTATACGGGTCGTCCACACCAACAACACAGCAATCGCCAACACCCTCGCAAAGAGATATAATATCCTCTATCTGGGAGGGGTATATGGAATATCCCGAGGAAATTATCATTCTCTTAAGCCTTTGTATATAGTACACAAAGCCGTCCTCATCCATTTTACCTATGTCCCCTGTACGAAGCCACCTTTCACCGCCTAAATCAATAATAGTTGATGCATTTTCCTCTGCCTCATCCACGTATCCCAGCATTAGGGTTGGGCCTGTTATGATTATTTCACCCTCTGTGCCTGAGGGAATTTCCTCAAGTGTGTTGGGGTCTATTATTTTATACCTCGTATCAGGATAGGGAACGCCTATGCTGCCCTCCCTGTAATAATTTTTAGGGGTAAGGCAGCTTGCAGTAACACATTCCGTAAGTCCGTAACCCTCCCTTATCTGCACGTGGCCGTTGTGGGATGATATAAATTCATCCACACGCCTTTTAAGTGAGGGTAAAAGGGTATCTCCGCCGCAGAAAACACCCTCAAGATGAGAAAGGTCCGCCCCCTCCATATCCTCGCATTTAAGAAGGGCCTCGAAAAGTGTGGGGACACCTGCAATTACGTTAGGTCTGTATTTTTTGAGAAGCCTTGCGTATGTGGATACGTTGAATTTGGGAACGAGAATACAGGTAAAGCCCATTAAAAACGAGGTATGTATGCTTACACCCAAGCCGAAGCCGTGGAACATAGGCATAACCGCAAGCATTTTGGAGCCTACGTGTGTACACTGCCCTGCCTCCACAGTCTGCATAGAAAGCGCGTTAAAGGCAAGGTTGGATAAGAGTATGCCCTTTGTTTTGCCCGTTGTGCCGCCGCTGTAAAGTATTACGGCAGGGTCCTCTGCCTTCATATGTACGCGCCACTCACCCTTATATTCCTTGCCCATTTTCATAAGGAAGGCAAAGGTGATTATTCGCTTATCAGACTTATCAATGCACACACTTTTATTCATAAGAGAGTATGCCACCCCTTTAACAAAAGGAAGCTCCTCCTTAATTGTTGCCACTATTACACCCTTAACGTTGGGCACCTCATCCAATATAGAGGTTACCTTATCCAGAAACGTGTCAAGGGTGAGTATATATTTACTTTTGGACCTTTGGAGATAGAATTTTATTTCGTTCGGGGCTGAAAGAGGATGTATCATAGATGAAATACCGCCAATGGCATTCACAGCGTAAAATGTTATAACGCCCTGAGGGCTGTTTGGCATACAAACAGTAAGAGTATCCCCCCTTTGAAAGCCTATTGCCTTAAGCCCCTTAGCGCAGATATGCACTCTTTTGAGAAAATCAGAAAAGCTCTGCCTTGCGCCCATAAAATCATAAGCGGGTAAATGAGGATATTTTACAGCATTTTCCTCGATTGCGTCTATCATACTTAAGTCAGGGTAATCAAGATGATGCCTTGCGCCTGAATAATAGCTAAACCACGGGGCGTTGTATTCTCCAAATTTCATAGACAGACCTTTCAATGCTTGTTTTATTACGGTAATACGGGGTATATTTTATCATATTTTGCCCGTTGGGACAATAATTAAGTTTTCATAATAAAAAAAGACCCGATGCAATGATGGGTGTTCGTAAAACAGTTAAACCAAAAAATTAACTATTTTACGGCATCTGTCAGACGGGGTTGGTAATCAACAACGAAAAATGAGTGATGCCAGGTCGAAAGACCGAGCATCACTCATTTTTTATCTTAACGCTTTTTCGTTTGATATTATGGAGGAACATATTATGCAGGAACTTAACTATATTTGTTGTGGTGATTACTATATTCCCGCTATTCGCTTGCCGGAGGCAGACAGACCTATTGGTCGGTGGGGGCGTTTACACAGAGATTACATCAAGGAGCATAAACCTATCCACTTCAATGATCTTTGTCTCAGCGGTGAATTGTGGACGTATCTGGCTGATTTGAACGAGCAGGCGCAGAGCCGCTTTGGACTTATCATTGAACAAATGAAAGCATCTGAGGGCGTGACAGAGCGCATGAAGCAGCACGATCAGATGGCGTGGGTTGGTGCTATGAACAGCATCCGCAACCGAGCCGAGGAAATCATCCTCTGGGAAATGATCTATGGGGAGGGAGCGGTATGAGAATCCTTGAAGAATTTTGGTACGGCAACATCGAGCCAACCGAGTATGACACATCCTATTGCAAGGAATACAAAAAGCTACTGGAACTGATTTGCAGGAATGAAGAAAAGCTCAAAGCCACCATGACAGATGAGCAGAAAGAAC
>SVGI01000052.1 GCA_015056385.1 Clostridiales bacterium
TGTTGGGATGAAATGAGTTGTTTGCGGAAAATCCTTTATTTTCAATGGTTTTAGAGCGTTTTATGGTACCTTATGAACAGACAATAATATCTTAAAAAATTGTGCTATTCAAATTCTTATTTATCGGGTTATTAATCTTTGTGGGGGAATTTTCAAAAGTGTAGCGTACTATACTTTGTAAACAAAGTTGTGTGTTTTGCAAAGTAAAAAAAAGAAAGACTAACGAAAAAAATTCGTTAGTCTTTTATCTTGTCTAAAAAATTCCTAAGAAAAAAGACCGTTTGAAACGGTCTTTTTTGTGTTTGTTAACTTAAATATTATCCAACAATCGCCTCTGCTGGCTTTGAGCCCCATTGGGACATTTTACTGTATTCATTCTGTAATAACTCAATAATATTATCCAAACCTGCGTTGGCAATATCATTTTTGTATTCTTCAAGGTCTGTCGTAGTTTTAGTTCCTAACATATATCCTTTCAGGAAATCTGTAACGATTTTCTTTAAGTTACAGTAAGATATACGCATTTCCTCATTATCAGTATATACAATACCGCCATTAACGCTGTATTCCTTTTCATCGATTACAGTTGTTTTAGGTATAATCCTTTCAACCTGCGTTATAACAGGTAACGTACTAATATTGTAATTTACACCCTCAAGATTACGCCCCTGCTTATTAAGTATATTTGCCATATAAGCCCTTGTTTTTTCGTTAACACCGTTGAGCATACCCAGTGCATCAGAAACATCTCCGTTTATACAAAGATTATTCAACTGACTACCCATAAGCTTTAATGCGGAAGAAACAAATATGCCATCTTTTATGGGATTCAAATCAGGCGTAATATTATCGTCCACATATTTGAGCATTTTAATTTTACCGTTTTCAAGAACTGTATAATCCTCACCCTCAACACCGAAATAGGCGTACATTATCCCCTCATTACTCATACACCAATCTATGTAAGAAATCATTCTTTCTACACATTCATCGCCCTGCCTTGAACAAAGCATTATACTGGAGCTGTTATATCTTAAACCTGTTTCTGAATAGGCAATAGCCTTATAACCCTCTGCAGGAAGACCGTTATCAAACAAACGCCACGAGGTTTCACCGCTGTTATCCACAAGTAATTCAGGATAAGTAAACACTACTGCGCAGTCCATTTGTTCCAATTTGTAATGATCCAAAACATATGAATCATCACTTGCCGTAAGACTGCCTTCCGTTATGCTCTTTAACATATCCAGAGCTTTTATATATGCATCTGTATTAAGAGCAAAGGAAACCTTTTCACCGTCAAGATAAAACAGATTTTTAGCATCTTCCCGCCATAATACATTATCTTTATTATCATTTGATGAAAAAATCCCATCATAGTTAAGGCGTATTCCGTATGATGCACCTATTCCCTTTTCTATTGCCGCATATTCACTTGAATCACCTATGGGCTTACTTTGCGGATATTCAGCTTTATGCCTTAAAAGCAAAGCTATCAGCTCATCAAGGGTTTGAGGAATATCATAGTTATATTTTGTAAACCATTCCTCATTATACATCCAATACATTCCGTTATAGCCAGGTAATAAATCTATTTTGTACTGCTTATTAAGGCTATCTGCCAAAAGCTGCGCAGACATTAAATCACTTCTGTAAATGCTGTGTACCTTTGTACTGTTAAAAAGAGCTGTGCTTCCTGTTTTATCAATGTATTCCTTATAATATGGCATCATATGGTAATATTGAGAAATATCTACCACATTATTTTCATTTATAAGCCGTTCCATACGGCTATTTGCTTCTATTACGGATTCATCAGTTGTTGCCGCATCACCGGAGGAAAACCGACCCAAACCAAACACCATATCGTATTTACCAACATTACCCCACCAGGTAAAGCCCTTTATTTTAAGTCCGAAACGCTTTTGCAATATTTCATTAAAGGAAAAATCTGCCAGATAAATATACGGATTTATAATTCCGTCTGTTTTTAGATTTCCGTTTTCATCTACGTATCTATCAGGCAAGCCAACAGTTATTTCAATAAAATCATCGTAAGTTTTAGGTGTAGAGGAAGGAGTAGCATCAGGTTTATCCGTAGGAGATACACACCCACACAAGCTCAATATGAAAACAATGGATAAAATTAAACCTATAATTTTATGCAGTTTTGCGGTTTTCATTATTTCCTCCTTTTTAGTGGTTGCCATATGGAGAATATCCATAAGGATTAAGATTATTCCACGTCATACCAACCTTATCATTAGTCACATTATACTCCGTACATGTTATTGTTACAGTATATGTTCCCGCTCCATATGTACTTATGACTGACGGAGATAAAGTAATTGTTTGATAATTATTACGCGTTTGGTTCTGTGTCTGGATTGATACACTTGAACCCTGTTTTTTTATTGTTATCGTGTATTTATTGGCTTTCCATTGTCTCTGTGAATATTATAAAGATGATACACCTTTACAAAACCATATTACCATAGGATACGGTGTGTTGTCAATATTTTTTTAATATTTGTTTGTTTTGCATACATAATAACAAAAGAGTAGGTTTTTAGTTTAATACATACACAAATACTATATAACAAAAACGGTGGCAGAATATATCTGCCACCGTTACGTTTAATCAAGATACTCTTTTTACACTTAAATTAAAGCTCGTTGAACTCTGCAAGAAGTGTGGGAGGTACCCACTGTGTGGGAACGCGGTCGTCTGTATCCATAAAGAGCTCGAATGCCAAGGGAGCACGGAGTGCTGCGTTTGTCTTTTCGATTTCGTCAAACATTTCATCGCCGTCCTGGAAGGAGAAGGGAAGCCATGCGAGCTTTTCGTAGCAGACAGAGCCTGCGTATGTGTGAAGAACTCTCTGGGGGTTGTTTGAAACGAATGAATAGATAAGGGGACGCGCAACGTAAACCCAGGGACCTACCTGGAGGTAGATAAAGGGATCGAAGCGCTCAAGGCCGCCGTCCTTACGGAGGTTAACTGCTTCAATGGGAACAACGCCAACACCAACGCCCTGCTCACGGTTGAATACTGCATACCAGGGAGTGTTCTTATCAACGCGCTTACCCATTGTGGGATGTCTCGGAACGTCGTCTACAAGAACTGTACCGATACCGCCGTCAAGCTTCTTCCATGCGAATTCGTTAACGATTTCTCTGTTGAGAACGATTTCACCGTTACGCAATGCGATAACGTCCTTATCCTGTGTAAGCTCGATTGTGGACTGAAGGATAATTGTGGGGTTGTTTGCGTAGAACATATAAGTTACGGAGCACTTAACGTCCTCATACATAGGCATTGAGCCCCAACGCTTTACCATTGTGAATACGGGACCGTATTCGAATACTGTATTTTCCGGGGGATCCCAGTCTGAAATATGGTTCCAGGGTGTGGGGGGAGCATAGCAGTCGGGGTTCCACTGGATAGCGCCGTTTGTTTCAAGCTTGTGAGAGAATGTGCAGTTAACGCCTCTCTTAAGGATAATATCCTCAATAGAAGCAGATTCCTTCTGAAGCTTTACCTCATAGTATGCGTTACCGATTCTCTGCTCAAGGCCCTCACCGCTGTGGTAGAGGTCTGTTTTGTATTCGGGCTTTTGAGCCTTATCGTTGCCGTAGAAAATAAGGTAAACCTTCTTTTCGTAGGGTTTCATATTTGCAAGGAATGCAACGTCGAAGTTTGCAGTGTACTGGCAGTCCTTATCGTTAAAGCCTTCCCATCTGCTTACGTTATAAATCTGTGAGGGGATTTCTGTGTGAACACCTGAAACAGGATCAACCTCAACAACTCTTACTTCCTTTACGGGGTCCTTAACTCTGTCTGCATAAACAGCCATAACCTGTGCCATAGGCTCGTTAGAGCGCTCAAGACCAAGGTTTTCCTCTACTACAAGGCTTGCATACCATTTGAAATCATCGTTCCAATAGCCACCGTTGTTGGGTGCTGTGAAGGATGCGGATGCCTTATAGCTTACGTCAGGCTTGTCGGGTGAAGCGAAAACTACGTCAAGAGTATTTTCGCTTAAGTTGCGCCAATCATATCTGATATAGAGATATGCTTTGTCTGTATAGAAATTTATCTGCTGCTTGGGAGAAGTTACTCCATCGTTAACAACGGCATAGTCGCGCAGCCATTTACCGTTACCCTCTATACGGGCGATCTTGAGATCTTCCTCGAAGCCCTCAACCAATGTTTTTACATGGTAGTAGGGGTATGAGGGAGTAGGAAATGAACAGCCTAAAACCTTTAAGGATATATCTGCCATTTTTAGCCTCCTGAAATGTTTTTATAATATACGCAGGTATATATACCTCTGCGTATAAAGTATTGCCTTTATTTTACAATATTCAGAATGAAAGTGCAAGTATAAATACTTAATCTCTCCATATCTGTTTATCAAAAAAATTTGACATAATACCATTAAAAAGATAAAATATACAAAGAATTTGAAAGGATGCGCATATACTGCGCTTTGATAAAATGTCTGAAATTCTTAAAATCAAAAACGACGCATTAAACGCTATAAACGAATTCCTCCCCCTTGCAAAGCTTAAGGCAGGAGATATTTTCGTTATCGGCTGCTCATCAAGCGAAATAGTTGGCTCCAACATAGGTAAGGGCTCATCCCCCGAGGCTGCAAGGGCTGTATTCGACGTAATTTACCCTATACTCAAGGAAAAGGGAATTTACCTTGCAGTACAGTGCTGTGAGCATCTTAACAGAGCCGTTATTATCGAGGAGGAGCTTGCCAATAAGCTTAACCTCGATATAGTTAACGCAGTACCCCAGCTTCACGCAGGGGGTTCATTTGCCGTTACGGCATACAACACCTTTGCCTCCCCCGTTGCAGTAGAGCACATAAGGGCAAATGCCGGTATGGATATAGGCCATACCCTTATAGGCATGCACCTTAAGGAGGTTGCCGTGCCTGTGAGAATATCCGTAAAATACATTGGTGAGGCCCCCCTTGTTTGCGCACGTACACGTGCAAAATACGTAGGCGGGGAGCGCGCGCTTTACAACCAGAATCTGGCATAACGGGCAAAATATATGCTTATAACCTCCATTAAAGAAAAAAGCAAGTACGAAACAGAGCTTACACTTGACGACGGAGAGGTGATTGCTTTAACACCCTACGCCGTTTCCTTTTTTCATCTTTACGTTGAAAAGGAGATAAGCGGGGAGGAGCTTTCCGAGGCATTGGAGTTTTCAAAAAGAGAGCTTGCCAAGCATCTGGCTATGAAATATATTTCCTATGCCGCCCACACGAAAAAGCAGATATTGGACCACCTTAAAAAGCTGGAAATAGAAAAGCATTACGCGCAAATGGCCGTAGATTTTCTTACCGAGCACAGGTACGTTGATGACGCCGCCTACGCCACAAGAAAGCTTGAGCGTTCTTTGCTTTCAACCCAGAAAAGCAGCTCACTTATAATGAGGGACATCGCCTTTGACGGCGTAAGCGAGGAGATACTCGAGGAGGTATTTGAAAAGGTACAACCGAACGACTCTCTGCGTGCTCAAAAAATAATAGACGCTCACCGTACTCCCATAACAAATTACAAGGAGCTTAACAAGCTCAAGGCAAAGCTTTACAGAAACGGCTACGATTTCGAGCTTATAAACGAGCTTACGTCAGGCCTTTTAGATAATACGTATGAACAGGATACTTAAATGAAAACAAACAGGCTTCTTTCAAGAATTATCATTTACTGCGTAGGTATCGCCTTTATTGCCATAGGTGTTTCACTTGCAATAAGGTCTGATTTGGGTATATCTCCCAACAGTGCCGTTCCCTATGCTATGACACTTGTAACAGGCATGGATATTTTTTATACCAACACCATATTCTCCCTGGCGCTTATAGCTATGGAATTTGTAATACTGAGAAAGGATGCGCCCTGGACTACACTTCTCCAGATAATATGTGTTCTTCTCTTCAGCGCCTTGCTTGGCATTTCAAATAATTTATTCGCATTCATAGTACCTGCCAATTATTTTATGCAGATACTTCTTTGCCTTGGTGGTGCTGTATTTATTGCCCTTGGAATTTACCTTTACGTTGTTGCAAGCCTTATTTCAATGCCTGCTGAGGGTATCGTCCAGGCTATTGACAAAAAGAGCAGGCTTAATTTTTCCACTATCAAGGTGATATTAGACTGTACATACGTTCTTATTGCCGCTGTGGTGTGCCTTGTATTTACCGGTGAGCTTAAAAGCGTACGGGAGGGCACGATAATTCTTGCCGTTTCCGTAGGTCCGATAATAAAATGCTTCTCACTTCTCTTTGACAGATTTTTCATAAGGCTTGGATTCAAGGAGAAGAAATAACGCTCTGAAATTACAAAGACGGTACAGACCCCCCTTATCTCTGTACCGCCTTTTTTATTTTCAACAGTATCAGTTTGTCTTAAGAAGCTGAACTGTTGTAAGCCTGTCTGCAATAAGCGCTATAAACTCGCCGTTTGTCGGCCTGTAATCCGGCGCAAATATTTTAAGACCGAATATATCGTTAAGGCTTTGTATTCTCCTTTTACTCCAGGCTACGTCTATTGCGTGTCTTATGGCGCGCTCAACCTTGCTGGGTGTTGTCATAAACCTTGAGGCAATACCCGGATACAGCTGCTTTGTGATTTTGTTTATCATGGTTGGGTCCTCCACAACAGCCCTTATAGCGTCCTTAAGATACTGGTAGCCTTTTATATGGGCAGGTATGCCTATCGTAAGGAAAATAGATGTTATTTCCTCATCAAGCGTAAGATCGTTTTGGGTAATGGCTGTTGTTACAGGCGGCAGGAACGGTGTAACCTTATCCGTTAATTCCCTTACTCTTTTGAAAAGCTGAATAGTATCCACGGGCTTTATGAAAAAGTAGCTTGCGCCAAGCTCCATTGCCTTTTTAACAAGATAATCTCCGTTAATAGGCGATACACAAATAATGTGCGGAGCCTTTACTCCCTGCATTTTTGCAATTTCCTCAAGAACACCAAGCCCGTCTACAACAGGTAATATCATATCCACTATAACGACATCGGGCCGACATTTGTCGATACAGTCCAAAGCCTCTTTGCCGTTTGTAACTGTACCAACCAGCTCAATGTCATTACAATCACGTGCATATTCTTCGATAATATCCAATGATTTCCTGTTACTGTCTGCTACCAGAACCTTTATTGTAGATTCATTCATTTTGTTTCCCCCTTTTTCGGTAACGTCGTTTATTGTCGTTTTATGTAATTTTATCGGAAATATCCGTAAAATCTAACAATGCAATTATACCACGTTTCACGAAAAAAGCAACTATTTTTTCACAATGCTTCAAAATTTCACAAAAGGCATTACCATCATTCCGCTTGAGGCGTCTATAAGGGTGAGCCAATATCCTAAAATATGCTTAAATTCATCCTCGCATTTTGTGGGCATCCAGAACGAGCCACGTACAGGCGCTGACGTACATATACCAAACGAATAAACAGGGGTACCGTTTACTATATACCTTACGCCGCCGTTTTCATATACAAGGCCCACCAGACTATCTGCCCCAAGGCATTCTCCGCCGTTTTTTATTAGAATCCATTTTGTATTTTCTCCCTGCTTATAAAATGGGTCCACGCTTTTGTACGTTGCAAACATTTCGCAGTAATGGTCCTTTACGGTATCCCAATATTTCATAGGCTCCGGAGTATCGCAGGTATCATTCTTATCCCTTGTACCCGATACAATGCTTTTATACATACCTGCAAGAAGCTTTGCGTATGAGGATTCGTTATTTTCGTTGTCAGAGGTAAGGCCCTTAAGCTTTTCGGCAAGTATTTCTATGGGTGTTTTTACAGCCTCCTCCTTTTCTGCCTCGTTATCTGAAAAGGCACACTCACTGCAGGTACATTCGTTATTATCCCGTACCTGTACCTCATTATCTGCATCCTCCGTATTATCGCGTATTTCCGCATTTGCTTCGCTTTGGATTCTGGATGCAACAGATGCCGCCTTAAGCATAATATCACCGTTATCGTTCATTTGAGCGCGTTTATTCGAATACCCCATAAGTACGGCTGTACCGTTCATATTGTCGCACAGCAGCACGGCATCAAGGGTTACTATATTCTTGTCCGTATCAAAAAGGGCATCTGCGCGTGTTTCAAAGGAGGTAAATAGAGAGCCGTCCTTTTGAGGATATACATCACCAACCTTTACAGGCTCACCTTCCTCCTTTAGTATTACATAAAATCCGTAGCCTTTATCTATGGACGCCATATTGCGTATGCTTAACGTTAATACCGCTCTGTTATTAAGGCTTTCTACCTTGCAATAGCCCGAAAGGGGCTGTCTTTCGGTATTCGTGTATTTTTTTTGTTTTTCATTGAGGATAATAAAGTATCTTATAAAATTGTGGTCTGCCATTGCTTACTCTCTTTCTCTCCGATTTCATTTTTATCCCTATACACTTATAGTGATTCACTAATAAATATATTTTTTATAATAAAAATTATTCTTTTTTGCATTCAAAAATATTTATGTTTTTATTTTTTGTCGGTTTTATCCGATATTATATAAGGTTGTGCTTTCCAAAAAAAAGTGTTGACAAATGGAGGGTTTTGTTGTATTATAATTAAGCGTTTTGCGATCCACTAGCTCAGTAGGCAGAGCACTTGACTTTTAATCAAGGTGTCCGGAGTTCGAATCTCCGGTGGATCACCAGATTGCGGCCTGGTAGTTCAGTTTGGTTAGAATGCCAGCCTGTCACGCTGGAGGTCGAGGGTTCGAGCCCCTTCCAGGTCGCCA
>SVGI01000053.1 GCA_015056385.1 Clostridiales bacterium
CAATTCAAGCAATAAACGCCCCTGAAACGCCTGCACCGATAATTATAAAATCATACACGGATAATTCCTCCAAATAAAAAAGCACACAAAAAGCAAATTTACTTAATTTACTTAATGATATGCTCTCTAATCTCTCTGGTGATATTATACACCATACGACATAAAAAAGCAAAAAAATGACTGTATTTTTTGAGTGGTCTTAAGATTTCTTAATATTAAGATTGATTAACGACTATAAACAATTAACTCTATTATTATCGGAAAAAACGGCGTTTTTATCATTGTAACGAATGAATGTTATATAAGCGCTGATTTATTGATTTTCTTTTACTCCTATTGTATTATTGAAAATCATAAATAAAAAAACAAGGAGATAATTTACATAATATGGATTTATTTGATAAATGTAAAAAAACAGAGCATATTGATGAGGCAATAAGTATGGGAATATACCCCTATTTTCACGCTCTCGAATCAAAGCAGGATACAGAGGTAATTATTGACGGGCATAGAACAATTATGCTTGGTTCCAACAACTATATGGGGTTAACCTCGGATCAAAGAACGATTGACGCCGGTATAGAAGCTATGAAGAAATACGGTACAGGATGTTCGGGATCAAGATTTTTGAACGGTACTCTTGTTTTACATGAGGAATTGGAAAGAAAGCTTTCTTCATTTGTAAATAAGGACGACGCTATGACGTTTTCAACTGGTTTCCAATCTAATCTTGGAATTATTTCTGCTATATGCTCAAAGGGTGATTACATAATTTCAGACAGAGAAAACCACGCAAGTATAGTAGACGGGCAGCGTTTATCCTTTGCCAAAACAGTAAAATATTTACACAGTGATATGGATGATCTTAAGCGTGTATTGGAAACAATTCCCCTGGAATCTCCAAAGCTTATAATAACAGACGGTGTATTCTCTATGGGTGGAGATATTGCAAAGCTTCCTGATATTTATGATCTTGCGCAGAAATACAATGCACGTATAATGGTTGACGATGCTCACGGGCTTGGTATGATTGGTGATTGCGGCAGAGGTACTGCGAACTATTATGGAATGGATAACGAAATTGATATCATAATGAGTACATTTAGTAAATCTCTTGCAAGCCTGGGTGGATTCGTTGCATCCCGTAAGGACGTAATAAAGTACGTAAAGCATATTTCACGCCCCTTTATTTTCAGCGCGTCTATTCCTCCTGCAAACGCTGCGGTTGCAATAAAAGCCCTTGAGATACTCCAAAATGAGCCACAAAGGCAAAAGCAGCTTATGGATAATGGTAATTATATGCGTGAAGGATACAGAAGGCTTGGACTTAAAATCGGTAACAGTCAAACTGCGATTATACCGATTTTTACGGAAAAATCAGAAAGAACGTTCAGAATATGCAAAATGCTTCTTGATGAGGGTGTATACGTTAATCCTGTTGTTGCTCCTGCTGTTCCGGAAGGAGAATGTTTACTAAGGACAAGTTATACAGCAACCCATACGAAAGAACAACTTGATTTTGCCCTTTCCTGCTTTGAAAAAGTATTTAAGGCTATATAAAAAATGGGATATGTATTAACTGCATATCCCATTTTCTTTATTATAATCAAATTATATCAGTTGATGTCATCTCCGACTATCTGAAGGTATGCGTCGTATACCTCATCCAACAAGTCGTCATCTTCGATGCTTGCGTAAACGTCATCTCCGTTTTCATCCTGCTGAATTTCAAGAATAACCAATTCAGAATCGTCATCAAAATCCTCTGATTCCTCATCATCCTCAAATTCACTAATTGTTGCGAGTATGATATACTGCTTTTCCTTGTAGTCGATGGTCATTATATGCTCGAATTCCATCTCCTCGCCATCTTCATCGATAAGCTGAACTATATTCATTTCTTCAAATTCCATATTTTCCTCCTTAATTAATTTTAGTGCCTCATACTATTATAGTCAAGATAGCTTTGTAATATTAAAGCTGCGGCAACCTTATCTACTTTCGTTTTACGGTCCGAACGCCTTACTCCACCTTCAATAAGAGTGTTTGTGGCGGCTACTGTGGTTAATCTTTCGTCCCAAAAAACAACATTGCTGCCGGGGATTGCCTCTTCTATTTTTTTTGTAAAGGCAAGTACCTTTTCACCCTGGGGACCTAATGTACCGTTCATGTTTTTAGGAAGTCCGACTACAATTACAGTTGCGCTGTATTTGTTGATATACTCCCTTACAGTGTCTATATCCTTTTTTTGGTTGTTCGGGTCTCTTTGAATATAGCCAACAGCGTCGGCAATTATTCCTGATGAGCTTACTGCAACGCCGATTCGCCTATCCCCTACGTCAAAAGCAATATATTTTTCAGTTGAAAATAAAGACACTCTCAGACCTCTTCATCTATGCTGTGTTCAATATAGAATTTAACAACCTCTTCAATGAACTGATAACGCTCGAGCTTGCTCATGTTTGTTCGCGCATTTTTGTGGCTTGTGATGTATGTAGGATCCTCTGTAAGGAAATAACCTACAAGCTGCGAGGTTGGGTCGTAATTTTTTTCACGCATTGCGCAACACACCTTTTTTATAACCTCGTGAGGCGTTTCCTGAACAGTTCCTCTGCGCGATACCTTCTGTGTATTGTTTTTGTTATCCTTGAACAGCATAGAAAATCTCCCATCAAATCTTTATTTGACGTGACACACATTCAACGGCAAATGCCAGAATATCCTCGGGCTTAGAAGCGTCATCATAGCTTCCCTGCGCCATATTGGGGCGTCCGCCACCCTTGCCATTGAACTTTTGTGCTACTTCCTTTACTATTATACCACAATTTATTCCTTTTTCAACAGCAGAGTCTGTTGCTGCTGTAACAATAATGTTTTTATCCTGATACTTTGAAAGTAAAATTGTAAAGGATGTTTCAAGCTTATTACGCACAAGATCGGAATATTCTCTAAGTGTATTGATATCAATATTTTCAAAGCTGCATGCAACAACCTTAACGCCGTTTATATCCTTTGCAGATGAAATTTCACTGTTAATATCTACCTTCTGAGAGCTTCTTCTTGCAGCTTCAAGCTCTTTCTTGGTTTCCTTAAGCTCGTTTTGAAGCTGAGCAATTTTCTTAAGCACGTTGTCCTCTGTTGTTTTAAGCTGTGAACAGATGTTACCGATGAGGTTTTCCTTTGAAACCATAAAATCATATGTGTTTGAGCCTGTTATTGCTTCTATTCTGCGAATACCTGCAGAAACACCGCCTTCACTTAAAATCTTAAACATGCCGATATCACCCGTAGCGCTAACGTGTGTTCCGCCGCAAAGCTCCTTGGATATGCTACCCATAGAAACAACTCTTACGCTATCACCATATTTTTCATCAAAGAGCGCCATAGCGCCTGTGCTCTTTGCTTCCTCAAGCGACATGGTTTTAACACATACGGGTACATTCTGGAGGATGTAATCGTTTACGAGTCTTTCAACAGCCTTAAGCTCTTCACCGGACATTGCCGAATGGTGTGAAAAGTCAAATCTGAGAACCTGATTGCTTACGTAAGAACCGGACTGCTCAACATGGCTTCCGAGAACACTCCTCAAAGCCGTCTGAAGCAGGTGTGTAGCGCTGTGATTTCTGCGTACTGAATTTCTGAATACAGTATCAACTGTTGCAGTAACCTCACAGCCGGCTTTGATTACGCCGTTTGTAACAGTACCCTTATGGATGAATCTTCCGCCGTACTTCTTAACGCTGTTTACCTGAACGGAAAAGCTGTCGCCTACAACAACGCCCATATCACCTGTTTGTCCGCCGCTTTCGCCATAAAAAGGTGTTTCTTTAAGAAGAAATGCAACGTTTTCGCCCTCACCTGCTACGCCTGATTCATTGAGTATTGCAGAAACCGTAGTTTTATATGAAAGTGTATCATAACCGTGGAATACAGTGGGAAGCTCTGTACTGCTGATGTAATCCAAGGCCTCGTCATCTGTACCCATATAGTCTGTTTCTTTTCTGGATTCGCGTGCAAGCTTTTTCTGCTCGGCCATTTTTGCGTTAAATCCATCTATATCAACGCTGATATTGGATTCGTTTGCAATTTCTATTGTAAGGTCAATGGGGAAACCGTATGTATCGTAAAGCTTAAATGCTTTTTCGCCATCTAAAACGTTACCGTCAAGCTTTGAGATATATTCGTTGAGTATTACAAGGCCCTGGTCTAGAGTATTGTAGAAGCGGGATTCTTCCTTTTCGATAACAGTAAGGATATAATCCTCTTTTTCCTTCAATACGGGGTATGAAACTGCGTTTTCTTCAATAACAACCTTTGCGATTTCGGTGATAAATTTATCCTTGATGCCCAAAAGCTTTCCATGCCTTAAAGCACGTCTTAACAAACGGCGAAGAACGTATCCGCGTCCCTCGTTATCAGGGCGAATACCGTCTGAAACCATAAAGGTTGTGCTTCTGATATGGTCTGTAATAACTCTTATGGAGATATCGTTTTTTTCGTCGGTACCGTACTCGTGTCCGGAGATTTCACACACTTTTTTAAGCACGTTGTAGATAGTATCTACTTCGAAAATGTTGTCTACGCCCTGGACGATAACTGCAAGTCTTTCAAGACCCATACCTGTATCGATGTTTTTATTTTCAAGCTCAGTATATGTACCGTCCTCTTCCCTGTTAAACTGTGTAAAAACAAGATTCCAGAACTCAACGAATCTGTCGCAATCACATCCTACGTGGCAATCGGGCTTACCGCATCCGTATTGCTCACCGCGGTCGAAATAAATTTCAGAGCACGGACCGCAGGGGCCTGTACCGATTTCCCAAAAGTTATCCTCCTTGCCCATTCTGAATATTTTTTCAGCAGGAAGACCTATTTCGTTGTGCCAGATATTATATGCCTCATCGTCATCCTGATAAACGGTAACGTAAAGCCTGTCGTAAGGAAGCTCCATTTCCTTCAAAACGAATTCCCAGGCAAAGCTTATTGCTTCTCTTTTGAAATAATCGCCGAATGAGAAGTTACCAAGCATTTCAAAAAAAGTACCGTGCCTTGATGTTATACCTACACGGTCTATATCAGGTGTACGTATACACTTCTGACATGTTGTGATTCTGTGGCACGGAGGCTCTTCACGTCCTGTAAAATAGGGCTTGAGAGGAGCCATACCTGCAGCTATAAGTAAAAGGCTTTTGTCGTTTTTCGGAACAAGCGAAAAGCTGGGCAAGCGTAAATGTGCCTTGCTTTCAAAAAATGATAAATATTTTTCTTTAATTTCCTGAAGTCCCATGTATTTCATAATACAATACCTCCGAAGTTGTTATCAAAGTTATTAAAAAATGGCCCCTTATTCCGTTAAAGAAGCCATTTTATGACCCAAACAATTATACAACTCGTATTACCGTTTGTCAAATATATTTATTATATTCTAAATAAACTCATAAGCCTGGAGCATGTATTATTTTTCCAGTCCTTAACCATATCCTCTGCCGCGCAAAGCATCTTTTTTCCTGAGCATATAAGCCTTTTTTTAGGTGACGGCTTACATACTAAAGGAATAATGTGTATAATGGCAACTGAGGCTGCTGCAACGTAGAACCAGCTTCTGTGAATCTTTTTTCCAAACATTTTTATCATAAAAAATCCCCGTCCTTTATAATTATTGACGAGGATATTTTGTGTTGTTATGTTAATTTTATACAGGATTAAATTGAATTAGCCTTAGGATAAATGATTTCGATATTTTCCATAGCCTCTGCAACAAGGGCATCACAATCAAGGAAGGACTCTGCCTCTTCAGTTTTTTCAATTGTTGGCTTTGTTACAGGATGCTTTGGCTGGAAAACTGTACAACAATCCTCAAACGGCAATATTGACGTATCAAATGTATTGATTTTCTTTGCTATATCAATAATTTCAGTTTTGTCAAAGCAGATTAAGGGGCGTATAATGGGCTTTTTTGATATAGCCTCTGTAACTGTCATTCCCTCTATTGTCTGGCTGGCAACCTGACCGAGATTTTCCCCTGTTACAAGAGCCTGATAGCCGTATTTTTCTGCAATAGCATTGGAAAGCCTTACCATAAAGCGCCTTGTCAATATTGTCATAAACTCTTCAGGACATTTTGCGCGAATTTGCTTTTGTATGTTGGTTAACGATACAACAAACATACGTGTTTTACCGATGTAAGGAACCAACAGGCTGAGTAAGTCTACAACCTTCTGCTTTGCTCTCTCGCTTGTATAAGGAAAGCTGAAAAAGTGAATTGCATCAACACCTAAGCCGCGTTTTGCAGCCATATATCCTGCAACAGGGCTATCAATACCGCCTGAAAGAAGAAGCAAAGACTTACCTGTACATCCTACGGGCATACCGCCGGGGCAAGGAATTTTATCGCTGAATACATAGCTTGTATTTTTTCTGACCTCTATATCAATAACTTTCTCTGGGGTATGTACGTCGACGTAAATTCTGTCGCCGAACTTTTCGAGAAGTACTCCGCCTATTTCTCTTGATATAGACACGGAATCGAGAGTAAATGATTTATCCACCCTCTTTGTGTTGATCTTAAAAGCAAGTCTTATGTCTTCTCTAACGCTTGATAAAACGCTTTCCATCTCGGCAACGGCTGCTGCAGCAATATCATCCATATTGGAAGCGATAGCTGTAACAGGGCTAACTGTTACCACACCAAACACCTTTTTTAGCTGTGTTATTATGTCATCAATGCAGTTTTCCCCGGGATAAATATAAAATCTGCCTACATCTTTTACGTATTTTATACCTGAAAAGCCGGATAAAGAAGCTTTTATATTGTTTTCAAGACATCTTTCAAAGTACGGACGGTTTTCGCCTTTAAGAAATATTTCTCCGTAGCGTGCTATCAATAATCTTTCCATTTTAATAATACCTATCAAGTGTTAAATGTTTATTTTAACTTTATACCGAAATATTTATGAGCGTTTTCGAATGAAATACCTCTTATTATTTCCTCGAGGTACTTTTTGTCGTTGGGGTATTCTCCATCCTCAACCCACTGTCCAATCAAATTACAAAGTATGCGTCTGAAATACTCGTGGCGTGTATATGAAAGGAAGCTTCTGGAGTCTGTAAGCATACCTACGAATTTACCGAGGATACCAAGGTTGCCTAAAGCCTTAAGCTGCTCTGTCATGCCGTCGCGGTTGTCGTTAAACCACCAGCCTGAACCAAACTGCAATCTGGAGGCAACGGGCCCCTGCTGGAAGTTGCCGAGCATTGTTCCGAGAACGTAGTTATCCTTGGGGTTAAGAGTATACAGTATTGTTTTTGGCAAATTCTCGCTCATAGAACCTAAAAGACCTGCGAGATTTTTTGCAATACAAGCGTCATTTATGGAATCGAAGCCGGTATCGGCGCCAAGAATACCAAACATTTTGGGGTTGTTGTTTCTTATTGCGCCTATATGGTACTGCATTGTCCAATCCCTCTCATAATATTCCTTTCCAAGGAACTGATAAATAACAGTTTTATATGCTGAAATTTCTGCATAGGAAAGGCTCTTGCCCTTCAATTTGTTTTTAAGAGCGTCATTTGCTTCTTTTTCGGTGCATTTAATGTAGGGAATGTCCTCAAAGGCGTGGTCTGATATTTTGCATCCTACTGCGTCAAAGTAATCTATTCTGTCTTTAAGAAATGCCTTAACGTCGTCAACGGATTTAATTGTAACGCCAAATGAAGCCTCGATGCCTTTAAGATATGATATAAACGAATCAGCCTCAATGTTAAGCATCTTATCAGGGCGGAACGTAGGCAAAACAACTGCATCCATATCGTTTTCAGCAGCTATTGCCTTGTGATGCTCAAGAGAATCCACAGGGTCATCTGTTGTACAGATAAGCTTAACGTTATTCATCTTGATAAGAGATCTTGCGGAAAAATCTCCTCCCCTTATTATTTCATTTGTTTCATCGAAAATTTCATCTGCGGTTTCGGGGCAAAGAATTTTATCAATATTGAAGCATCGTTTAAGTTCGAGGTGAGTCCAGTGATACAAGGGGTTACCGATAAGATAAGGTAATACACTTGCCCATGCCTGGAATTTTTCTTTATCACTTGCAGATCCTGTTATATATTCCTCGTCAATACCTAAGCTACGCATTGCGCGCCATTTATAATGGTCTCCGCCAAGCCAAACCTCTGTAATGCTGTTAAAATGCTTGTCGTACCTTATCTGCGAAGGGTCAAGATGACAATGAT
>SVGI01000054.1 GCA_015056385.1 Clostridiales bacterium
GCCGCCAGTTCAATTCAGGTTTGATCTGACAGCTTAATTTTGTTCTTTTTTGTGTCTACTAACTATTGACTATTTCATAAAACTATGCGTCTTTTTTCAATATCCGGTCAGCACGTCTTCCCTGTGCTTATGGGCTATAATAAATTAAAGCTCAAAATCATCATCGTCATCATCATCGGTGATACCAAGCTTTTCCCTGAGGGCATCATATTCCTTTTCAATTTTTTCGTAGGTAACCGTGGATAAGGCCGGAACAGGAATATCAATAGCCTCCTCGATATAATCGTAAGCATCCTCAAGCCTATCCTGTGATATTCTGATCATACCCATATAATATAATGAATCAACCAATCTTGAGTTGAATTTCAAAGCCTTCGTAAAGTTTTCCTCAGCCTTTGCATAATCTCCCATTTTATAATAAACCTGGCCGAGATTATCGTATGCCACAGGATCCTCATCGTCATATTCTATAGCCTCATTATTGATTTTGATAGCAGCATCATAATCCTGCTTTTCAGATAAAAGAAATCCGTAAAGGCCGTATGTTCCGCTGTTTTTATAATTATCAAATATGGATTCAACTAATTCTAACGAACGATCGATGTCATTCAGCTTCCATGCACACATAGCTATATTCATTTTTATGGTTGAATATAACGGAACGTCTCTGGGACAAAGATCTAACGCCTTCTTCAATATCTTTTCAGACTTTTCAAATTCCCCGGTCCTTAAAAGCAATACCCCGTAATACGTGAGATGGTTAGGCTTTTCAAGACCGTGATGAAGCGCCTTTTCAAAGAAAATTCGGGCATTTTTATTATCGCCCCTCATCATACACGCATAACCCTTTACACCGTAATATGTAGCTTTAATTCCCATTTATTTATCCTCAACTTTCAGCTTAGATTGTAATCTTTTGATTCTATGTAATATATCCTTGTATGTATATCCTGTTTTTTTAGTAAAAAACGTACTTTTAAGCGCATCAGAAGAATATTTAAGCGCCAAAATGTAATTTTTATCCTTATGCTCATATATTTTTGCGATTTCTACGCAGGCAAAAGGATCACACTCTTTACGTTTTATGATTTCCAGACATAATTTTCTCACGCTTTGATCTTCGTTCTCTTTTTTATGTAAAAGCACAAGATATTTTAATGCCATTTCTCGGATTATATCACTTTTATCACCTTTGTTCAAGCAAGACAAGGAATACGCTTCATTGAAATATCCTTTTGACGTTACATAACTCTTTCTGTTAAAAAAATACCTTCCTATTGAATATGCTTCAATAAACGTACGCTTTCCATTATCTGAAAACATTATCTCACCTACAACATTCATTATTTGTATCATATTTAATACGTCTGAAAAATTGTGGTTTAATATCCTTTTTATTGCCGATACGTTTTTATTCTTCAAAAAGTCCTGATACGCCAACGGAATTTCACTTCCCGGTATATCATTTTTTCTGTGAAAGCCCAACACCTTTCCTTCAATATTAGATAACGAACAATCGTTAAATACACCTGACCATATAATTCGGGTATATCTCAACAAATCTATATTATCCAAACCAAAGCGTTCTCTTGTAACAGAGTTCAATATAAGCCTGTTATTTATAAGAGGAATATCAAAAGACCTTCCGTTATACGTTACAACGGTGTATTCCTTATAGTTATCCCACAGATAATATAGCATTGCCTCCTCATCATCCAAATCATCAAGGAACAGTTGCTCTGTAACAGCATATCCGTTATCAATGTAAGCTATTCCAACCAAAAAGGCAAAGCATCCACTGGACAATCCAGATGTTTCTGTATCAAAAAACATTACCTTGGAAATATCCTTACATCCAAGCTTTCTCCATACATCCTCACTTGGTATAAATAAGGGATTTTCAGATAAATTTAGCCTGTTTCTTTTCAATATAAAGCTTCCGTATTCGTTTTTTATACAGGCAGCCCCTAATTCCAGCGCTGTTTTTTCTCTTTGGGCAGCCCTGTCCACTGTATTGCCTTGTTTGGTATTTACATTACCGTAAGAAAGCATGCTTAATTTATCTTTAAGATTGGATATCATCTATTATTCTCTCTAAAATACGTATTACTGTGTTTTTTACATTCCAATCATTTTTGTTAGGGCCAATACAAGAGGGGCATCCGTTTTCACATCCACAGGATTTAATATGCTCCAAAGACATACTGAAAAGCTCTTTTTCGATGGAGTATATTTTATCGCTTAAGCCTATTCCACCGGGACAGCTATCATAAATATAGATGGTAGGAAGGCTTGTAAACGGTGATCTTACGTGAAATACCACGTGTATATCACTTGATGCACACATAAGATAAACAGGAGCAATATTCGATATAATATTTGAAAGAGCAAGCATAGCCTCGCTGAATTCATTTTTGGAAATTCCCTCAACGATATCGTTTGGTATAGTTATCCAATATGCATTGGTAAATATTTCAAGCTGTGGCAAGAATATTTTTCCCCATCCAAGATTTTCATGTGTATCAAGCTTTATTTTCTTGAACATGGTTGTTTGTGAAATTACCATAACTTCACCAAAAAATCGTGTTGTAAGCTTGTTATGCTCCTTTTTCAATACGTCAATAACCTTAAGCTCAACAGTAAGATCTGCATCAGTATAATAGTCTACGTTTACCTTTCTAACATACGCCTTACAATCATCAAAATCAAGCTTTTCCACCTGATACTGCTCGCCCTTATGCATATATATAGCTTGTTCATGCAAAAGCATAGGTACGGTGTATTTATCCATTTGGCCAATAACCTTGTTTTTATCTGTTATATCAATTATAACGTAATTATCCGACGAAATATTGCGTATATTTATGCCTGATGAGGGGTTGGATTCAGCCATCCAGTACCATTTACCGCCAACATGCCTTATCATTCCGTTTTCTTCAAGATGCTCCAGATACTCTTTAATATCAATACCGCCAAACTCTTCCCCGTCCTTAAATGGAATTTCATAGGAGGCACACTCTATATGACTTAAAAATATCATAAAGTTATTTGAATTAATTTGGCCAAGCTCCGGCGTAGCCTTAAAAAAGTATTCGGGATGATTTATAATATATTGATCTATCGGCTTGCTTGTGGCAACCATAAATACAATAGACGTATCCATACGCCTGCCTGTTCGCCCAAATTGCTGCCATGAGCTTGAAATTGTACCCGGGTATCCACAGGTTACACAAGCATCGAGGGCGCCGATATCTATACCCAATTCAAGAGCATTCGTGCTTATAACACAGTCTATATCACCGTCTCGCAGACCCTTTTCTATCTCTCTGCGCTCCAAAGGCAGATATCCGCCCCTGTACGACATTATATTGTATTTATTTTTTACAGTTGAATTATTACCCTCCAGCGATTCCTTAAGCGATTTAAGCATTACCTCAACGCCTACACGGGAACGGAAAAACACAATGGTCTGTATTCTATTTTTAACAAGATCCTTAGTTATTTTCTTTACCTCGTCTGCCGTGTTTGCCCTTATTGCAAGCTGTTTATTTACAATAGGAGGATTATAAAAAACTATATGCTTCTTCCCTGCAGGCGCACCGTTTTTATCCACGACACAAACAGGCTTCGAAATAATTTTTTCTGCAAGCTCCTTAGGGTTTGCAATAGTTGCGGAAAGGCATATAAATTGAGGGTTAGAGTTGTAAAATTCACATATTCTCTTTAATCTGCGAATAACATTGGCAAAATGGCTTCCAAAAACACCTACATACGTATGAAGCTCATCTATAACAACGTATTTAAGATTTTCAAAAAAGCCCACCCAACCCGTATGATTTGGTAATATCGCAGAATGAAGCATATCCGGATTTGTAATAATAACGTTTCCCGCTTGACGAACCGCACGTCTGGCATTAACGGGAGTATCACCGTCATAAGTATAGCTTTTTATTTCGGCTTCTGCCAGACTTACAAGCTCGTGAAGCTCTGCAAGCTGGTCCTGAGCCAACGCCTTGGTGGGGAAAATATACAAGGCTCTGCTTTTGGGGTTAGAAATAATTTCGTTTACAACAGGAACGTTGTAGCATAAGGTTTTTCCGGATGCTGTTGGAGTTACAACAACAACGTCATCACCGTTAAGAACATGTGAAACCGCTTCCTCCTGATGAGTGTATAATCTCGATACACCTTTAAGAGAAAGAGCTTTAATCAAATTTGAATGAATCCCACCGGGATAATCAGCATATTCTGCCTCTTTAGGCATACGCTCTTCCCAGTGAGCAACATTAGACATAAAATTTTTGTTTGATTTCAAAAAATCGGCCAGCTGATCTACATTCATCGGTTTCTACCCCTTACGTTAATATAAATATTATAAGTAAAGTTTGGAAGAATGTAAATAGCCAGCCGAAAATTCAGATCACACCTGTTATCTTCAGAATTACAATTAGTACAATAATTATACCAATAATCACCGCAGTATATTTCAAATACTTTCTTTTCAAATATATAACTCTCATAAAATCCCCTCCTTGTATATAAAAATATATGCGTGAATGAGAATTACATGATTATATTCAGTACAAACGGAAAAGATATATTTATAACATTACAAGGAGATAATACTATGTTTCTACAACCCTTATGTAAGGATAACAAGCTTAAAAACGTGCTTTTTTTTGGTATTGGAGCAGCTTCTGCCGGATTACTTACCACAGGCATAATTTACAGAAAACAAATCAAAAAAGCCGTAAATAAAGCTATTTCAACCGTATCATGCGAGGTATCAAAAAAATCAATTAAGGATTATTTTAGTAATCTTATTTGCAAAGACAAACAAAATGAATGTAATTGCGGCTGTGAAAAGCATCACAACAGAAATACGTATAGCTTATTTACAGATGAAAAAGTAGCCGTTACAGTAATATACGATGCAAAGGATATAAATCAAGAAATAAAAAAAGATATAATTACGGAATTTCTGGAGAAATTTTATAATATAGAAAGCATATCATTTTTAACCAGTGATGAAGCAACCGAATATTTCTACTCAGACAATATATCCGATAACACAACTTATCCCGTTTTGCTCGTGTACGGAAAAAACGGTCTGATTCGCAAAATCGAAAACTCAGATAATATTTCCGTCCTTCTTGAAAAGCTGTGTAACAAGTAAAAACATAAGCCGTAATAAGCTACTTATTACGGCTTTTTGTATTAAAATTATCATGCTGCAGGTGTTACCTCGGGTGTAGCGGTTACCTCCGGTGTTATATCAGGTGTTAAAGTAGGTGCAGGCGTTTGCAAGGATTCAAGCTCCTCAATAAGTTCTACACTGTCTATACGCCATCTCCCGTCTGTTTTTTGAAGAATAAGCTTATATATTCCTTCTGTCCAAACAGGAATTTCAGGATCCTTCTTTTCCTCATCAGTTTCTCCGCCTTCGTTATCCGGCAAATCCTCATCATCAGGCTTTATATATCTTCCCTTAACATTAAGAACTCTTTCCTCTATTTCAACCTCTGCAGTAGTACTCCATGGTGAACATTTAATAGAGTTAATATTTATTCTGTAAGTAAAGGAATCTATTGAAAAATCATCATAAACAGCGTTATCTACCTCAAAATCATTGTACATATAATTATTGGTAAACAACGAATACATAGAATACGTATCGTAATCCTGTAAAATAACGTTTGCACGATACCTCATACCCTCATTGGTTACAAGACTGATAAATACGTTATCGTACGCGTAAAATCCTGCAATAACACATACAAGCCCTATAACGATAACGCCGATCAAAATAAAGGCTATATATTTGAACAAACGCACAAATGGCATATTTTATACCTCACAATATTTTCCGTTTCGTATTATATATTATTTTACACTATTTGGTTGTTGTTTTCAAGTATACATCTGTGTTGCTTTCGTGTTGAAAGTTTTCAACGCAAAAGCAACCAATGTTGAAAGTTTTTTGCAGTGTTGAAAACTTATAACCTTATGTTGAAAACTCGTATTTTAATGTTGAAATCTTCTGATTTAGTCAACAAACCGGCCGTATTCACCCTTATTTAACTATTTTAAGCTATGTAACCGCGTTTATTCTATTGTAATGAAACTAATATTGTTGTATAATTTAATGAAATACATTATAAGAAAGTGTTAGTATGTATTACAGTAAAATAAATCTTATTTCAATGCCCGCTACAAGAGTGGCTACATTTACAGCATTCGGTACAGATCCGGAAACCGAGGCCTGGGCAATTATGGCCACGTGGGTTATGGAAAGAATCAACATGGGTCTTCTCTCCCCTGATTCATTCAGATGCTTCGGGTACGTTTCAAAGCATGCAGACGAAAGCGGCGCTTACGGCTATAAGGTAATGGTAACAATACCCGATAACGTTAAGGTTTCTGACGTTATAAAGGAAGAAACAATACCCGAGGGCTTTTATCTTACACTAAGAACAGAATTTTCAGACGACGCACTTACCGAAGGGTGGTCCAGATTGATAGGCTTTGCAAAAAGTAAAAATATCAGCCTTTCACCGAATCATTTTCCGTTGGAGGAAAACGTTTCAGAAAGCGACGGAACAAAATACTTCGTGCTTCATCTACCAATCACAAGTAATCCACAATCGTAATTTAGTTATTTAATCACGAAAGGACGCAGACTAATGAAAAAGTTTATTTATATTCTTATTGCTGTTGCAATAATTTTGTCTTGTTGTTGCGCTTGCAGCTCACAAGCCTCTTACGACCCTTCAAAAAGCGCGATTTCATCCGTAAACCTTATGGGTGGCGGATATGTAGGCTATATGGGCTCCACGTCTTTTATCGGCGCAAAAGATACATATATGGGAATCAGAAAGCTTAACAGAGACGGTTACGAAGCCAAAAAGCTGTTAAGCGCCTCCGCTTCTTATATAAACGTTACACCCGGCTGGATTTATTACTGCGATGCCCTGAACAACAACCGTATTATGAAGGCCAGAAGCAACGGTTCTGATATCCAAACACTTAACAGGGATGTTTCTTCATGTGTAAACGTTGTAGGCGATACAATTTACTATTACGCAGTTGTTACTCAAACCGTATTCTCAATGGATATTAACGGCGGAAACAGAAAAGCCTTATTTAACAGCTCATTAAGCTTACTTTATTACACAGACGGTTATCTGTATTATCTTGATATAAACAACAGCTCACGTTTAACCCGTTACTGCATTGAAACAGGTGAAACAGAGGTTGTGTCAGACGTACCGATGCATTCTTACTGCTTTTATGGCGAAAACATTTATTACCTCGATAAAGAAAAAATGCATCTTCACGCTATTAACGCAACACTTCTCGATACAAATAACGTAACAACTCTTTACGACGACGAATCCATCGTTAATTTCATAGTTGTTGGCGATTATTTTTATCTGATTATGTCATCTGCCAAGCAGATCACATTTCTTGCAAGGCTTGAACTGGACGGATCAAATTACGCAATATTGACAATGTCGTATCCGTATAATCTCTGTACAAACGGTGAAGAGCTGTATTATTACTCAAGAGCGTACGACAACGCAATACTCGTATACAATCCTAAAACAGGATATACAAACACATCAGACAGAACAATTACAATAGGAGAATAAAAGGTATTTATGGCTAATTTACCTGCACTGTACGTTACAATATACTTTATGATAATACTCGTCAGTATACTTACGCTTATTATTTGCAGGTATAGAGGTTCTGCCTTAAAAATTATCTATTCATACTTAAATAAAAATCAAAATGGCTATTTTAGGAGGAA
>SVGI01000003.1 GCA_015056385.1 Clostridiales bacterium
AAATCCTCCTTTTGTGTTTTGGTTTGACTGGCAGGTCTCTCCTATCTTACCACAGTCGGAGGATTCTTTTCATCGGTTAACCTTTTTTGAACCACGCGACTATCGCGTGGTTTTCGGTATACAAAAACCCCGACAGTCATTCTAACTGCCGGGGTATGCTTTTATCAAAGCTCAACCGTTACGTTTTTCTCGTTGGAGATATACGAGGCCTCAAGAAGGGCTGTAAGGGTAAGGGCATCATCAAAGCCCATATCCTTGGGTTCCTCACCCCCGTCTATCCACTGAACAAATTTTTCGATGGGGGATTTTTCATCCTCGGGGATTATTTCAGGCTTACCGCCCTCATCAACGGAGCAATATCTCATATGCCCCCCTACAACTATAAAGCAGCCCTTTGTGCCGTAAAGCTCAAGCATCCAGGGTGAGCCCTCTGCATCAAAGCCTGTTTCGCATACGCATACGGCACCGCCCTCAAATTCGATAGTTGAGGTGGAGCTTTCGTCCATACCTGAATTAAGGGGCTGTGTCATTATTGAGGTTACGCGAAGGGGCTTGCCCAAGAGGTAGGATGAAAGATACATAGGGTGGCATCCCAAATCCATCATTGCGCCGCCGCCTGTTTTGGAATTATCGTACCAATAGTCGGGGAGCCAGTTTCCACTTACGCCGTTGTGAGCGTTGCGCAGGCGGAGATGTGAAATTTTACCCAGCCTGCCTTCATTAAGAAGCTTCTTTGCGTATTTTACTGATGCGGATGACTTCTGGGGCATTGAAATTATGAATTTAACGCCGTTTTCCTTCATAACGCTTATAAGCTCCTCACACTCCTTAACGGTGGGGGCAAGGGCCTTTTCCGTAAATATGTGTATTCCCTTTTTTGCAACCTTCAAAAGAAGCTCGTGGTGCATAGTTGTAGGTGAGCAGCAAATAACTGCGTCTATATCCCCTCTGCTGAGCATTTCATCAACGTCCTCGTAGAACTGTGCGCCGTGCTCCTGTGCCCATTTTTCGCCTCGTTCCTTTTTTTCATCCCATACGGCAACTATACGGCAGTGTCCGCTTTTTACAGCCTCCTCTGCGTAGCCCTGGGCGTGAACGTGCCATTTGCTCAATAATGCAATATTTATCATACGCTTATCCTCCTTCATTAGTATCCGTATCCCGAATTATATTTCAAGATAAGGTATAGCGTTAAGGGTAAGGTCGTCCCTTTCCCCTCTTATAAGCCTGTAAAATCCCTCGCAGCCTATCATAGCTGCATTGTCCGTGCAGTATTTTATCTCGGGAGAATAAAAGGGTATTCCCTTTTTCGCGCTTCGCGATATAAGGGCCTCCCTTAACATTTTATTTGCGGCAACTCCACCTGCAACGGCAAGAGAATATTTTTTACCGCCCTGATTAAGCTCATCCAAGGCTTCAAAGGTATTGTCTGCAAGCATTTGAACAACGGTTCTGTTAAACGAGGCGCATATATCCCTCATAGCAGCCTCGGACATATTCTTTTCGCCCCTTATAATATTCATTACCGCAGTTTTAAGGCCGCTGAAGGAAAAATCAAGCTGATTACCCTTCATTTTTGGGCGTGTAAAGGTGTATGCCCTTTCGTTTCCGCCCTCACCCATTTTCTGGATATGTATTCCGCCGGGGTAACCCAGGCCAAGCTCGCGGGATATTTTATCAAATGCCTCGCCTGCGGCGTCATCGCGTGTGGCGGCTATCTGTGTAAATTCAGAATAGGAATCCACCCTTATAAGCTGTGAGTGGCCGCCCGAAACAACCAGGCACAGAAAAGGAGGCTCAAGCTCCTTATTTGAAATGTAGTTTGCGGCAATATGCCCGCGCATATGGTTTACGCCAACGAAGGGCACGTCAAGGGAAAGAGCAACGCCCTTTGCGGCGTTAAGCCCTACCAAAACAGCCCCTACAAGCCCCGGACCGTAGGTTGAAACAACGGCATCAATATCACCAAAGCCAACTCCCGCCTCTGCAAGGGCGCCCTTTGCCACAGCGGAAATGCTCTCTATATGCTTGCGGGACGCCACCTCCGGCACAACTCCGCCGTAAAGATTATGCACGGCTATCTGTGAGGCTGTAACGTTGGAAAGCACCTCTCTGCCGTTTTTCACCACTGCAACAGAGGTATCGTCGCAGGAGGTTTCAAATGCAAGGACTGTAGCCGCCTTTGATTCAACGATGCGTGAAAGCTTATTCTGTGTTCGTTTGAAATAGTCTGTCATATTTTATCCTATCCCCCAAAGCCCTGCGCCGTATATCACGCCTGCCACAGTAAATGCAATTATGGCAAAAAGGGTTACGTACCTTTGAATGGGCTGTACCTTTTCCTTATTGAAGCCAACAACGAAGGCGGCTAAAAGACCGAACAAAAGGCCTACAAGGTGAGCCCAAAGGTCCACCCCCGGCTGTGTAATACCGATAAAAAAGTTTATACCCAAAACAACAAAAAGGGTAGGCCCGAAAATGCGCTTGAAAAGCTCCCTGCTTTTGAACCACAGATAAAAGAAGCCGCCTACTATTCCGAATATAGCCCCTGACGCCCCTGCGCCTATTGCGTTTGAAAACACAAAGCTTGCCACAGAGCCTGCTATACCCGAAATAATGTATATAATTATAAATCTTATTCTGCCGAACATCATTTCGGCGGTACGTCCGAAAACGTATATTGCCCAGCAGTTACACAAAAGGTGCACAACGCCTATGTGAAGAAACATACAGGTAAAAAGGCGCCAATACTGCCCAAGGCTTATAAGCACGTTTACCTTTGCGCCGAAAAGCACCAATGCCTCTGTCTGGGACAGGTCAAACACCTTTTGTACTACAAGCATAGCAAGGTATGCCAATATATTAAGCCCTATAAGCACATAGGTTACTATAGGTGTGGGGCGCTTTATTTTTACCCTTAATTCCTCCTCGTGCTCTGCCGACGTGCTTTCTTTATCGCTTCTGAATATCATTTCACGTTATTTTCCTTTTTTCAAAATTTTATCCCCGGCCTTAAAGGTGTAGCTTCCGAGAATAGACGTATCGGGGATTATTATGTTTTCATCCTGGGTAAGAATATATACGGGTGTAAACACGTTTTTCTTTTCCACAAGGAGGTAAACACCCTTCTGGTCCCTTTTCTGTACTATACAGCTTTGGGGTATTACCATGCCCTGCCAGGTTTTTCTTATGTATATTGTGGCGGTGCGAAGCTTTACAAGCTCGGGGATATTCGCAGTAAGCTCTACTATAACGAAATTATCTATGCCGTCTATCTCGCACCTTGAAACAGTGGCGAAATACTCCTCACCGTAGGGTGAAAATCTGAGGAGAATCTCGTCCCCCTCCTTAAGATAGGTAAACATTTCACCACCCGAAAACGCAAGGTAAAACTTGTTGGGATTTGTTACAAAATAAGCGCTTTTAGCCCTTTGAGAATCGTAGGCGGAGGAATCCGATACGATATTTTTATACATTCCCGCCGTAAGATAATCTATGGAGGAGCAGGTTATAACGTGGCCCCACCCGTCTGTATTATAGCTTACTATACCGGGGAAATCGCACAGAACGTCGTGGGTAGCGGACTTCATTTTATCCTTTATCTGCTGCTCCTTAAGCAGATATTCGTTGAGCTGGGGAGCCATACCCGCCGCCTGAACAAGGTCGTCGCGCCGTGCATCAATAAGGGTATTAAGCTCTGAAAGCCCGCTTTTAACCTTTTCTATATTCCCCAGGGAGATGTTGTACACAACCTCCTTATTGATTATGTCTATCTGGGATTCTATAACCTCTACGGCGCTTAAAACAACGTCGTCCGTAATTATGCTTTTAAGGTATTCCACCGTGTTTTTACAGGCTATGGAATACTGTGAATACCAGTCGGGGTTGAATTCAATATCCTCGTAGGTCATTTCCACGTCGTCAATGTTAACGTAGGCGCCCTCCTCCACGGAAAACACAACACGGTCGTTCTCGCCTATAAGGTGAGCCTGCTCGTCCTTTATTACAAGAGCATTGGTTTCCTGGGTAAGCGTAATTGAGCTTGCCGCCATTGAATAGTAGTGGTCCTTCCCTGTAAAAAGGGATATTAAAAGAGATATGAAAACTATGAACAGCACGAGTATTACCAGAAACCTGGGCTTTACCCTTACTGAGCCTATTTTTATGTATTTGGATTTTTTCTTTTTGCGGTTTATAAGCTGTTGTGTCCTTGGGGAAAGCCCGTCTGCGGAGCTGCCCTGATAGCTTTGCGGCCTGCCTTGAGGCTTGCCGTTAAGAGTGTCTGCATTTTTTTTAATCATTCAGCAAGTACCTCCTTTTTTGCATATACATATTTATTATACATTATCCTTACACGCTTTACAAGGGTAAGAAGTACAGTTGAGCCCTTCTTATTACCCTTGTCGCAATAAACCTGTGTAACACGTCTTCAAGCAATCAAGCCTTTAAGTGTAGGATATCCAAACGCAAAAGTAATCCATATTTTTACCGGCGTTGCAACAAATAAGCCCGCCAAGAAACATAAAAATTATTCTTTCATTGACAAAAAAATATTGTGTATTATACTTATAATATAACCTTACACAAAACAAGAGAGGTATTTTTATGGCAAAAACCGTTCAGGACATTCTTGCACTTATAAAAGAAAAGGATATTAAAATGGTGGACTTCAAAATGGTGGACATCAACGGCCAGTACCGCCACGTTACCATTCCCGCCCAGAACTTTTCAGAGGATACCATGAAAAGCGGCATCGGCTTCGACGCATCCAACTACGGATACGCAGTTGTTGAAAAGAGCGATATGGTATTTATACCCGACCCTGATACTGCAGTTATAGACCCATTTTGCGATATCCCCACCCTTTCCATGACGGGTAACGCAATGATTATAGACACTCCCGAAAACCGCCCCCTGGCGCAGTATCCCCGCAATATTATCAAGGCGGCTGTTGAATATATGAAAAACAGCGGTGTTGCAGATGAAATGAAGATTCTTCCCGAGTTTGAATTTTATCTCTTCGATAACGTCGGCTGGAACGTTGAGGGTAGATACATCGGCGCAAGCGTAGATGCAAAGCAGTCCTACTGGAATTCAGACAGCGAGGGCCTTGGCGTTGTTGTTCCCAAGCAGAAAAACTACCACATTGCAAAGCCCTTTGATATTTCCTATGAGTGCCGCAGTGAAATGTGTATGCTTATGAACGAGGCAGGCATTGAAATCAACTACCATCATCCCGAGGTTGCCGCATCAGGTCAGTTTGAAATTGAGCCTCAGCTTGGCGAGGTTGTACACATGGCAGATGCAACCATGATGATAAAATACATAATCCATAACACCGCACTTAAATACGGCAAGAGCGCAACCTTTATGCCCAAGCCCATATACGGCGAGGCAGGCAGCGGTATGCACGTTCATATGCTTCTTTTCAAGAACGGCGAGCCTGTTTTCTCCGATGACAACGGCTATTCACATTTAAGTAAAACCGCGCACTACTTTATGGGCGGTATATTAAAGCATATCTCATCACTTTGCGCTTTAACAAACCCCAGCACGAACTCCTTCAAGCGCCTTGTTCCCGGCTTTGAGGCTCCTGTTACAGTTGGCTATGCAACATCAAACAGAAGCGCCGTTATCCGTATTCCCGCTTATGCAAAGAGCCCCGACAAGCGCCGCTTTGAGCTTCGCAACCCCGACGCTACCTGCAACCCCTATTTCTGCTATGCGGCAATTCTTATGGCAGGTCTTGACGGCGTTAAGAACAAAATCGATCCCCACGCAAACGGCTGGGGCCCCTATGACGTAAACCTTTACAACCTCCCCGAGGAGGAAAAGGCAAAGCTTCAGGGCTTACCCGTATGCCTTGAGGATGCTCTTGACTGCCTTGAAAAGGATTACGCATACCTTACAGAGGGCGGAGTATTCCCCGAGGAGCTTATACACAATTTTATAAAAACAAAGCGCGCGGAATGCAGACAGCTTTCAGCTATTCCCCACCCCGCAGAGTTTGAAAAATACTATAATCTTTGATATTAAGTATTATATTTTACAGGGCAGAGAATTTTGTTCTCTGCCTTTTTTATGCCTTCTTGTATTGCTTTTACTTATATGGTAACATAAGCGCATATTAAATCAAAAGGAATAATTATGGTAACTTTAATATCGGGGGCATCCCATACGGGAAAAACCTTACTTGCACAAAGGCTTCTGGAGAAATATAAATATCCTTATTTGTCTATAGACCATATTAAAATGGGGCTTATACGCAGTAAAAACACCCACCTTACCCCTATGGATGACGATAAGCTTACAGACTACCTGTGGCCTATTGTGCGCGAAATGATTAAAACCGCAATAGAAAACAATCAGAATTTAATTGTGGAGGGATGCTATATACCCTTTGACTGGCAAAAGGATTTCCACAGCATCTATCTTGAGCACATAAAATACTGCTGCCTTATAATGAGTGAGGATTATATACGTAACCACTTTGAGGACATCACAGGCTATGCAGGTGTAATAGAGCGCAGGCCTTATGATGACTGTACCCTTACAGATACAATAAGGGACAACGCTAAAGCACTGTCCCTTGCAAAAAAGCATAACGTAAATTATATTCTTATTGATGATAAATACGAAATTGATTTTGATGACGTTTTAAGGTAAGCACCTCAATTTTCCCACGCATCACCCTTTGCATTTATATATAAGCCAACGTAGCCACACCAAGTATATCCCTCGGGAGGTGTTATATTGGCAGGCTCAACAAAAAGCCTTGTAACAGAATCCCTTACAAGTGTGCCGTTATTTATTTCATCACAATCGTATTCAAGGGTGTCATTATTCCACACCCAATTTGGTCTATATTTAAGGCGGGTTTCCTCATCAAGCTTATAAAACGGAGTACCCACAGAATCTGTATTAACGTCGGGGGCAACCTCACCGTAGCTTGGGGACATAGGGTCAAATGCCTTAAAGCCGTCAAACACACCGCCTACAAATAAGCCCAAAAGGGCACAGCCCACTAAAACAACGGATACAGAGGGTATGGCTACCAATTTCCACAAAGGCTTGCGCACTCTTTTTTCCTCGGCGCGCTCACGCACGAGCATACGGGTACGCTCCTTAAGAAAATCATCTGCATTTATTTTATTCAACTCGTTTTTTATATCATTCTTCATAGCCTGTACCATATTCCTTAAGCAGCACCTCAAGCTGCTTTTTTGCCCTCATGCTTCTGCTTCTTACTGCGCTTTGTGTTATATTAAGCACACGTGATATGCTTTCGTTATCCATATCGTAGTAATACTGCATTAGTATTACCTCTCTGTATTTTATATCGAGGCTCTTTACCGCTGAAAGCACGCGGCTTTCCTTCTCCTCACGCTCGACCCTTTGGAAAGCACTCTCCGAGGTATCGGGGTAATTGCTTTCACCGTTTTCATCCTCAAAAAGACCCTCAGTGCGCCTTACCCACGCACTTTTAAGCATATCTTTACATACGTTTCTCGCTATGGATAAAAGCCAATATTTCTCGTTGCCGCCATTCTTTTTTGTGTGAGCCTTATCAAGAGCCCTTAAAAAGGTTTCCTGAAAGGCATCCTCTGCAAGGGAAATACTGTTAAGGTACACTCTGCAAAGCCTCAACACGTCGTCTGAATAATTATCTATCAGGCTTTCTGTAAAGGCAAGAGCATCGGCATTACGTAAATCCTTGGTACTCATATTATCCCTTCCGTTTATAAGACGAATGACCGATACGCTTTGTTGCATACGGCCATTTTTATTTTATTGAGATAATTCATCCCACTCGGCAAAGAGCAAGTCTATATTTTCCTTAAGCTCCTCGTATCTTGAGGATATTTCCTTTGCCAAGGTAGGGTCCTTATAGGTTTCGGGAAGCCCCATTTTTTCCTCGAGAATGGCAATTTCCTCCTCAAAAAGGGTTATCTCTTTTTCTATTTCCTTCATTCTCTCCCTTATGCGGGAGCTTTCCTTACGGGCTTCCTTTTCCTTTTTATAGCTTTTCTCCTGCGCTGTTTTGGTGAGGGGCTTTGTTAAGCCCTCCTCCTTAAGACGGGCAAGCTCCTTAAGACGCTCCTTTTCGCTTAAGTAATCGTCGTACCCGCCCTCGTAAAGATTTACGCCCCCATCCTCAAAGGAAAGCACGTTGGTAGCAACGGAGTTTATAAAGTATCTGTCGTGAGATACGAATATTACTGTTGCGTCGTACTCGTCAAGGGCGTCCTCAAGAATTTCCTTGGAGTCTGTATCAAGGTGGTTTGTAGGCTCGTCCAGAAGAAGGAGGTTATCGTGGCCAAGCATAAGCTTTGCAAGCATTACCCTTGCCTTTTCTCCGCCGCTTAAGGAGGAGCATTTCTTGAATACGTCGTCCCCCTTAAAGAGAAACGCGCCTAAAACATTGCGTATTTCTCCAAGGTCCATATAGGGAAAATCGTCGTAAACATCCGTTAAAACATCCTTTTCACCGTGTATGCGTGAAACGTTCTGGTCGTAGTACCCAACACAAACCTTTGAGCCAAGGGTTACCTCACCCTCATCTGCCCTTTCCATTCCTGCGATTATTTTAAGAAGAGTTGTTTTGCCGCAGCCGTTAGGGCCGATTATGCCCACTCTCTGCCCTCTTTTTATATCAAGGTTAAGGGATGAAAAAAGCGTTTCCCCATCAAAGCTCTTTGTTAGCGCCTCTGCCTTTACAACGTCGTTTCCGCTTTGCCGCTGGGCTGAAAATGTTACGTGCATTTTGCTCTGCCTGAAGGGTGAGGTTACAAGCTTTATTCTTTCAAGCTGCTTTTCCTTGCTTCTTGCCGCCCTCACGCTTTTTTCGCGGTTAAAGCTTTTAAGCTCGTCAATAATTCCCTGAAGGCGCTTTATCTCCCTTTGCTGAAGGGTATAATGCTTTTCCATTATATCGTTAAGCTGGGTTTTCTTGCTTCTGTAATCGGAATAATTGCCTCTGAAGTTAAGGGCAGACCGCTGCTCTATTTCAGTTATATCGGTGCATATCTCGTCAAGAAAATATCTGTCGTGGCTTACCACTATAAACGTTGAGGAGGAAGCCTTTATATATCCCTCAAGAAAGCGTATAGCGTTGAGGTCGAGATGGTTTGTAGGCTCATCCAGAAGCATAAGGCGGGGCTTTTTCAAAAGCATTTTACCAAGGGCCGCCCTTGTACGCTCTCCCCCGGACATTACGCTTACAGGCTTATCGTATTCCTGCTGTGTAAAGGAAAGGCCCGTAAGCACCCCCCTTATATCACTCATATACCTGTACCCGCCAAGCTCACCGAATTTTTCCGAAAGCTCACCGTACCTTGTAAGAAGCTCCTCATCATAGGAGCCCTCCATTCTATGCTCCAAGGCACGTATTTCCTCCTCCATTTTTATAAGAGGCTCAAATACGGTGAGCATTTCCTCCATAAGAGTAAGGGGGGACGCCTTCATTGGCATCTGGTCAAGATACTCAATATCGGTAAATGGGGCAAGGTAAATACTGCCCTTGTCGTACTCCTCAATGCCTGCCATTATTTTAAGCAGAGTGGTTTTTCCGCAGCCGTTGGCACCTACGATTCCTAAACGGGCGCCCTCCTCCACGCTTATATTAACGTCGGTAAGAAGGTCGAAGGCGCCGAAGGATTTCGAAACAGAGCCAAGCCGCAATATATGTGCCATATTTACTTATCCTTTAATAACGAAGCAGCGGGTTATTTCCTGAAGCCAGTCAAACAGGCCCTTACCTGCGCTTGCCGCAGGCATTTTGGGAAGTGATGATATGGGAAGCTTTTCCGTGTTGGAATCCTCAAACTGTACCGTAAAGGCTCTTTCATCAGCAGAGCACGTGTACTCTGCACAGATAAGATTTACGCCGTTTGAGCCGTTTTTATTGAATTTCAGTATCTGGAAGCCGCCACCGGCCCTCTTCTGGCAGGGTATCTGGGAAGCGGAAACTGTTTTACCGGAGCCGTTATTGGTTACAAGGGCAACCCCTGCCCCTGAATCGTGGTGTATTTCACATACTGCGCATATTGAATCCCCATCCTTAAGCTTCATAGAGCGTACACCCTTTGAATTTCTGCCCATAACACCTATATCACTGTTTGCGCAGCGCAGAGCCATACCCATTTTGGATATGAAGAGAACGTCATCCTTGCCGTCTGTAACAATTACGCTTTTTAACGTATCCTCCTCAACAAGGTCTATTGCCAGTACCTTGCTTCTTGATGCATCAAACTGGTCCAGGGCGGTTTTCTTTGTAGTACCGTTTTTGGTTGTCATAAGCACGAACTTATTTGCATCAAAGGTCTTTGTGGAATATACACCCACAATTTTTTCCGCTCTGTTGAATGAGGTAAATACGCCTGACAAGGGTACGCCTCTGTCGCGCCATTTGCTGTATGGCACAGCAGAGGGTGAAAGGTAGTAGCAGGAGCCCATATCCGTAAAGAGAAGAAGCTTCTTATCCGTAGAGGTCTTTATTACGTACTCCACGTTATCACCTGCGCCTACGTTTATATCGTCTATATCGCTGGAGGAGCGCGCCACGGTTTTCTGGTCCACAACCTTTATATCCTGGTTGCGTGTGATTATAACGGTAACGTCCTCGGCAACTATAAAATCCTCCTCGGATATTTCTATTTTCGCGTTGGCATCTATTATCTTGGATTTTCTGGGAGTTGCGTATTTTTCCTTTATCTCCGTAAGCTCCTCCTTGACTACTCTTACCAGCGCCTCGGGAGAGCTTATTATTTCCTCAAGGTGGGCTATATGCTTGCAAAGCTCCTTGAATTCGTTTTTAAGGGCGACTATCTCAAGGTTTGTAAGCCTTTGAAGCCTTAAATCCAATATAGCCTGAGCCTGCTCACGGGAGAAGGAGAAAAGCTTCATAAGGTTTTCCCTTGCCTCCGAGGGGCTTTTGGACATTCTTATAGTGGCAATAACCTCCTCTATAATGCTTACCGCCTTTATAAGACCCTCGAGTATATGCTTATCCTTAAGGGCCTTTGCAAGGTCGAATTTCGTTCTCTTTAATACAACGTCCTTCTGGTGCTGTGCGTAATAGCCTATTGCAGACCTTAAATTAAGCCTTTCGGGCTTGCCGTTTGCAATAGCAACCATGTTGGCATTGTAGTTTACCTGAAGGTCTGAATATTTATAAAGGTAATTAAGAATAACCTTTTCGTCTGCATCCTTTTTAAGCTCTATAACTGCGCGAAGTCCGTTTTTATCGGATTCATCCCTTATATCGGTTACGTTTGTAAGCACGCCCTTCTTTTCCTCGCAAAGCTTTGCAAGGCGCTCAAGCATACGTGCCTTATTCATCTGGAAGGGTATTTCACTTATTACGATAAGCTTTTTGCCGTTGGGGCCCGCCTCGAAGGAGGTTTTTGCCCTCATAACGATTTTGCCCTTACCGTTTTTATATACGTTATCAAATTCGCTGTCTGAAAGTATAAGTGCGCCTGTGGGGAAATCCGGGGCGGGGATTATCTTCATAAGGTCATCCACGGAGCATTCGGGGTTATCAAGATAATGGCAAACGCCATCTATAACCTCACCTAAATTGTGAGGGGGAATATCCGTGGCAAAGCCTACGGCAATACCCATAGCGCCGTTTACAAGAAGGTTGGGGAATCTTGCAGGTAAAAGCTCGGGCTCCTTAAGAGTATCGTCGAAGTTTAAGCGGAAGGGCACAGATTCCTTTTCTATATCCCTTAGCATTTCAAGTGCAAGGGGTGTCATTCTTGCTTCGGTGTAACGCATTGCAGCAGGGCTATCCCCGTCTATTGAGCCGAAGTTACCCTGTCCGTCTACAAGGGTTTCCCTCATATTAAAATCCTGCGCCATTCTCGCCATAGCATCGTAAACTGACGTGTCGCCGTGGGGGTGATATTTACCAAGTGTATCACCTACGATACGGGCAGATTTACGGTGGGGCTTTTCAGGGTCCAGGCCCAGCTCCTTCATGGTGTAGAGTATCCTGCGCTGAACGGGCTTCAAGCCGTCCTCAACTCTGGGGAGGGCACGCTCCAATATAACGTATTCAGAGTAAGGCATCATTGAATCGTGCATTACCTGTGAGATGGAATTTACAACTATATTATCCTCGTTCTGTATTTCTATTGAGGGTGTTTTTGCCTTTGCCATTTTAGTTTCCTTTCAATATCCCGTGTGTTACCTGAATTATCAGCGGACTATATCCTCGTAGGCGTCCTTCTTGTTGAAGTTTGCATTCTGGATGATGTAATCGTATCTCTTATCCGCCTTATCTCCCATAAGCACCGTTATAAGATATTCTGCATTTTTTGCGTCCTCTATATCAACCTTAAGAAGCTTTCTGTTTGCAGGGTTCATAGTGGTTGCCCAAAGCTGCTCCGGGTTCATTTCACCAAGACCCTTATATCTCTGAAGGGTGTAGCCCTTTTCAAGACGCTTCGTTACCTCAAGAAGCTCCTCATCGGTATATGCGTATTCATCCTTTCCGCCCTTTGAAATCTTGTAAAGTGGGGAAAGACCGATGTATATATGTCCGTCCTTAATAAGGTCCCGCATATATCTGTAAAAGAATGTAAGGAGTATCGCTCTTATATGGGCACCGTCCTGGTCTGCATCGGAGAGGATAATTACCTTGTCGTAATTAAGCTTTGAAATATCAAAATCCTGTGCGATACCCGTACCCAGAGCGGCTATTATAGTTCTGTATTCTTCGTTGCCTTCAACTGCCGCAAGGCGTGTTTTCTCAACGTTAAGGGGCTTACCGCGAAGGGAAAGTATTGCCTGGTATTCCCTGTTACGGCCCTGCTTTGCAGAGCCACCGGCTGAATTACCCTCAACTATAAAGAGCTCGTTTCTGCTCTTATCCCTTCCCGTACAGGCGGCAAGCTTGCCTATAAGGGGAGCGTTTTCAAGGCCGCCGGTTTTCTTTCTTGCCTCTGTTTTTGCCTTTTTGGCCGCAAGGCGTGCGTGGGATGCCTCTACCGCCTTTGAGGTTATAGCCTTCGCTACGTTATCGTTTTTGCGGTCGTTAAGATATTTGGTGAATTCCTCGGTTATAACCATTTCCGTAGCAACCCTTGCCTCGGAGTTGCCAAGACGTGTTTTTGTCTGACCCTCAAACTGTATATCCCTCATTTTTACGGAAAGCACAGCTGTAAGGCCCTCTCTTACATCCTCTCCGGAGAAGTTATCATCCTTATCCTTCAAAACGCCAAAGCGCCTTGAAAATTCGTTTATTACCTTTGTAAGAGCGGTTTTGAAGCCTGTTTCGTGCATACCGCCGTCTGTGGTGGCAATATTGTTTACGTAGGAGAAAATGTTTTCACTGTAGCCGTCGTTATACTGGAATGCCGCCTCTACCTTTATGGCGTTGTATTCACCTGAAATGTATATGATATCTGAAAAAAGAGCCTTTTTATCGTTGTTGAAGAATGAAACGTAATCCCTTATGCCGCCCATAAAGCAGAATTCGTCCTCCCTTGCAGGGCGTGTGCGCATATCCTTAAGAGTAATTGTAAGTCCGCTGTTTAAGTATGCAGTTTCCCGCATACGCATTGCAATAGTGTCATAATTGAATTCAACTGTATCAAAAACTCTGTCGTCAGGCATAAATGTTACGCTTGTGCCCTTACGCTTTGTCTGCCCTACTACTGTAAGGGGCGCCACAGGGACACCTGAATCTATTTTCTTTGTTTTCTTGTTGTAATTGGACTCAAAGCGCTCCTTGTAAATGTTGCCGTCGCGGTATATTTCAACCTCAAGCCAGCGTGAAAGAGCGTTAACAACAGATGCGCCTACGCCGTGAAGGCCGCCTGAATAGCTGTAGCTTGAGTAATTGAACTTACCGCCTGCATGAAGAACAGTGAATATAACCTCTACCGCAGGGATTTTAAGCTCCGGGTGCTTATCAATAGGCATACCTCTGCCGTTATCAGTAACGGTAACGCTGCCGTCTGCATTAAGCACTATTTCTATTTTATCTGCATAGCCGTTTATAGCCTCGTCCACACAGTTATCCGTTATTTCCCAAAGAAGATGGTGAAGGCCTCTTACAGATGTGGTACCTATATACATTCCGGGGCGGTGGCGTACACCCTCCAGACCCTTCATTACCACTATGTCTTTAGCCGTATATTCTCGTTCCATATTGAAGCTTTTCCTCTCTTTTTCAGATATACATTCATTTTATTATAAACAATTTTATATTTCTTTGCAAGTGTACCCCGTTTATCCAAGAAATATATGTACGTCTTTTATAACAAAAAAGCCTTACTTATTGATAATTTACGTTTTTTGTGGTAAAATAATGCAATTATCATATTGGAGGTATGGGATATGGAATTCGTATCCGTAAAAGAACTTTTTGCAGCTCCCGAAAAATACGACGGCAAAACCGTCTCCGTCGGCGGCTGGGCGCGTACAGTACGCGACAGCAAGGTTTTCGGCTTTATTGAAATAAATGACGGCAGCTGCTTTAACAATATACAGGCAGTTATTGAAAAGGATAAGACAAACCACTTCGAGGAGGCTGTAAAGCTTACCACAGGCAGCGCGTTAAGCGTTGTAGGTACACTGGTGCTTACTCCCCAGGCAAAGCAGCCCTTTGAAATAAAGGCTGATGACGTTATTATTGAAAGCGTTGCACCTGCAGATTATCCCCTTCAGAAGAAAAGGCATACACTTGAGTATCTCCGTACGATACCTCATCTCCGTTTGAGAACCAATACTCTTTCTGCGGCATTCCGTATGCGCTCCGTTGCATCCTTTGCCCTTCATAAGTTCTTCAACGAAAGAGGCTTCGTTTACGTTCACACACCTATACTTACGGGAAGCGACTGCGAGGGTGCAGGCGAGATGTTCCAGGTAACAACTCTTGATATGAACAATCCTCCCCGTAACGATGAGGGCGCAGTTGATTTTTCAAAGGATTTCTTCAACCACCCCGTAAGCCTTACGGTAAGCGGCCAGCTTATGGCAGAAAGCTGCGCAATGGGCTTTAAGAACGTTTACACCTTTGGGCCTACCTTCCGCGCAGAAAAAAGCTACACCGCACGCCACGCAGCAGAGTTCTGGATGCTTGAGCCTGAAATGGCATTTGCAGACCTTAACGACGATATGCGTATTGCAGAGGATATGATTAAGTACGTTATTTCCTACGTCCTTGAGCAGTGCCCCCAGGAAATCAACTTCTTCAACTCCTTCGTGGATAAGGGTCTTATAGACAGGCTTAACAACGTTGTAAACAGCGAATTTGTAAGGGTTTCCTACACAAAGGCAATAGAGCTTCTCGAAAAATCAGGCAAGGAATTCTCCTACCCTGTAAAATGGGGTGATGACCTTCAGACAGAGCACGAAAGATACATCACCGAGGAGGTTTACGGCTGCCCCGTATTCGTAACTGATTATCCCAAGGACATAAAGGCATTCTATATGAAGCTTAACGAGGACGGCAAAACAGTTGCGGCATGCGACCTTCTTGTTCCCGGCATCGGCGAAATCATCGGCGGAAGCCAGCGTGAGGAGGATGCAGAGAAGCTTATCAAGCGTATGGAAGAGCTCAATATGGATATAGAGCAGTATCAGTGGTATATCGATTTAAGGCGCTACGGCGGTGTTTACCACTCCGGCTTCGGTCTGGGCTTTGAAAGACTTCTTATGTACCTTACAGGTATTTCAAACATAAGAGACGTTCTTCCCTTCCCCAGAACAACAGGCAGCTGTGATCTGTAATAAGCAGAGCTTATGGTTAAAATAAACGCTAAGGCCGTTATATTCGATATGGACGGCGTGCTTGTAAACACGGAGCCCGCCATAAGAAGGGCCTGTATAGAAGCTCTAAAGGATTACGGTGTAAATGCAAAGCCCGAGGATTTCGTTCCCTTTACAGGTATGGGGGAGGACGCCTTCATTGGTGGCGTGGCGGAACTTTACGGCGTGAAATACCAAACCGAGATGAAGGTGCGCGCCTACGATATTTACGATGAAATAGCACAAAGCGACGTTATACTTTTTGACAGCATTAAGGAAACCGTGTTGAAGCTTCGTAAAAATCACCGCGTTGCAGTTGCGTCTGCGGCAGATTTGAGAAAGGTGAAGATAAACCTTCGTTGCCTTGGAATGTCTGTTGATGATTTCGACGCTGTTGTAACGGGAAGCGACGTAACCAATAAAAAGCCGGACCCTGAAATATTCCTTAAGGCGGCTGAAAAAATCGGTGTTGCCCCTAAGGACTGCCTTGTAATTGAGGATGCGCTTTCCGGTGTTACCGCCGCAATGCGAGCAGGCATGCAGGCAATAGGTGTTTTAGGCACGTTTGCCGGCGCAGACCTTATAAGCCACGGCGCCGCGCTTACTGTGGATGACACGAAAAACATACTTGCACATATTATTTGATTTAATGTCCGGGGTCCTCAACACGTCCTCGGACTTTGCCTTATGTATGGATACGGAGATAAATATGACAAGCAGAGAAAGAGTAAAAAACGCCATGCATTTCAAAAGCGTGGATAAGGTGCCCGTGCGGTATTATTACTGCCCCGTAGGCTACTATGAGCACGGTGAAAAGCTCAACGACCTCTATGAAACAATGCCGGGGGATTTTTTCCCCTTTGAAAGAATGCCTATCCCTGTATTGCCAAATGATGCCTTTGATGACAACGGCAGATTTCACTCCTTTGCAGAGGATGAATGGGGTACTACGTGGGAATACCGCATATTCGGCATTACGGGAATACCCTGCAAAAGACCCGTTTCATCTCTTGAGGACGCCATAAGCCTCAAGCCTCCCATACCATGCGACGAGGACAGCCTTACGAATGATATGAGCTGGGTTGACGAGAATAAGAAAATGGGATATTACACCCAGTGCGGATGCGGAAGCCTTTACGAAAGGCTTATTGCCCTGTACGGAGATGAAAACGTTTTATGCGATATTGCCACCAACGAAAAAACGGTAAATATACTTGCGGATAAGGTTGTTGAATACGACACGTATCTTCTTACGAAGGCATTGAGGGCGCACCCCGACGGCATCAGCTTCGGTGATGATTACGGTACCCAGAATTCACTTATATTTTCTCCTGATGACTGGAGACGCTTCTTTAAGCCGCGGCTTAAAAGACTTTTTGCTCCTGCCGCAGAAAAGGGTGTCGACATACATTTTCACAGCTGCGGATATATATACGATATTCTCCCTGACTTAAAGGAAATAGGCGTTACCTCTATATGGCCGCAGTTGCCCGCCTATGATATGGAGCTTCTTGCAAAAAGGTGCAGAGAGCTTTCCCTTGCCGTTGAGATACATACGGACAGAGCCTTTACAATGACCTACGGCACGCCAAAGGACGTAACGAGGCTTGTGGAAAGGGAATTTGAGGTATTCCGCCCGGATAAGGGAGGAGCTTGGTTTTATATCGAGGCAGATAACGGCTTCCCATTCGAAAACATCGAGGCGCTTGTTGAGGCTATAAAAAAGTACAGATAAACAAAAATCCGACCTGCATATATTCTGCAGATCGGATTTTTCATTTTTTACTTAATTTTTTTCTATTATTGCAACTGCGCGGATTTTATCAAGGTTTATTACGCGGGAGGAATTGTATTTCTTTATTTCCTCGAGAAGCTTTTTTCTGTACTTAACCGCAACAAGACCGTTATTATTTACACGCCACGTGCACTGGTCCGGGGTGTAGGCGCCGCTTGTCATAAGTATATAAGAGCCTCTTCCGTATGCGCCGAATGAGTTTTTCATTATTTTAATGTTATCCACGCTTTCCCACGGGGTAAAATAAGTGTTGAAAAGGGATTTATACTCTATACCCTTATCCGTAAATGAAACCGTTCTTACCCCCATATAAAGGGCGGCAAACACGGCAAGACCGAAAAATACTATTGCCGCAAAAAGGTCCAGGCCTGTGGAGGGTACTGTTGGGTGATTAAGCCCTGAAAAATAAAAGTAAAGCTGCACTGCGCCAACAATAAAAAACAGCGCGGCGGGAACAATACTTTCATAAAGATAAAGCACGGTATGCTTTTTATATTTTTTGTTTTCCATTTTTAATCCTTTCAGGCTTTGGGGGCATATAAGCCGTAACGGCAATATTTTTTCCCCTTTAAGCTACATAATTCTTATATCCAAAAGATGTTAAATTGCTTCAACAAGCCTCCACGCAACTGTGGGAATTATAAGATACCAGGGTGAACAGAAAAGAGTTGACACTATTGCAGCCATACGCACGTATGCGCGTCTGTCTGTCATTTCAAAGCCCAGGGCTCTGTTTTTAAGGAATATAACAATAATGCTTACAATTAAGGGAAGCACGTAAATAATTGCCGTAATGGCATTATCCCACAGAGTAAGTGAGCGCAGAACGTTTGAGGACATACCGTCTACAATTTCAGCAATTAAAACAAATGCACAGGAAAGCAGGTTTGCAAGGGCTGCGGTTCTGAATGAGCGCCATATACTGCGCCACATATCCTTTTTTTCGGGGCGGAGGGTTGCATGTGAGCACACGCTTTTCCACGTCCATGTCAAAAGCATAAAAAACCAAACCAGTATTATTAATATTACCGGCGAAAACATAACGTACATCCACGTCGGCACGTCCTTAGCAAAAATACCCACAGCTTCCTCCTTGGATAATTATAGGGTAATGCGATTATATATTTTAATCTCCTTTATGTCAACCAATCAAAAACAAATACGGGAAATTACCTTTTCAGAAAGCCGAACAAGCCCTTTTTTACGTAATCCTCACGGGTGATATCGAGAAGAGTAAAGCCCATATCCTCTATAAGAGTCTTGAGAAGAGCATCCTCCACGTCCTCGTTAACGGTAATAACACAGGTTTTTTTGGTGTGTGAGGATACAACGCTTACGGGGCTTAATCTTTCTTCAATTACTCCGTTTATACGTGCCTCGCATCTCGGGCAAGCCATACCCTCTATTTTTAACGTGATTTTTTTCATATTTTTTGCCTTTCGTATATAAAGTATATCTTGATTATATTATTTGCGCGCTGTTATGTCAATAAAAAACGGGTGCTTAATAAGCACCCGCTTTCATTCAAGCATTTTATTTCTTTTTCTTTCTGAACATGGCAAGCATAAGATATACGCCTAAAATAACCAATACGATAACTACGAAAACACCCAGCATACCCTTCCACATATAGGAAAGCGTTTCTACAAATTTAGAGAATACACCGGAGGGAGTAGGAGTGGCTGTTGATAAAATCATATTTGCTATAAAATTAAACATCTGTTTTTCCTCCCTTCAAATTATCGTACGATAAGGCTCATTATCATACCGCCTGCAATAACAGAGGCGATCTGACCTGCAACGTTTGCGCCTGCTGCGTGCATAAGAAGGAAGTTTGAGGGATCCTCCTTAAGGCCCATCTTATGTACAACTCTTGCAGACATGGGGAATGCAGAAATACCTGCAGCGCCTATCATGGGGTTTATTTTCTTCTTGCTGAAGAGGTTCATAAGCTTTGCAAACATAACGCCGCCAACTGTATCGAATACGAATGCGAACAAGCCAAGACCCAAAATCATAAGAGTTTCAACGTTGATAAACTGATCTGCCTGCATTTTTGAAGCGATTGTAATGCCGAGGAAAAGCGTGATAAGGTTTGCAAGGACCTTCTGTGCAGTTTCGGAAAGATTATCCAAAACGCCGCACTCACGTATAAGGTTGCCGAACATAAGGAAGCCAACGAGAGCAACTGAACGGGGAGCAAACAGACCTGCAAGAATAGTTACAACAATGGGGAACAAAATGCGTACTATTTTAGGAATATCACGCTGGTTGTAGTCCATTCTTATAGAGCGCTCCTTCTTTGTTGTAATAAGCCTTATAACAGGGGGCTGAACAATGGGAACAAGGGCCATGTAAGAATATGCCGCAACGATAATAGCGGGCAGATACTTTGTGCCGTACCAGTTTGCAACAAATATTGAGGTAGGGCCGTCTGCAGCGCCGATAATAGCGATAGATGCTGCGTCTGTAATATCAAAGCCAAGAAGAGTTGCAACGCTTAAGGTAAAGAATATACCGAACTGTGCTGCTGCGCCGAAAAGCATAAGCTTGGGGTTTGTAAACAGCGGTCCAAAGTCTATCATGGCGCCTATACCTACAAACAAAAGCAGGGGGAAAAGCTCGTTTGCAATACCTGCATTGAAAAGAATGTCAAGTGCGCCGTGCTCTGTAACGCCCTCTATTACCTGTGTTATAGCGCCTGAAAAAGGCAGATTAACCAATATAGCGCCAAAGCCTATGGGGAGAAGAAGGGTAGGCTCCATATCCTTCTTGATAGCAAGGTAGATAAGAATACCACCGATTGCCCACATAACTATCATTTTCCATGTGATAGCAGCAAAATTTTCGAATAAAAATTCCATAATTGCTCCGTTTTACTAATTTACGGCACATCCTGTGCCATTAAATATTATACACAAACACAGCCCCACAGTCAAGAAAGCTTGAATATTTTTAATTAATGATACACCGCAATAAATAAGGGGCAGAGAGAATCCCCGCCCCTTAAGGCTTAATATGAAGAGATTACTTTGCCCCTTCTTCCACTACGCATACCCTTTTCCAATCTCTGAAAAGGAGTCCTATACACCAGGTACCTGCAATACCTACAAGGGCGTAAACTATTCTGCTTAAGGTTGCTGTTTGTCCGCCGAATATTGCCGCAACAAGGTCGAACTGAAAAACACCTACCAAAAGCCAGTTAAGAGCACCTATGATTACAAGTGTAAGTGCCGTTTTATCTAATCCCATACGTTTTTTCCTTTCTGTATTCTTTCTGTATTTACAAAGCGCACGCCGTAAAGCGCTGCGTCTTACTATATCATTCCCTTATTTAAGTGTAATGATACAAAAATCATTTTACATAAAATTTTGTAAACAGGTGAATAATATATGCGGGTATTGGCTTTATATACAATTAAATATATGGTATAATAATGGAAATTCATTTTCCTGAAAGGAGAGGTGCATAAAGCACCCCTGGATAAATATGAAAAAGCTTAATACTCTTGCATACGATTTTGGCGCCAGCAGCGGCAGAGGCATTATTGGTGAATACGACGGCGAAAGGCTTTCATTAAGAGAAATACACCGTTTTTCCAATGATCCCGTAAACCTTGCTGGGGCATTCTGCTGGGATTTCCCCGGCCTCTTCAACCAGGTGAAGCAGGGCCTTTTGAAAACAGACTGCGAAATTTCATCTATCGGTATAGATACCTGGGGCGTAGACTACGGTCTTTTAGATAATGCCGGCAGGCTTATTTCAAACCCCTACCATTACAGGGACCTTCGTACAGACGGCTACCCCGAGGGCGCATACTCCACAATGGCCAAGGAGGATATTTTCTCCAGAACAGGCCTTGCGTTTCTCAACTTCAACACCCTCTACCAGCTTCTTGCATCCAAAAAGGATACTCCCTATCTTCTTGACAACGCATCCACTCTTCTTATGATGCCGGACCTTTTTGCGTACTTCCTTACAGGGGCAGTTTCTACGGAATACACAATAGCATCCACATCACAGCTTATAAATATTGCCACAAGGTCCTGGGATATGGATTTAATCAGAAGCTTTGGCCTCCCCGAGCATATATTTACCTCTATTAACGAGCCCGGTGAGTTCAGAGGCAGGCTTCTCCCCTCACTTGCAAGTGAGCTTTCAGTTGGAGAGATTCCCGTTATATCCGTTGCAGGCCACGATACAGCATCTGCTATTGCAAGCGTTCCCGCAAAGAAGGGCGAAAACTTTGCGTACATAAGCAGCGGAACATGGTCCCTTATGGGCACGGAAAGCACAACCCCCTGCCTTGACCCCACTGTTCTTGCAAACAACCTTACAAACGAGGGCGGCGTATTCTCTACATACAGAATACTCAAGAACATCATGGGCCTCTGGATAATTCAGGAGTGCAGAAGAAAATGGAACTCCGAGGGCAACAATTTCTCATTTGCAGACCTTGTAGACCTTGCAGAAAAGGAAAAGCCCCTTGTTTCATTTATCAACCCCGACGCAAAGGAGTTTATGTCCCCCGGCAATATGCCCGATAAGGTTAAGGAATTCTGCAGACGCACAGGTCAGCCCGTGCCCGAAACAATAGGCGCCGTTACACGCTGTGTATATGAAAGCCTTGCAATGGAATACAGGCACGTTCTCAATTCTCTTGAGGCACTTCCCAATGCGCCTAAGTACGATGCGCTTCACATTGTTGGCGGCGGCTCACAGAATCTCTTCCTCAACCGCGCTACGGCATGCGCTATAAACCGCAAGGTTGTATGCGGACCCGTAGAGGCAACTGCAATAGGCAATATCGCAATGCAGCTTGCAGGTCTTGGTGAGCTTAATGGCATCAACGACATCCGCGAGCTTGTTTCACGCAGCTTTCCCACAACGGAATACCTTCCCACAGAGGCAGAACGCTGGGATGAGGCATACGAAAAATATCTTTCTATCCGCTTTTAAGGTGTAGACCATGAATAAAAAAATCTGTGTATATACTTCATCAAGCACCGTTCTTGATAAAAAATACCTTGAGCTTGCCCGAAGCCTGGGCAGAGCAATAGGCAAGGCCCGGGACGCTCTTGTTTACGGCGCAGGCATCATAGGTATGATGGGCGAGGTTGCAGAGGGCGTACGTGAGGAGGGCGGCAGTATATACGGCTTTATCCCCGAAAGGCTCAATATCAAGGGCATCGCCTACGAGCACTGTACAAGCCTTGAGGTTACCCCTGATATGTACACAAGAAAAAAGAAAATGTCCGATATGGCAGACGCCTTTATAATACTGCCCGGTGGCTTCGGCACAATGGACGAGTTTTTTGACGTACTTACCTTAAAGCAACTTGGATATATGGATAAGCCCATAGTAATAGTACAGCTCGACGGATTTTACGACGGGCTTATACACCAGCTTTCCACTATGTTTTCCGAAAAATTCACCAAGGCAAGCTTCGAAAAATATTATCACGTATCCAACAGCGTATCTGATGCGTTGGAATACATAAATAATTACGAGCCCGTAGGGTTGACAAGCAAATGGTAAGCTTTAACATCAACCATCAGCCAAGGCTTCTTGCAGGTCTTGAAGCCGTAGGCAAATGCAACGTGCTTGCCGATATAGGCACAGACCACGGCTTTGTATCCGTATACGCCGTAGCAAAGGGTATTGCGCAAAGGGCAATAGCCACGGATATAAGCAAAAAATCCCTTGATAAGGCCATTGTTCTTACAGAGGAAATGGGCCTTACGGATAAAATAGAATGCCGTGTGGGAGACGGGCTTGTACCCCTTAAGCCAAACGAGGCGGACGTTATATTTATTGCGGGTATGGGCGGGGATTTGATTCTTAGGATACTTGCAGGCTCCCCCAAAATATGCACCGCAGCCCAAAGTATAGTAATGATACCTATGCAAAACACCTCTAAATTAAGAGCAGGGCTTTGGAGGCTTCCCCTTAAGATAACCCGAGAAAGCCTTGTACGTGAAAACGGGCGTATATACGAGGTGATAAAGGCTATACCCCATAAGGATACACCCTACACCCTTGCGGAGGAGCTGCTGGGCAGAAAGGGCGCCCGTGAGCAGGGCCCTCTTTTTAAGGAATACGTTACCTTGAAGCTGGAAAAGGTAAATAAGCTTTTAAGCCTTGTGCCCGATGAGGCGCAAAGCCGAAAGGAAGAGCTTATTCAGCATAAAGAGATATTTGAAAAAGCGCTAAAAGAGCTTTGATAAACAAACACTACACGGAGGTAAATACAGCGTAATTTACCTCCTTTGTTTATATAGAGTTTATTAAACGGATATATTATTTCTCCGTAACATCATATAAGGAAGATTCAGCATGGTTAATATTCTTGTTGTGGATGACGATAAAAACACACGTCTTCTGTTCAAAGCAATACTGGAAAGAGAAAAATACAACGTCTTTACTGTCTCAAACGGAAGCGAGGCTCTTGATTTTATGGATAAAGAGCATATCGACCTTATCGTACTTGATATAATGATGCCCCAAATGGATGGCTATGAATTCACACAAACCCTTCGCAGCTCAAACATAAGCCTACCGATACTTATGGTTTCCGCAAAGCAGTTTCCCTCGGATAAGCGCCGGGGCTTTCTGGTAGGCACAGACGATTACATAACCAAGCCCATAGACGAGGATGAAATGCTTTTGAGAATCAAGGCTCTTTTACGCCGTTCACAAATTGTTACCGAGCGCAGAATCGTTATAGGCGACGTTGTTCTTGACTACGATTCATTTACTGTATCAAAAAACGGACAACAACAGGAGCTTCCCCAAAAGGAATTCCTGCTTTTATATAAATTACTGTCTTACCCCTCAAGAATTTTCACCCGTATTCAGCTTATGGATGAAATCTGGGGGGCAGACAGTGAAACGGGCTGGGAAACTGTAACGGTTCATATCGGGCGTCTGCGCAAACGCTTCGAGGGCTGGAACGAATTTGAAATAATCTCTGTTAGAGGTTTGGGGTATAAGGCTGTTAAAAAAATATGAGATCCAAAGAAAAAAACATAAAAATTAAGGTCCTCTTCCTTTTTTCGGTAGTTGTAATTGCTATACACGCAATAACAACATTCCTTTCCTCCATAGTTATATATCTGCTTGCAAGCACAGGTGTAATATCATACGATTTTCCTAAAATAATACCCTTCCTTCTCTTTATGAACCTGGTATGTATTGCAGTCGGTGTATGCATATCCCCCTTCGTTAGCCGCAAGCCTCTTCGTCCGATAAACAGAATAATAACTCAGATGAACAGGCTTGCCTCGGGGGATTTTTCCGCAAGGCTTGATTTCGGGCGCCCCATAAACACGCATCCCGTATTTGTGGAGATGAAAACCAGCTTTAACAAAATGGCTGAGGAGCTTGAAAATACAGAAATGCTCCGTTCCGATTTTATAAACAACTTTTCTCACGAATTCAAAACTCCCATAGTTTCCATCGCCGGCTTTGCAAAGCTTCTCAAAAATGCAGACCTTACGGAGGATGAACGTAAAGAATACATAAATATTATCGAGGAGGAATCTCTTCGCCTTGCCCAGATGGCAACCAACGTGCTCAATCTCACCAAAGTAGAAAATCAAAGCATACTTACGGATATTTCATACTTTAACCTGTCAGAGCAAATACGCTTTGTAATGCTTTTATTTGAAGATAAATGGACGGCAAAGGACATTTCACTATGCGTAGATTTCAACGAGTATTACGTATACGCCAACGAGGATCTGCTTAAGCAGGTGTGGATAAATCTTATAGATAATGCAATAAAATTCTCCGATAACAAGGGGTGTGTTTCAATAGATATTCGCAGTGATGATAATGAATATTTGAATATCTCCGTTTCCAACACAGGTAATACCATTCCTCCCGAAAGCATACCCCGTATATTCAACAAATTTTACCAGGTGGATGAATCTCATTCCGGCTTGGGCAACGGCATAGGCTTAAACATTGTAAAACGGGCTGTTGAGCTTCACGGCGGAAGCGTTACCGTTGAAAGCCAAAACAGAGCCACCACCTTCACCGTACATATACCGTCCGTACAGCCCGCCACCGACACATTAAAATCCACGTAATAACAGAACCCGGCTCTGTTCTGTAATTCGGCTTATAGGTGATAAAATATTATGAATAATGACGATAACACATCCTTAAATCTACCCTCAACCCAAACAGACAGCTATTACATATCAAGGCTACGCTCCACTACAGACGACGCCACGCTTAAATGGATCAGCGATAAAACCGCAGAATTCGTTAAATTTATGTCCTACTATCGCTGTGCTTTAATGGAGCTTGAAACAAAATTCAAGGTACTCAATGAGGGGTACTCCCTTACTCACGACAGAAACCCAATAAGCTCCATACAAACAAGGCTTAAAAGTCCCCAGAGCATAAAGGAAAAGCTATTGAGAAAAAACCTCGGTACAAGTATTTCCTCAATGGAAAATAATCTTAACGATATTGCAGGGGTAAGAGTAATATGCACCTTTCTTGATGACGTATATACGGTAGCGGAAACGCTTATACAGCAGGATGACGTAAAGCTTATTTCCTTTAAGGATTACATTGTAAATCCAAAGGAAAACGGCTACCGCAGTCTGCATCTCGTTGTGGCAATACCGATTTTCCTTTCCAATGAAAAGAGGACTGTAAAAGCAGAAATACAGTTGAGAACGATTGCCATGGATTCCTGGGCAAGCCTTGAGCATCAAATAAGATATAAAAAAGACGTATCTGTTTCCGATGATGTTGCCAAGGATTTGCTGGACTGCGCCTGGCTTAGTACTCTGCTTGATCAGAAAATGAATTCTCTTCTTCACAGAATACCGGCAGAAGGCAGTAAAGAGCAGACTGAAATAAAATTTTGGTAGTAGGCAAAAACAAAAGATTCATTCCTTTTTTACGTTTATTTTAAGAAAACTGTATTATAATTGTTTATATAATGAGAAAGGTGAAAATTTCCATGAAATACAGATTTGCCAACCTAATGTATAAAATAAAAAGTTATCTTTCACGCTGCTACAAAACAGATGAATTGGGAATTGTATTACTTGCAATATCTCTTCTGCTTTCACTTTTAAGCTATATACCCTACATGGGATTTTTAACGTTTCTCGGTATGGGGCTTGTTATATGGGAGGGCGTGAGATTCTTTTCACTTAACTATACCGCAAGAAGGCGGGAGCTTGATGTGTACCTTAAAATCAAATTCAAAATAAAAAATTTCTTTTCCTCTGCCGCAAGGCGTATAAAAGACAGGAAAAAGTACAAATACTTCAAATGCAAGGTTTGCAAAACAACACTGAGGGTCCCTCGCGGCAAGGGCAAGGTGAAAATCACCTGCAAAAGCTGCGGTAACAAATTTATTGCAAAAACATAAAGGAGATATAAAAGTAAATGGCAAAGGCACGAAAAATAAAGCAAGCCCTTTCGGATACAAGAAAAAGGTATATTGCCCGCCTTGTAATAAGATGCCTTATACTTATTGCAAGTGTTTTCGTGCTTATATTCTCACCCTCACAGTTTAGCGTACTAAACGGAGCAGGCTTTTTTACGGAGTTTTCCGTATTCCACATTCTGTGGGCAATATGGGTGGGAGATATGATTTGTCAGCTTATACCCATAAAGAAAAAGATACCCTTAGGCTCTCAAAAGCTGTTTTCCGCCCATTTTAAGCCTATCCGCGAAAAAATAAATCACGAAACACTTAGGGCGTATATAATTTCCACCACGCGCTCTGCCTACAAGGTTTTTGTTATATGGGCTATTATGCTTTTTGTGCTGGGCGCGCTGTATTATACAGGCGTAATCTCCCCTGTGTTTTTATTTATGACAAGCATCACGTTCTACGTATGCGACCTTATATGCGTGCTTGTGTGGTGTCCCTTCAGGCTTATTATGAAAAACAAGTGCTGTACCACCTGCAGAATATTTAACTGGGACCACCTTATGATGCTTACCCCTATGATATTCATAAACGGCTTTTACTCCGTTTCACTTGTTGCGCTTTCATTTGCCGTGTGGGTGGTATGGGAGGTTTGCGTTATGATGTATCCGGAAAGATTCTGGGAGGGCTCCAACGTTGCCCTTCAATGCTCCAGCTGTACGGATAAGCTCTGTACCCAATATTGCAGAAAGCTCCGCGGATAAGCGGGTATTTTGGAATAAACTTGAAAAAAACAGCGTAAAGTGGTATAAAAGCATTATATATTATTTTCGGAGATAACAAACAGTGGGCAAAAAATACGTTTTATACAATCTATTGGCAGGTAACAAAAACAAAAGCGTCAACGAAAAAAGGCTTCAGGGCTATTACCCCGGTGATACTCTTGAATACATTTACCTTACGCCTGAATTCGATTACAGGGGCTTTGTTGAGTCCCTTGATAATGACGACAGTATTATAGTCTGCGGCGGGGACGGCACGTTAAACAGATTCATAAACGCCATAGAGGGTATCCCTCTTAAAAACGACCTGTATTTCTTCGGTACGGGTAGCGGAAACGACTTTTTAAGGGATTTAGGTGTTGAAAAGCAATCCGCCCCCATACTTATAAACGAGTATATGAAAAATCTCCCTGTTGCAACGGTAAACGGCGTAGCGTACAGATTTTTTAACGCAATAGGCTACGGGCTGGACGGCTACTGCTGCCAGCGCAGCGACGAATTAAGGGCAAGAGGTAAAAAGAAAATAAATTACACGTCCATAGCCCTTGGGGGACTTCTTTTCAGATACAAGCCCTCTGATGCAACGGTGTGGGTGGACGGTGAAAAATACGAATTCAAAAGCGTATATATGGCCCCGACAATGTTCGGCAAGTTCTTCGGCGGCGGCGCACAGCCTGCGCCTAACCAAAGCAGAAGAAACAAGGAGCATAAGGTTTCTCTTGCAATAATACATAACGCGCCTAAATTATTTCTTCTGCGTGTATTCCCCACTGTATTCAAGGGTACCCACGTCAGATACAAGTCCATTGTAAAAATAATGGAGGGCCATGAAATATCGGTAAAATTCAAAAGCCCCTGCGCGTTACAGATAGACGGCGAGGTTATTTTGAACGTATACGGCTACACCGTAAATTCCAGATTATGAATCAAGCATACAGCATATATCTTTCCTGAAAGGAGCGATAAAATTTGTTAGAATTAAAAAATATCAAAAAGGATTACCCTGCCGGCAATACCGTAGTAAAGGCCCTTAAGGGTATATCAATACAGTTCCGTGAAAGTGAATTCGTATCTATATTGGGCCCATCAGGCTGCGGCAAGACCACTCTTCTTAATATAATAGGCGGCCTGGACAGCTATACAACGGGAGACCTTATAATCAATTCACGCTCCACAAAAGATTTTAAGGACAGGGACTGGGACGCATACCGCAACCATTCCGTAGGCTTTGTATTCCAGAGCTACAACCTTATTCCTCATCAGTCTGTTCTCCAGAACGTGGAATTAGCCCTTTCTCTTTCCGGTGTTTCAAAGTCAGAGAGAAGAAAAAGAGCAAAGGCCGTGCTTGAGGATGTTGGCCTCGGTGATCAGCTTTACAAAAAGCCCGCTGAAATGTCCGGCGGGCAGATGCAAAGGGTTGCTATTGCCCGCGCCCTTGTAAACGACCCTGATATTATTCTTGCAGACGAGCCTACCGGCGCACTTGACACCCAGACAAGCATACAGGTAATGGATATACTTAAGGAAATATCCAAAAGCCGCCTTGTGGTTATGGTAACCCACAACCCCGATATTGCTCAACAGTATTCCACAAGAATAATCCGTATGCTTGACGGCGAGATATTAAGTGATTCCGCTCCCCTTTCACCCGAGGAGCTTGCCGAGGTTAAAAAGGAAGCCCCTCTTCCCGCCAAAAAGCGCAGGCGTGAAAAGAAGCCCTCAATGTCCTTCTTTACCTCCTTTTCCCTTTCACTTAAAAACCTCTTTACCAAAAAGGGAAGAACGGTGCTTACATCCTTTGCAGGAAGCATAGGTATAATAGGTATAGCCCTTATATTTGCCGTTTCACAGGGAATGACAACATATATAAACGCCGTTCAGGAGGACACCCTTTCCTCCTACCCCATAACTCTTGAGGCGCAGCATATGGATATGAGCTCCCTTCTTGAGGCGTTTATGGGTCAGGCATCCTCCAACACCGAGCACGGGGACGACAAGGTTTACCAGAAGCCCATGCTTTACAATATGGTAAGCGCTCTTAACTCTGCGGAAAAGGTAGAAAACGACCTTAAAACATTTAAGGACGTCCTTGAGCTTGAGCTTCAAAAAAGCCTTGAGGAATCCACACTTAAATCATCCCTTACAGGCGTACAGTACACCTACAACACAAATCTCCTGGTATATACCAAGGACCCCGACGGCACCGTAATATACTCCGACACCCAGAAGCTTCTTGAGGACCTTCTTATTGAGTATTTCGGTATGAGCCTTTCCTCCATGCTTAATATGGGTGAAACCTTTGGCTTTGCAACAGCCCCTACCGCAGGCTCCTCCGCAATTTTATGGCAGGAGATGCTCGGCGGTGAGGGCGGAGACCTTATAAACCCCCTGCTTAAAAAGCAATACGACGTTATAGAGGGCTCATGGCCCAACCGCTACGACGAAATCGTCCTTGTGCTTGACGAAAAGAACGAGCTTGACGATATGACACTTTATGCCCTTGGCCTTTTATCCAAGGAGCATATGGACCTTCTTGCAGACGCGGCTATAAACAAAACCCAGATAGACCTTACCATGAAGGAATGGTCATACCAAGAGATAATAAACAAGGATTTTATGGTTGTGCTTAATTCCGATTGCTACGTTCTCGACGAGGCAACGGGGCTTTACGCAGACTTAAGGGATTCCCAGGCAGGTATGAAATACCTTTACGATAACGGCTTAAGCTTAAGGGTTTCAGGTATTGTCCGCCCCAATAAAGAGGCTACCTCGGGAATGCTTACAGGCTCAATAGGCTATACAAAGGCTCTTACGGAGCACATCGTAAAGGCATCCCACGAAAGCGATGCAATAAAGGCGCAGCTTTCAAGCACCACCACCGACATATTCACAGGCCTTCCCTTTAAGGAAAACACGTCCAACCTTACGGTAGGGCAAAAGGCTGAGCTTTTCAGACTTCACGTTCAGAAGCTTAACGAAAGGCAAAAGGCCGAGGCATACACAACGATTATGTGTATCCCCCCTGCGGAATACCTTAACTCCTTCGTTTCCTCTTCATTAGACAAAATGAACAGGGAATCCATGGAAAAATTTATATCCATGGTGCTTTCACAGCAAATGAGCCTTAACGAAAAGGAGCTTATGGGCTATATTTCCTCTATGAATGACGACGACCTTACAGAACTTGTTGGGCAGGTGCTTCGTGAGCAGGGTAAAATGCAGTATGCCGCAGGTGTAAAGGCACAGCTTGCCTCCAAAACACCCCAAGAGCTTGCGGTTGCGTTTGATATGGCCCTTGGCACGTATACAAACGAGCAGTGCTCCGAATATTACGCTCACGTGCTTTCATTCTCCGAAAGCACATATGATGAAAACCTTGAAAAGCTTGGTTACGTGGACCTTGATTCACCCTCCAGCATAAACCTTTTCGCATCATCCTTTGAAAACAAGGATTTTATAGAGGAGTTTATTGCGGATTACAATGCAGGTATCGACGACGAGCTTAAGAAAATAACCTACGTGGATTACATCGGTATTATGATGTCCTCCATTACTATAATAATCAACGCAATCACCTACGTTCTAATAGCATTCGTTTCTATTTCTCTTGTGGTATCCTCTATTATGATAGGTGTTATCACCCTTATTTCCGTTCAGGAAAGAACAAAGGAAATAGGTATTCTTCGCGCAATAGGCGCCTCAAAGAAAAACGTTGCAAGAATGTTCAACGCAGAAACGCTTATTATAGGCTTTACCTCAGGCGCCTTAGGCGTAGTTATAACCTATCTGCTGTGCATACCCATAAACCTTATACTGCACTATTTCACAGGTATAGATAATCTTAACGCAATATTGCCCGTTGAGGTAGGTGTTATATTAGTTGCAATAAGCATGCTTCTTACACTTTTTGCAGGCATTATCCCCTCAAGAAGCGCCGCAAAGAAGGACCCTGTGGTTGCCTTGAGGAGCGAGTGAGTTTAACCCTCAGATTAACAAAGCCTCCCTGTACAGGGAGGCTTTGTTGTTGGGTAGATAACAGATACGGTAATTACAAACCACGAAGCGGATGAAAGGGTGAGTAATAGGTAAGAAGTAACAGGTAACAGGTATGTAGGGCGGGGGCTTGCTCCCGCCGTTATATATGGGGCTTTACTACTATCCCTCTTGCCTTATTAAAGAGGAGCCTTTGGGTTGTGTTTATTATAGGTACAGTAATTACAAGACACAAATCTTGGCTCCCCCTTTGGGGGAGCTCCCGCTTTAGCGGGTGAGAGGGTTATAAATATTCTATAGTTTTTACCCTCTCCTGTTTTGCCGCAGTTAATCTTATTAACGCGATTAATCTTATTAACCGCCAGGCAATAACTAACCTCCCCCAGAGTGGGAGGCAAGGCTGTAGGGGGAAAAAGAAACCCGCCCTTGTAGGGCGGGTGGTTTTTCATTTTCAGGCATAGCCCCAACCACTACTGGCAACGCACAAGTGCGTTTATTTTTGGCCTGCCAGCCATGCAATTATTACTTACTACCCATAAACGGGTTCGCTCTAAATTTATCATACATTGTAGGGACCGGCGTCCTCGACGGTCCTTTTTAGGCGTTTTTTACACAATCGTATGAGTATAGACTCGGCTTGAACAAAACAAATTCTGCTTTTTATTCAATCATACCCTAACATATTTTGTATGTCCAAATATTTGCTTTATCCCTTGCTTTTGGACCGTCGAGGACGCCGGTCCCTACAGACACATATTTTATTACACCTTATCACTTGTTTTTTTGTTTTCTCATCGGTTAACCTCTTTTGAACTGTACTACTATCGCGTGGTTTTCTGTATATAATAAAGGCACCTGGTTAAATCAAGTGCCTTACTGCTTATCACAAAAATTTCTTATACCCCTCGCCGTATTTAAGGGCCGTGGATACTCTTGAAAGTGTTGTTGAGGATATTCCCGTTTTCTTTATTATGCTTTCGTAGGTTTCACCGTTTTTCAAAAGCCTGCCTGCGTTGATGCGCTGGGACATTGAGGCAAGCTCCTTTTTCGTGCATAAATCATCAAAAAATGCCTTTACGTCCTCTACGTTATCAAGGCTTACTATAATTTCAAACAATTCCTGATGCTCCATATCACACACCCTCCCTGCCGGATATATTTGAAAGGAAATGGGTTAAGCGCTCTGATGATACCTGTGAGAAAATCTCATCAGGTGTACCCTGTGCCTCTACAACGCCGTCTGCCATAAATATTATCTTATCCGAAACATTTCTGGCAAATTCCATTTCGTGGGTTACTATTATCATTGTTCTGTCCTTGCCCTTAAGGGAGCGTATTACCTTAAGCACCTCGCCTGTAAGCTCCGGGTCAAGTGCGCTTGTAGGCTCGTCAAAGCAAAGCACCTTTGGGTTTAATGCAAGAGCCCTTGCAATAGCAACCCTCTGGCATTGGCCGCCTGAAAGCTGGCAGGGGTACGCCTCTGCCTTATCCTCAAGGCCAACGGCCCTTAAAAGCTCTATTGCGTTTTCCTCTATTTTTCCCCTTTGATTAGCCTTAAATTCACTTACCCTTATACGCCTTTCCCTTGAGGTAAGTGTTTTATCACCTTTAAGCTCCTTTTCAAATGCCTTTATATTCTCCTTAAGTAAAAGGGTCGGGGCAAGAGTTATATTTTTGATAACCGTATATTGGGGAAAAAGGTTGAAGGACTGGAATACAAGCCCGAAATTGAGCATCTTTTTTCTTATTGCACGCTCGTTTTCCTTTTTACCGCCTTCTGAGCTTATAAGTGTTTCACCGTCTAACACCATAACGCCGTTATCCACAGCTTCAAGAAAGTTTATGCAGCGCAGAAGTGTTGTTTTACCGCTTCCCGATGAGCCGATTACGGATAAAACCTCGCCCTTTTCAAGAGAAACGTCTACACCCTTAAGAACGTTTATATCGCCGAATGATTTTTGAAAGCCTTTTATTTCAAGAAATGCCATAGCCGTTACTCCTTATAGAATGACATTTTCTTTTCTATGTACCCGAAAAGCAACGTCAAAGCGCCATTAAACACAAGGAAAAATATACCTGCATACACAAGGGGAGAAAGCGTAACGTAAACGTTTACAGCATCCTTGGCGGCGGTAAGCAAATCCACTACGCTTAATGTAAATGCAAGAACAGTATCCTTTACAAGAGTTATTGTTTCGTTACTCATAGGAGGAACAATTCTCTTTAACACCTGAAACAATACTACCTTGGAGAATATCTGCCTTTTTGTCATTCCCAATACCTTGCCTGCCTCATACTGACCCTTGGGTATAGATTCAATACCGGAGCGGTAAATTTCTGAAAAATAGCAGGCGTAATTTATAACGAAGGCTATAATTACAAACACAAAGGACATCTGGCTAACAGAAAAGCCAAGGGCGTTTGCCCAGATTTTTACTGTTGAGCCAAATACGTATTTAGGCAAAAAGGATACAAGAAGTATCTGGAGCATAAGAGGTGTACCTCTTATTATCCACACAAAGCCCTTTGTAAGATATTTAATAGGCCTGAATTTCGCCATAGAGCCAAATGTTATTAAAAGCCCAAGGGGGATAGCCATTACCAGGGTTAAAATAAACAAAAGGCAGGTATTGCCAAAGCCTGTTATAAGGCTTCGCATTATTGCTTCAAATTCACTCATAAAGTTTCCTTATAATAATTAAAATGCGCCGATAAGTACAGCCTATCGGCGCAAAGCTTATTTTGTGTTCTTATTACTTATCTGCAACTACGCCTTCACCTGCGGAGCCTGCTTCAACGCCGATAACTGCGTCTGCAAAGCTTGCTATATCTGAATACTCCCCAACCTTATCTGCTGCTACAACTGCAACCTGCTTGTTGTAGAGGTAAGGAATGGAAATGCACATATCACTTGCAAGCTGGGGTGTAATTGTCATACCGTTCCAAACAAGGTCGATAGTGCCGTTTTCAAGGAGAGCCTCCTTGCTATTCCAGTCGATAATTGCAAATTCGATAGCAAGGTCAAGCTCGTATGCTGTGTTGATATATGCGATTGCGCTCTTTGCAAGCTCGATATCGAAGCCAACAAGGTTTTCTACTGTCTGCTCACCGTTGTAATATGCGATAGGAGCAAATATTGTTATACCGATAACAACCTTGCCTGATGTTTTGATTGCCTCCCAGCTGTTGTCTGTTGCATCTGCGTATGTATCCTCTGCATCATCCTTAATTGCAAGGCTTTCTGTAAGGCCGTATTCCTCAGCAATTTCATCTACCATGCCAAGAGCTGTAAGGCCGATAAGCGCTTCGTTTATCTTTGACATAAATGCCTTATCTTCTTTTCTGCCTGCAATACCGTATTCCTCCTGGGCAAGAACGAGGTTGGGAACTATAGCAATTTTACCTGCGTAATCACCTGTGGCTGCGTAGTAGCCTGCCATAACAGAGTCGATAACAACTGCGTCTACCGTGCCCGCATCAAGCTGAACAACTGCATCCAGCTGTGATTTGTATTTGAGCATTTCCTTGCCCATTTTGAGGTTTTGTGTGCATCCTGTCAATCCTAACGTTGCAGTTATCATCATAACTACAACAAGTGCAACAATCAATGTCTTTTTCATTTTTTATCTCCCATATTTTATAAGTTTGCTTTATCACTTTAGTTTGGTAAAGCAACAAGTGGTATTATACAACAAGTCGCGAAGTATGTAAAGGGGGTTTTCACTATTTTTTTGCTTTTTTTGAAAAAAATTTTTGGGAATAAAAAAAGTGTGCGAGTATACTCACACACCGTACTTTATTTTTACTCTTTCAAGCTTTCTGCCAAAGGGGCCTGCAAACAGCATCAGAAACACCGCATTGGAAGCACAGTACAACGCCGTATACGGCAGCGCCGTAATAAACATTGCCCAGTACATCTGCCACGAAAACACGCCGTTTACGGAAAGTACAGTCCACACGTCCATAAGGCCGGAATATACAACGCCTGCAAGTACTCCGTATATTCCAAGCAGCACCCTTGAGCGCTTAAGAGGGAGGCTTAAAAGCCCTGCTATAAGCCCCACCATACCCCATGCAAACATCTGAAAGGGTGTCCAGGGGCCCTGTCCGAAATAAAAGTTTGATATAAGCGCCGCAAGAGCGCCTGTTAAAAAGCCTGCCTCGCCGCCTAAATATATTGCGGTGATAACTGTAATTGCCGTAATAGGCTTGAAGAACGGTATAAATCTGCCTACAACACACAGCGCCACCATAACGGATATAATCACAAGGCGCCGTGAGCCTGTTTTTTTCTCCTCGAAGCCCGTTATAAAAAGCACCAGAGAAAACACAACAACTCCAAGAGAAATAAGAAGGTATCTCTTCCCTTTGAATACTATTGCTCCAAGGATTATTAAAACGGGAATTATTATAAGAGGAATAAGGTATCTTAATACCCCCCTTGCCCTTTCATTTTTTATTGTAAGCATATATTACACCCTTTTACCGTTTATACTGCATATCTCGAAAAGCTCGTTTAAGGTAACGATGTTTTGGTAATATGAGCGTGTCATTCTGTTTACAGAGGTTGTATAAAAGCTGTTATTGCTGAAGAACTCCCTGGGAGTGCCCTCTGCCGTAACGGCGCCTCTGAAAAAGAGGGCGCATCTGTCTGCACATTCCGCCACAAGCTCTATATCGTGGGTAACTATTACAACAGTAATATTTTTTTGAGAAAGCTCCCTTATAAGCGAGGATATTTTACCCTTGGAGATTGCGTCCAGCCCCTTTGTAGGCTCATCCAGCAAAAGTATGCGGGGCTTTCTCGAGAGTGCCTTGGCTATGCCCAAAAGCTGTGCCTCGCCCCCTGAAAGGTCGTAGGGATGGCGGTCCAAAATGTGGGATATGTCAAAGGGAAGCTCTGTGTGAGATATTCCCGCATCCAAAAGCTCCTCACCTACGGTTTCCTTTAAGAAAACACACTGTACGTCCTGAGGGAGCATTGTAAGGCACTCTGTATAGAGCTCATCCCCCTTGTATTTGGAGATTTTCTTGCCGAAAACGCTTACACTTCCGCTATACGCCCTGTTGAGTCCTGCGGCAACGGAAAGAGCCGTTGTTTTCCCCGAGCCGTTTGAGCCTAAAAGGCAGAACACCTCCCCCTCATATACCTTAAACGAAAGGTCAGAGAGAACATCTCTTTCCTCTCTGGAGTATCTGAAATATACCCCTTTCATTTCAAGAGCTACGTTATCTGAAGCCTTACGCTCCTTTTCATTTTTTTCAAGGCTCTTTACCTTATCCGAAAAGTGGGATTCTATAAAAATTCTTCCCTCTCTTACGTCAAGAGGGCATTCTCCCTCCATATTAAGGCCCATAAAAAGCCTTACCGCGCTTGGCATACCGCAAAGCACAGCCTCTGCCCCTGTTGCGCCCTTAAGCCCCTGTGCCATATTGCGGGGCGAGCCGTAGAAAAGGCATTCCCCCTCGTGAAGCACCAGGGCCTTGTGGGATTGGGGTATTATATCCTCCAGCCTGTGCTCTGCAATTATAACGGTTAAGGCAAGCTCTCTGTTAAGCTTTACCACCGTATTTATAAAATCCGAGGCGGCAATAGGGTCCAGCTGGGCGGTAGGCTCATCGAGTATAAGCACCTCAGGCTGCATTACCATAACTGCGGCAAGATTCAAAAGCTGCTTTTGACCTCCTGAAAGCTCGTTCACGTCCTTATCAAACCAGGAATCTATTCCGAAATAGGCGGACATTTCCGAAACACGTCTTCTTATAATATCTGCCGGTACTCCTAAATTTTCAAGGCCGAAGGCAAGCTCGTGCCATACCTTATCCGTAACTATCTGCTGCTGGGGGCGCTGCATTACAAAGCCTATCCCCCCTGCAGACGCTTTTACATCAAGCTCCCTTACGTCCTTACCCTTAAAAAGAATTTTACCTTTTCTTTCACCTCGCGGTGAAAGCTCGTTTTTCATAAGGCGCAGCAGAGTTGATTTAGCGCTTCCCGTTGCGCCGCAAACCGTTACAAGCTCACCCTTATTTACGCTGAAGGAAAGGTTATTTACAGTAGGATGATTATTACCGGGGTAGGTAAAGCTTAAATTTTCCGTTCTAAATATTTCCATTTTAATTCCTCCAGAATGTAAAGCCCACAGGGCAAAAGGGTAAGGCACACAAAGGCAATATAGCCCATAACAGACAATATGCCCTTTGACATATAAATTTCGGGATAGTATTCAAAGCCCATAGCACCCGTTGCCATAGGTATAAAAATCATACATCCAAGTATAAGACACGCCACAACAAAAAGGGCATCCTGCATTTTGAAGCTGAACACGTAAAAATGGGTACGCCTGCCTGCGCCGTAGCCCCTTGCAGACATACTGTCTGCAGTTACAACTCCGTTTTCCAGCGCCCAGGTAACCATAACGGAAAACACCCTTGAGGATGATGCTATTTTTTGGGGAAGCTCCCGGGTTTTATAGCGGCCCATAATCCTTTGGGCGCCACGCACCTCCTCCCTCTGCCTTATAAGCAGCGGCACGTACCTTATTGCCATTGAAAAAACAAGGGCAAGCCTTGGGGATACGGCAGAGCATACGTAGAGAAGCCTGTCGCTTGTCATTATTACGGTAAAGCTCTTAAACCAATATATTACTGCGGATATCATCACCCCTATACCTGCGCCGTAGAGCGTAGACTCAAGAGTAATAGGTGTATCGTTTATAATAAAAAGCACGGTTACGCCGTTGTGGCTGAATACGGGATTTATAACTGCGGAAACAGGAATTATAACAAGGGGAAGCAGGAATTCTCTTGCCCTTGCCCCCCTTTTTAAGATGGCATACGCCGTAAACGACCCAAAAAGGGATATGCAAAGAATTACAGGGTCCATAGTAAAGCCTGTTACAACGAATACCAGTATATAATATATGAATACCGCTATAGGGTTGTAATGTAAAATGCTTTTAATTTTAATCCCCTCCCTTTGCAATACCAAGCTCAAGGGTGTACTCCCACTTTATTACGTCCCCATCCTTAAGCACGTATTTATCGCATCCTACCGAGGGAGTTTCACCGTTTACGCTGTACACCCACCCTGAAAGCTCACCAAAATCGAAATGATATATATAGCCTATTCCCTTTATATAAGCCCCGGCAGAGGCTGTATCGTTATCCAGATGGATTTTATACTGCCTTGCCGCCTGGACAAGTATATCATATACCGTTTCACCCTGTGCTATCTCTGCCTGTGTGATAGGGAGAATAACACCGTCCTTGGGGACATAATCATTACCACCTGCATTCTTTATGGCATCACAGGATATGGATATTGTAACTGTGCCCGTTGAGTTCTCCTTGGGAGGCATAGGCTTGCCGTAGTATTCGTCCGGACTTTTAATATCCGTAAAAAGCACAAGGGCTATTATACCAAGTGCAGCGGCTATAAGTAATACAACGTTACCCTTCCTTGCTCTTTTAAGGGCAAAAAGCAGTACAAGGGCGGCAATGGCTGCGCCTGTCACACAAATACATACGGTTTTTTTATAGGAGGGGCTATTATTCTCTTTATTCTCCTCCTTATCATCAACGGGAGGATTCAAAAGCCCATCACTTACCTCAACACTGTGAGTATCGAAAATATACAGCGGTGTTTTACCATCCAAAAAGCGGTGATAGGCAACAAAGGCGCACAGCGCCTGTACCGTAGCCATACCGTTTACATCACCGTTTTTTACATGGCTATAACCACTGCAATAACCATTTTTACTTAATTTATAGGAAAGAATAACGTCTATAAGGCTTTTTCCGCCTTTTATAAATCTTTCGTCTGCGCCTGCGTCTATACCCAGGGAGGAAAGGGCAACCACCACCTGAGATGCGCTTTCGGGATTTTCCACGCCGTAGCTTTTATACTCACCGTTCTCACCCTGCATAAGGCTTAAGGTATTTACAGCCCTATCCACTGCAGCTTTTACAGTAACGTTTTCCTTATAAAACGGCGCAAGGGCAGTTATTACCATAGCGGTTACGTCTGCATCGCTTTTCTTTCCTGAAAGGGCCCATCCGCCATCCTCATTCACCCTTGAAATAAGTCCGTCAATAATCCCGTTTGCATCCGACGCGCTTAAGGTATATCCGTTGTTAAGCATATGAAGCCCGTAAACAAGGCTCATTATACCCTGCCCGCTTAATTCCCTTTGACAAACGGATAAGGCAAACGAGGTCTCCTTACAGCCGAAGGCTTTAAGTATAAGGCAATATTTTTGATACGTGGAAAGGCTTTGACCTGATACACTGTTTACATACTCCAAAAACGCTTTAGCGTATGTGCTGTATTCCACGGTATCACCCAAATATTGGGATAAGGCAATTATGTACCAATCTCCCCCGCCTATTTCATTACAAAGATCCCCATTGATCCAAGCCTGTACATCCTCTGCATCTGCCTTATTGAGATTATAGGCAATAATTTCCTCTATGTATGAGGATATATTATCTCCGCTATAGGCACAGATAGCTTCAGGGGCAGCTATTGTACCAAAAATGAAAATGCACAGAAAAGCACAGATTGCTTTATATATCAATGGGGATCTAAATTTCACAGCTTATTTCTTCTTTCTTTTAACTATAATAACTACGGCTATGGCGATAATTACAGCGGCGCCGCCTACGGCGTACCATATCCAGGTGTATGAGCAGGGGGATGATACCACCTCCACCACGCATACGGGAGGTACAAGAGTAAGCTCACTGCTTGTTGCGCTTATAACCGCTGTCTTTCTTTCATCTATAACTACCGTGCATTTGCCGTTTTCATCTGTTACGTAGGATGTTTCCTCACCGTTTATTGTGATTTTTGCACCTGCTACGGGAAGAGCAACTACATTCCAGTTTTCATCATAAGACTGATAAGAAAGCACAAGCTCTACTGTTGCGCCACGCAAAACACCTGCCTTAAATATATCAAAGTAAGAGTAAACGTCGCTCCAGGTGGTTGTATCTGTATAAGCAAATGCGTTTATATAATCTCCATCCTTAATTTCATCACCAAGGGACATAGGGGATGCGTTATTTACGTAATAACCAAATGCGCCCATATTTTCCTCACCCCAGAGCTTTGTAAGGGATTTGCCGTAATCGGTATCCGCACTTGCAAAGCCTGCTGCGGCACCACCCTCATACTTTGCCTCGTGGGCAAGGTAAAGAGCATCGTTAATTGTTATTTTTCCGTCTGCATCTGCATCACTAACTGCTATTATTTCCTGGGAAAGCACAAGCTCACCCTTACTGTTTGATATAGTTACAAACACGTTAAGGGGGCCGTTAGCCTCTTCTGCATAGGCGCCAATCACACCCACAGCACATAAAACAACAGCCAGAAGCATTACTGCAATGATTTTTGTTTTTTTCATTCTGTTTCTCCTTTGTTTATTTGAGCTACTGTGCCGTTACCGCCAAGCCCCTGTACGCCTCTTGCACGGCGGCGGGCGTTTATGCGCTTTTCCCTGTTTTTTGCCTTGACGTCATCGTCTCTCAAAGGCTTTATATCTGCAATCTCCAGGGCCCTGGGCCACGGACCGAGATGCGCCTTAATAGCGCATACCTCGCCATCCGTAAAATCACCTCTCTTGGGGTAGCGCACCTCTCCCCCTGCCAAAAGCTCGGCATACTTACCCGTGAGCAAATCCACACACATTTGTTTTTTGTTATCACACATATTTTCCCCTGTACAAGGGTACAAAAAAGCGCCTTTACCTTGATAAAGATAAAAGCGCAACTGTTTTTAATACAGGGGCAGGAGGGCATACACCCCACGCCTTACACATATCAAAACGGTTGCACTTTTCATACCCAAAAATGTTCGGCATAGCCTTACCGATAACCGCACACAGCGCAGCAAGTATTCCGACTTATGGGCGTATTGCCCAATTACGGTAATGGTGGTTGCGACGGATTTTCACCGAACTTCCCTCTGATCCTTAAAAAGGAACTGCGCCATATATATAGCTTGTGAGAAAGTATATCACCCCGTAAAAAAAAAGTCAAGCAGATGAACTGCCTGACATTTAATTTCGTATAAAGCCTGTTTTTATTACGTAAGCATACGGATTATTCCGTTCAGGATTATGTTATGCTCGTAGAATTTACCTGCAACGGGTGTTTGGGATATATCACCCAGAAATTCCGCCACCATAGAATCGGGGACTATTAAGAATATCATGGGAAGCACGGAAAATACGATAAATATAAAGAGCAGGCCCTGTATTGCGCCGAAGCCCGCGCCTATAATACCGTCCCCTATGCGCAGGCCGGGAATCTTAAATGAATGCTGTATAAGCGCCCTTATAACAAGGCACAAAACAAATATAACAATGAAAAGCCCAAGGAAGCTTAAAAGGTGAAGTATAAACGTTGCAATAGTGGTGTCAACAAAGTCCCCGAAGGTCTGTGTTTTATCTACGTTAGTGGTGGTAAGCACCCTCTGGAGGTAGTTTTTGAAGAACTTCGTCATTTCCATTTGCTGGAAGGTCTGGCTTATCTGGGAATCTGTAAGAAGGTACATAGGGGACTTTCTTACTGTGATATTCGTAATAGTATCAGAGCTTTGGGCAAGGTAAATTACTTTGTCCACCAGGGAATACTGCCTGTCCAGCACAAGGGCAAGAGGCTTTGTAAAGGCAAGAGCGCCTACCCACGATACAACTGATGAAAGCGCGCCTGCGGCAGACATTATAAATCCGCGATATACGCCGTATATTATACCTATGCCGATTATCAAAAAGACACAATAATCAAAAATACCCCACTCCATTATCTCAGACTCTCCTTATACATAAAAACAATGTTGCTGTCTGTTACAACTGCGATTATTCCGTTTTTCATTACGCCTATGCCCTTTACCTCATTCTCAACCGTAAGAAGCTTTGCCGTTTCGAAAAGCCTGGAGCTTAATGAAAAGCGGTAAACGCTGTTGCCCTCTGCGTAAAGAGGGTCTGCGCCGTAAAGCACCATTGGCAGTGAATTTTCAAATCTGTGGAAGGACATATCCTCCCCGTCAACGTACACCATATTGTTCTTCGAATCGAAATAACCCTCTGGCGCATAGTATATTATTGAGCTTGCTCCCTCGAAGGACGTTAAAAGAGTTGTATCGTAATACCTTATAGTCCTTCTTACGTAGGTGGTTTCCGATATAAAGAGTATATCTCTTGCGGATTCCAGTATAAGCATACCGCCCACATGTTTAAGATTATAATATATAACGTTGTCAAATTCAAGTGCCGCCTGCTCGATACCGTTTATAAACACTCTTATCGTAAGCCTTATAGTACCGTTTGAGGTATTGTAGCACATATAATATTCCTTTGTGCCGTCCTCACTGCAGAACCAATCCGAAAAGCTTATTCCCCTTTGGGATGTAATATCCTCAAAGGAGGTTGTTTTCCCGTTGAAAACATAGTGCCTTATACTCGAATCAATATCGCACTTAAGATAAAGCCTGTCCCCGTACTGCCTTGCCGTTATAAGATTTCCCTCTATAACGCCTGCACGGGCAAATACACCCTGGGCCTCTGCAAATATGCTTATTGTACCCTCGGAGAAAAATACTATATAATCCTTGGTAACAGCCTTAAACTCAAACTCGCCGGGGAGTGACAATACGTTTACGGGAGCAGGCTCCAAAGGCGTAATCTTATACGCATTTATTGCACGGGCGTTGTGTTTAACATAGTAATCCCCTACAAAATACACGGATTCACCCGAGGAAATTGTGTCCTCGGCAATAGGAGTAAAATCCCTGAAGTTTTCATCAAGATAGCTCCAGGTAAAGTACCCCGCTCCGCAAAGTATAACGATTATAAGAAGAACTACTATAATTTTTTTCATCAGACTGCCTTGTGTCCTTTAGAATCTGCGATATTTTCTCTTGTGGCTCTTTTTCTTTGAGGAGCCAACGCTTATTATTATAAATACAAGCACAAATATTATTACTGCGAATGCAACTATGAGAAGCTTTGCATCCAGACGGTATCCGAATATTGTAAGTGATGGGTTTTCAAGGAAGCTGCCCCCTGTGGGAAGGGGTGTAGCTGAGGGGTCCGGTGTGGCAAGGTCCGTATCGGTTTCCTTTATAAGCCCCTTAAGCCTTGTAAGCTCTGTGGATGCCCAAAGATTAAATACGTAGCTCTTTGATGAGGATATTGCCGCAAGGCCGTTTTCAAGAGTTTCCTTCATTGTTTCGGGAAGGGCCTTGGTTGAGTAAAGATGGTCGTACTTCATCTTGAGCATATACATATTTGCCCAGTCCTTCACGTTGTACTCCGACGTGCCGGAGGCAAGAACGTCTCTGCCGTAAATAATATCAAGAACGTCCATTGCAGTATCCATTTCGCCTAATTGAACGTGGCACAAAAGCTTCATAAAGGCAAAGTCATCGTTATCCATAAGAGAGCTGTCTATAATTTCTATTGCCTTGGTATAGTTTCTGTTACGGAACAAAAGCGCCGCGTTATATTCTATTGTGGATTTATCGGAGTAAACGTTGAGGTAGTACCTTGAGGGCACCATATCCTCCATGCTGTAAAATATAACGCCGTCTGTAAAAAGCTCTACATCCTCGTAATCCCAATATATAATGCCGTCCCCTGTGGCAGAGGTGGGGCTGAATACGGGATTTTTATCGTATGCGTAAAGCTCCAGATAGGGAGAATATACCTCCATATTGAATTTTGCAGTGTTTCCTGCCCAGAGATTCAAAAGCTCAAGGGGCAGATCCAGGCGCTGGGTATCGTTCGTATATTTGCTTGAATCCACGGTAAGGGAAATGCTTATAAACACAGCCTCATCCTTAAGCATATTAAGGCTCCAGGTATTCATAGTGGAATAGAAGGGCTGGCTATCACCAAGGGCATTGTTCCTGCTCATGCTCTTTTGCGCAGTTTTAACGGTTTCCCCGTTTACCTTTACGGAAAGGGAATTTACTGCGGTAACGCTGCTGAAGTTTACGGGAATACCCATTGTAACGCTTGTATCATCCCCTGAATTAAGGAGCACAAGATCAAATGCAACGGAGCAATAATTCTTATTGGGGCGGATTACCACAACGCATTTTTCAAGTGATACGTTTTTATTTTCCGTTATCTGTGTTGCAGAGCTTTTAAGGGGCGCAACGAACGCAGCGGCAGGCATTACGCCAAGCCCTATTACAAATATGAGCACCAAAAATACACAAATAAGCTTTTTCATTTCCTGTAAACCCCGCAAATATATATACTTTATATATTTTAGCATAACACACCTTTGTTTTCAATGGTATATATATGAAATTTACATAGCGGCAAAGGTACTGCATACATATTTTCTAACGCATTTTACTGCAAAAAAGATAAGGCACAGAGCATAAGGGCTCTGTGCCGTTTACTGTTTTTATTTTTAGAGCCTTCCTTAAAGCTCAACCTTGATGCTTCTTACCTCACCGGGCTTAAGCACAAGCCTTACGGTATTGCCCTCGGGTGAAATATCCGCTACGGGCTTTTCCGTAAAATCTACAAGGGAAGCATTTTTTATATTCTTGGCAAGCCTTACCGTCGCCTCCTTCTCCTTGCTTGTAATGCTGTACAGCCTTATTATATATCCCTTTTTATCCTCACTTATCTTAAGGGCGGAAAGCCTTGCGCTTCCCTCTACGCTCATAAAGCTGTGCTCAAGAGGCATATCTCCGCCGTGGGTAGTGTTTGTAACCTTGCCCATGGGGAATATTTTTGTACCAACCGCCTTGAATATTCTCGTTGTGCAGTTGGAGGTAACGCCAAGGTGGATTATAATATTATGCTCGCCTAATTCGGGGAATCTGTCCGGGTCTGTTGAGGAGCGGATAAGATCAACTGCCAAGGTGTTGTCGTTGCACCTGAAGCCGTATTTGCTGTGTGTAAAGAGCACGCAACAGCTTTCGCCCTCACTTGCAGCTGCGGCAAAGGAGTTTGCGGGCACGTCCATAGGCATACCCTTTCTCTCGATTTTGCCAAGAGCAATATCGTAAAGGTAATTGCTTACGGTATAGCTCAAGGGAGCCTTAAAGCGAAGCTGGGGCATCCTTTTTGCCGTTCCCTCCTCAAGCCATTCAACACGTGTATCGAAATCAAGGGATTCACTATGCTCGTCAAGTATTACCTCAACGCATATCCTGGATCTTTCTCCCAATGAAGCCTCGTAGGTTACACTCTTTCTCAATCCGAAATCCCTTATTGCCTTAACGGATACGCCTGAGGCTAAGTTTACGTTTACCTCCCTCATAACAGGGCCTACGCGCCATGAGGTCATTCCCCATACTGTATCCTCGTCTACAAGAGTAAAGAAGCAGGAGGGTGTCTTGATTACCTCCTCACCTGTACGCTTATCCGTAAGTGAGGTAAGCATCATGCTCTTGCGCTCAAAGGTAGCCTTTATAACGTCGTTTTCAAGGGTTATAGGTCCGTCGTTAAAGGATACGTCTACTCTCGGGTCTGCAGGGGCCCAGCCAATAGCACCGCCCGCAGGCATCTCATCCAATATTACGGTAGTATAGCCCATTGCGGGAACCTTAACGTCTATTACGAAATCATAGCCCAGGTGTCCCCAATAATATGAATCGAAATTAACAAAGCAGCTGGGAACAATCTCGCCGTTGGGGTAAGTAAATCTTGCACGTGAGGTGTCGTACTTCCAATCGAATATGCGGAGCTTTACGGCCTCCCTTCTTTCAAAGGGAAGGGTGTTGTATATATGAACGATTCTCTTTTTACCTCTGCCCCTTTCTGTCTGGGGGAATATAAAGAGCCTTTGAGGGCTTGAGCCGTAGCCCGAGCCTGCGCCCTCGGCAACGTCAACCTTGTCCGCCTCTACGATTATAGAGGACGTATCTATTTTTGATACTATATTCTGAAGAGCCATATTGGCATTGGACATATTGTATGCCATAGCCTCCTGGAAAATGCCTCTTGCGTATTCTCTTGTTTCCACCACGCCGCTTCCGGGAAGAATATCGTGGAACTGATTAAAGAGCACCTTCTGCCAAGCCTTTGCAAAGCGCTCGTTATAATCCGTTCTGGTGTCCCCCATCATAGATGACATTGCGGCAACTGCCTCGCCGTCGTAAAGCCTGTCCTCGCCTATGCGGTTTGCCTCCTTGATTCTTGCCTGTGAGGTGTAGCAGCCTGTGAACACAAAGTTAAGCTCATCCTCAACAACGGGGAATTTATCCTTGTCCTTCTCTATAATCTCAAAGAATTCTCTTAATTTACCGAAGCGGACAACGGGATATATAGGCCATTTGCCCATGTCGAGTATTTTTTCGATATCGGCACGTGTAGGTCCGCCGCCGTGATCGCCTACGCCAAATGAATTAAGGAATACGTTTACACCAAGCCTTTTACACAGTGAAGGCACGTTGATTGCGGCATCGTATCCCACAGGGCCCTGATACCATTCGGGCTCTCGGTATGTAAGAACCTCGCTTGAGCTCCTTGAGCGCCAGCGGTATATAATATCCCCATTATCACCTCTGCAATGGTAATAATATTTTATACCACCGTTTGCCAATGCCTCGGGTACCTGGGCGTTGTGGCCAAAGGTATCGGGCTCAAAATCTATATCAAGGCTTTCAGGGGTAATATCAAGAAGCCTTGAAAGGTAGTTTTTGGTGTAAAGTATATGCCTTGCGGCGCTTTCACCGTTAGGCATATTTTTATCTGCCTCTACCCACTGGGAAGCGGTAACCTCCCATCTGCCCTCCTTTATTCTTTCCTTGATTTCGGGGAGCATTTCGGGGGCATACTTTTCTATTATTTCATAGGTTGAAGCCTGGGACTGCATAAACGTAAATTGGGGATACTCCTTCATAAGGTTCAAAACAGTCCTGAATGTATCCATTGTTACGGAAACGGTTTCCGCCATACCCCACATCCAGTTCATATCTATATGGGCGTGGCCTACGCATATAATGGAATATGCCTTTGCCATATCCTTTATAAAGGCAAGGTCCATTTCCATTTGGAGCACTGTTTGCTTTGTTATAGCGCCGTCCTCAATAAGCTTGCTGTATACGGAATCTATTACGTTATTTACCTCGTCTTCAAAACGGCCTTCCTCCCTGGCAAGGTTATAGGCATAGCCAAGCTCGCCCATACATCTTTCCTTCCAATAGCCGCCCGATGCTATGGGCCCTCTTATTGCCTGAAGCTTATCTGCAGATGTCATAATAATTTCCTTTCCGTTTGGTAATTTTGGGTTTTGACTATAATAACACAGCTGTACCGTATTAACAAGTAATTTTTACTGTATTCTTGACAATTTTAATATTATTATATATAATCTAGTGTAGCAATTTTTGTGCGTTGAAGGGGAGGAGTACCCCGCATTCACTCTGCAGAGAGCGCGCCCTTGGCTGAAAGGCGTGTGTGTGATGCGTTGTGGAAAGGTAGCCTCGGAGCACACCCCGGCAGGGTTACAGGCCTTCAAAATTAAGTGCCGTTATTTTTAGCGGAACAAAGGTGGTACCGCGGAGCATTCGCTTCGTCCTTGTTGTTTTTTACGGGGACGGGGCTTTTATTTTTGCCTCGCCGCGTAATAAAGATTTTTAGAAAGGTGTCACACGTATGGCAGAAATGAACAAAATATACGACCCTAAGCAGGCTGAAGGACGTATATACAAAAAATGGATGGATATGGGCGCATTCACAGCACATATCGACGAAAATAAAAAGCCCTGTACCATGGTTATACCTCCCCCGAATATTACGGGTAAGCTCCACATGGGCCACGCATTGGACAATACTCTTCAGGATATTCTTGCACGTTATAAGAGAATGTCCGGTTATTCAATGCTCTGGCTTCCCGGTACAGACCACGCAAGTATTGCAACCGAGGTAAAAATCGTTGAGATGCTTGCAAAGGAGGGCGTTACAAAGTACGACCTGGGCCGCGACGGCTTCCTCAAGCGCGCATGGGAATGGAAGGAAGAATACGGCTCCACGATTACGGAGCAGCTCAAGAAAATAGGCAGCTCTCTGGATTGGTCCAGAGAAAGATTTACTATGGACGAGGGCTGCAACAGAGCCGTTAACCGCGTTTTCGTAAACCTTTACAACAAGGGCCTTATTTACAGAGGTAAGAGAATTATCAACTGGTGCTGCGAATGTCAGACAGCCCTTTCCGATGCAGAGGTTGAGTATGAGGAGGAAGAGGGCAGCCTTTGGCACATCAAATACCCTGTAAAGGGTGAGGAGGGCAGATACGTAACAGTTGCCACAACACGCCCCGAAACAATGCTTGGCGATACTGCCGTTGCAGTTAACCCTGCAGATGAAAGGTACGCCTCCATAGTCGGCAAAACGGTTATACTTCCCCTTATCAACAAGGAAATCCCCGTTATTGCAGACGATTACGTAGACGTTGAGTTCGGTACAGGCGTAGTTAAGATAACCCCTGCCCACGACCCCAACGACTTTGAGGTTGGCCGCAGGCACAATCTTCCCGTTATCGCCGTTATAGGTGAGGACGGAATTATGACAGATGACGCCGCTGAATACAAGGGTCTTGACCGCTACGAGGCACGTAAGCGCATGGTGGCAGACCTCGAAAAGCTTGGTCTTCTTGAAAAAATCGAAAAGCACGTTCACAACGTAGGCCATTGTTACAGATGCCACACAACCGTTGAGCCTATGGTTTCAACACAGTGGTTTGTAAAAATGAAGCCCCTGGCAGAGCCTGCTATTGAGGCTGTAAGAAACGGCGAGGTTGAATTTATACCCGAGCGCTTTGATAAAATATATTACAACTGGATGGAAAACATCAGAGATTGGTGTATATCACGTCAGCTCTGGTGGGGCCACAGAATTCCCGCATGGTATTGCGAAAAGTGCGGTGAGGTACACGTTGCTGAATCCGCGCCCGAGTGTTGCTCCAAGTGCGGCGGCAAATTAAAGCAGGACGAGGACGTATTGGATACCTGGTTCTCCTCTGCGCTTTGGCCCTTCTCCACACTCGGCTGGCCCGAGGAAACAGAGGATATGAAATACTTCTATCCCACGTTCTCACTTATTACAGGCTACGATATAATCTTCTTCTGGGTAGCAAGAATGATATTCTCCGCTATTGAGCATACAGGTCAGGTGCCCTTCAAGCACGTGCTTATACACGGCCTTGTAAGGGATGAGCAGGGCAGAAAAATGAGTAAATCCCTGGGTAACGGCGTTGACCCCCTTGAAATAGTTGACGAATACGGCGCAGACGCATTGAGAATGAGCCTTGTTGCAGGCATCACTCCCGGTAACGATATGCGCTACTCCGATAAGAAGGTACGCGCATACAGAGATTTCGCAAACAAGATTTGGAATGCAGGCAGATTTATAATGATGAATCTGGATACACTTACACAAAACGGCGTAGAGCTCAAAAAGCCCGAGGAGAGCGACCTTTCACTTTGCGACAAGTGGATAAGAAGCCGACTTAACACCGTTATCAACGAGGTTACACAGAATATGGATAACTTCGATTTCGGTATTGCATCCCTTAAGATCTACGACTTTATATGGAGCGAATTCTGCGACTGGTATATCGAGCTTACAAAGGTACGCCTCTACGGCGACGACGTAAAGGCAAAGAGCGTTGCTATCTATATGCTTATAGATATATTCTCACAGACAATGAAGCTCCTCCACCCCTTTATGCCCTTTATCACAGAGGAGATTTGGTGCGCATTACCTCACGAGGGTGAAACAGTAATGCTTTCAGACTGGCCCAAGTACAACCCCGACCTTGAGGACACCAAGGCTATTGATGCAATAGGCGTTTCCATGGATATTATCCGCGCAGTAAGAAACTTAAGAAGTGAGCTTGACGTTAAGAACTCACAGAAGATTCAGATAACCGTTTCCTCCGGCGTTGCTTCTCTTACAGAGGACGTTAAAAACGGCGCAGAATACATTATGAAGCTTGCAAATGCAGACAGCATAGACTATATCACACCCGATATGCCTGTGCCTGAAAATGCGAAGTCACTTCCCGTTGGCTCACTTGTGCTTTATATCCCTATGGGCTCACTTATAGACGTAAATGCAGAGCTTGCTCGCCTCACAAAGCAGCTTGATACTCTTAAGAGCGAGGTTGAGCGTGCTCAGGGCAAGCTTAACAACGAGGCATTCGTTGCAAAGGCTCCCCCTGCATTGGTTGAAAAGGAAAAGGAAAAGATGGCAAAATCCCAGCAGGCACTTGATACCGTACTTGCCGAGATTGAAAATCTTAAGAAAATGATGTAATTTAACGGGTGGGTTATTCCCACCCTTACTTTTAATATGATTCAAAACACTATTTTTTATTCAGACCCTTATAAAGAGGAATTCAGCGCAACGGTAACGAGCTGCGTTGAGGAAAACGGCGCATATCTTATTACTCTTTCAGACACCGCCTTTTACCCCGAAGGCGGCGGCCAGCCTGCAGACACAGGCTTTCTTATGAGCGCAAAGGGTGTTATAGCCCTAGTCAGCCACGTAAGGGAGGTAGGGCAGGCCATATATCACGTAGCAGATAAGCCTCTTAACACGGGGGACACAGTAAAGGGCGTTATCAATATGAGCAGACGCCGCGCACTTATGCAGATACACACCGGGGAGCATATCGTATCAGGGCTTATACACACTCTCTACGGCTTTGAAAACGTAGGCTTTCACATTTCCCCCGCCCCTGCCGTAAAGGAATTAAGGGACCAGGGCAACGATTTTATATGCACTATTGATACAAGCGGACCTCTTGATGAAAATATGCTTATGCGTATTGAGGAGGAGGCAAACAGAGCTATATGGCGCAATATTCCCGTTAACGCCTCATTTTACACCGAGGATGAGGTATGTGATAAGGAATACAGAAGCAAAAAGGAGCTTTCGGGTGTAATTCGCCTTGTTAACATAGAGGGTGTTGACGTTTGCGCCTGCTGCGGACTTCACACGCGCACAACGGGCGAGGTAGGTATGATAAAAATACTGGATTCCCAGGTGTATAAAAAGGGCAACAGAATAACACTTGCCTGCGGCGCAGGCGCTCTTTACGATTACAGACGTAAAAACCAGGAACTTCTTGCTATCTCTCAAAGGCTTTCCGCAAAGCCCCACGAGGCGCTTAAGGCCTTTGAGCAGCTTGAGGAATCAAAAAAGGCTCTTCAGTACGAAATGTACGGCTGTGAGGAGAGGCTTATGGACCTTCTTGTTTCCTCTGCCCAGGGGGATAATATTTCCTGCCCCGTATTCAATATGCCCAACGCATCAACAGAGCTTATAAGGCGCCTTGCCTTAAAGGGCGTTGATAAATTCAGGCTTTGCGTGGCTTTTACCGTATGCGATGAATCCATACGCTTTGCCGTATCAAGTAACACCGAGGACCTTAAGGCAATATCCCAGGCCATAAATGCCCAGGGTGGACGTTGCGGCGGCAGGGCGCCTATTATTCAGGGAGCAACACCCTGTACTATAGAGGAGCTTACAGGAATACTTTCAAGCCTGGGATATATTGTTAAGGCAATAAATTTGTGATAAAAGCATTGTATAAAATACAAAAACAAAGCGGGGTGAAATATATGCGCCCCGCTTTGTTATATACAAAAACCCCGCTTTGTTAGGCGGGTGCTCGTAAAACAGTTAAACCAAAAATTTAACTATTTTACGGCATCTGTCAGACGGGGTTGGCTAAACAAAAGTTAGCGATACTTGGTTTGATAACCGAGTATCGCTTCTTT
>SVGI01000055.1 GCA_015056385.1 Clostridiales bacterium
AGGATTTTATCAATTCTATGGGCGGTGAGATATCAGGCGCAGGAAGCGACGTTATTACCGTAATTGGTAAAAAGCATTATCACGGTACAGAATTCACTGTAATACCCGATAGAATAGTTGCAGGCACGTATATTGCCGCCGCAGCGGCTACGGGCAGTGATATTTACATAAAAAATGTACCTGTCAGGGATATGCTGGCTGTGTTCTATAAGTTTATGGATATGGGTGTAGAAATTACATCACAGTCCGACGGTATAAGGGTAGTATCTCCAAAGCGTCTGAGCGCTGTCAGTCATACACACACAATGCCGTATCCCGGCTTTCCTACGGATATGCAGGCACAGCTTACCGCTACGCTTTCAGTAGCGCGGGGATATTCGGTTGTAAGGGAAAATATATTTGATAACCGCTTCAGATTCGTTGATTCTCTGACGGATATGGGTGCGGATATATTTGTGGAAAATAATAAAACAGCGTATATATGCGGTGTAAATAAGCTTCACGGCGCAAACGTACAGGGTACGGATCTGCGCGGTACAGCCGCTCTTATAGTTGCGGCGTTAGCGGCAGAGGGCACCACCGTAATAGAAAAAGCAGGATATATAAACAGGGGATACGAGGATATTGCTTCAGCCTTGCAGTCCGTGGGTGCGCAGGTAGTATGGATATAAAAAATCATTAAAGGAAAGCCGGATTACGTATGAAAAAAAGAAAGATATGGACTATAATTTTATCCGTTTTATTGGTGTGCGTAGTTGTAGCAGGCTTCGTCAACAGTGATTTATTTGATATAAAGGAAATAAGGGTAACGGTAGATAACGGTGATGAAAATGCCATAAGGCTTCTTACCCAGCTGTGTGAGGCAAAGGAAGGGGATAATCTTCTTAAGGTCAATACAGATAAAATAATTAAGGCTATTGATGCAAGCGGCAGATTTGAAAATATATCTGTTTCAAGAAAATATCCAGATGTTCTTATTGTAAGGGCATCTATGCGTAAAAACAATGCATTACTTGAAATAGGGGAAAATTCCTATATTGTTATTGATAAAAACGGTGTTGCAATAGAAACTCTCAACTCACCGTATAACGATACTGCTGTTGTGTATTGCGGTATAAGAATATCCCAGTACGTTATTTCTCAAGAGGTAATAAGCAAGGACGCCCATCAAATGGGTACCGTTAAGCTTATGATGAGGCTTTTTGCGGAGCTTAATCTTGAGGAGCATATAGACCGCGTCTATCTTGGCGATTTGAGTAACGTATATATGATTTCGGAAACAGGCAAGAAAATAAGAATTGCTATGGCAAGTGAGGTTGAGGAAAAAATACGGATGCTTGCAAAAAAGGAATGTATAGATTTTCTTTACAGTGAGGAAGATGGGTACGTAGAGCTTTATTCTGATTGCTTTGTAATCAAAAAATCATCGTAAGTAAGTAAAAAAGCGGAAAAAATCCATTGAAATTATATAACTTAAATGTTATAATAGTGTGTGATATTGTAGTGAAGAGTTTTTGTATGTCTTTTCGCATGGTAGCAATTTTCAAGGGAAGGAAATGTTGCAAATGAAGGAACTTTCTAGAGAATATTCACCTAACATTGTTGTAGTAGGTGTAGGCGGCGCAGGCGGTAATGCTGTTAACAGAATGATCGCAAGCGAAATAAATCAAATCGGATACATAACATTAAATACAGATAAGCAAGCGTTGTATTTTTCTCAGGCGGAGGAAAAGCTTCAGATAGGTGAAAAGCTTACAAGCGGTTTTGGCTGCGGCGGTAACCCCGAGGTTGGCAGAAAAGCAGCAGAGGAAAGCGCAGACGATATTGCCGAAAAGCTCAAGAGTGCGGATATGGTATTTATTACTGCAGGTATGGGCGGTGGAACAGGTACAGGTGCTGCTCCCGTTGTTGCAAAAATAGCAAAGGATAACGGCGCCCTTGTAGTCGCAGTTGTAACAAGGCCTTTTATGTGGGAGGGCCGCAAGCGTGCAATGTACGCAAACGAGGGTATTGACAATCTTAAGAACGTTGTAGACGCTATAATCGTTATACCTAACGACAGATTAAGCCTCATTTCAGATAAAAATACTCCTATGCTCAAGGCCTTCGATATGGCGGATAATATCTTAAGGCAGGGCTGCACAGGTATTTCAGACCTTATTACAAACGTTGGCCTTATCAACGTGGACTTTGCAGATATCAAAACAGTATTTAAGGATAAGGGCTATGCTCACATGGGTATCGGCTATGCAGAGGGAGAGGGAAGTGCTCTCGAAGCAACAAAGAGAGCTGTGGAATCACCTCTTCTCGAAACAGATATCAAGGGCTCCACAGAGGTTCTTATCAATATGACAACCGGCTCCAACTTCACAATGAACGATTGCAACGAGTGTGCAACCTACATTTATGACCTTGCCGGTGATTCAGCAAACGTATTCTTCGGCCACGTATTTGACGATACTATTGGTGATGGTGTTAAGGTTACTGTTGTTGCAACAGGCTTCGACAACAACGATGCTTTTGCTACAATCGGTCAGCGTACAACCTCTTCTTCACAGCAGGTTCCCCCGTGGCCCAATATAGGCAGAAGCACACAGAGCACAAAAAAGCTTTCTCCCTGGGATCTGGCTGAAGCAGGAAAAGAAGAGTCTGTTGCAGAGGAAAAGGAAGAAAAAATTGAAAAGCCCGAAAAAACAGAAAAGAAATTCCCCAGCTTTTTCGATAGATAAGTAAATCATTAAAGTAATAAAAAAGAGTGGATGTAAATACATCCACTCTTTTCTTGTATCAAAAATCATTGTTTATCTTTTTTTTAGCCTTAATTTGTAAAGTATCTTATCCACGAATTCATCTCCCAAAGCATCCTGTATAGCCCTGTTTTTGTACGTTATGAATAAGTAAGCGCCTCCGGCAACTAAAGCATAGCATATAAGCTCTAAAACAAGTACAGCATAGCTGATGCCCTGAGAAGGGAGTATAAACGATAAGCCTATGATTATAGCGCACATTATGGCGGTGGGCCAAAGGGAACGCAGAGTAATATTGAAGAACGATTTGTACTCAAAACCCATTTTACGCTTGGTATATATCATGATTATAGCAAGTGATATAACGTAGCCTATAAAGGTTGCCATAACTGCACCGTAGTACGGCGGCAGACCTATGCTGTTACACATATATATAAGCGGAAGGTCAAGGGCGGCGTTTATACCAAGACCAATAAACGTATTCAAATATACCAGCTTTGATTTTGATAGGCTTTGAAGAGCCATATTCATAACCAGAATTACGCTTCCCAATACGGATGAAGCAGGTGAAATACGCATTATCAATCCGCCAAATAGGCTTTCACCGTAGAATAAACGGTACACCTGAGGTCCGAGAAGCATTATTGCTGCAGCAAGAGGAATTGTAAAAACAACCACTGTACCGGCGGCGCTGTTGAATTTTTCAACAACACCCTCCTGATTTCCCTGAGTATGCTCCTTTGTTATATGGGGAACAATGCTTGCCGAAAGTCCTGTGGCAAGTGATGTTATTATCATACAGATTTTAGGGCTCCAGGTTGTAATTATACTTGCGATAAGCTGGCTGTCCTCGCCGCTGTAATTAAGCTTTGTAAGTCCGTGAAGAACAAGCTTCATATCCGTGATTGTATAAAGGTTGGTTGATACGGAAACCAAAACCAGGGGTATGCTGAAATAAAGTATCCTTTTGATTATTGCCCTTATCGGAACGTCGTCCTCGTTTGTTGGTATATAATCAATGGGGTTAAATTGCCTGTTGTTCTTTTTGTACTTTGAAATGAGGTACAGAAATGCTATTATACCGCCGATAAATGCGCCTGAAAGGGCAATAGCAACGCCTATGGTGGCGCTTGCGTTGAATATTCTCATTGCAATAAATGAGCCTGCCAAAACAACGAATATACGCATTATTTGCTCGATTATCTGGCTGTATGATGATACAGACAAATATTCGTGCCCCTGAAAATATCCTCTTGTAACGCTTAAAAACGGTATTACAACAAGGCATAGGGAAATAGAACGTATATTAAGAGCAATATCGGCTACGCTGGGTCCGCCAACAATATCTTTTACGTAAAAGGCCGCTATCTGTTCAGCGAATATAAACAGCCCCAAAAAGGCTACGGCAGATATAATGCTTATCATTCCCAGGCCTGTTTTATAGGCTCTTTGCTTGCTTCTGTAATATTTAAGCGCGTTGTATTCGCTTATTACAATGCTCATGGCAACGGGAATGCCTGCGGTGGAAATACTGAGAAAAAGATTGTATATTGTGTATGAATAAGAATAAAGCACACCGCCCTCCTCGCCAACGATGGCGTAGAAGGGTATGGAATAAAGTGCGCCTAAAATCTTGGTAAAGAGTATTGCAAAATATGCAATCATAGTTCCTTCTGCAAGATTGTTTTTTCTTAATACACGGAATCGTTTACTCATAGCTTATAATCTTTTTTCTTTAATGCTTGTATTTACAGTATTGCGTGCTCGCTTAATTCAAGCCCGTCGTTGTTTTCCAATGCCCAGTTTATAGACCACGCATTTTCGAAAAGAAGCACGGGGTTATCGTTTTTATCGTATACGTATCTTGTTGTGCTTGAAAGCCTCAATGAATCGGGGTGCTGACCGCTCTTTATCCAACGTGCAAAGTGGAAGGGAAGATGGTCGAAGGAGGGTGTGGCATTGTATTCGTTTTTGATTCTGTAATCCAATACCTCAAGCTGAAGCATACCAACAGCGCCTACAACAAAGGCCTCGATACCTATATTGGGCTCCTTGAATATCTGAATAGCGCCCTCCTGGGTAAGCTGCTCCATACCCTTTAGGAACTGCTTGCGCTTCATTGAATCGGAAACGTAAACCCTTGCAAATATTTCGGGTGAGAATGAAGGGATAACGTCAAATTTAAGAGATGAATCGTTTTCGGAAAGAGTATCTGATATTTCGAATATTCCCGGGTCGAAAAGTCCGATTATATCTCCGGCATATCCTTCCTCTGCCGTGTTTCTCTCCTGGGCCATAAATTGCTGGGGCTGTGCAAGCTTTATTTTTCTTCCTGTACGTGTTTGCCATACGGACATGCCCTTTTCAAATTTACCGGAGCAAATTCTGAGGAATGCGATTCTGTCGCGGTGGGCAGGGTCCATATTTGCCTGGATTTTGAATATAAAGCCTGAAAAGCTGTCTTTTGCAGGGTCCAGTGTTCTGTCGGAAAGAAGCTTTTCCTTAGGGCAGGGTGCATATTCCAAAAATGCGGAAAGGAACGTTTCCACACCGAAGTTGTTTATTGCGCTGCCGAAGAAAACAGGTGTAAGCTCACCCTTTGAAATGAGTGATAAATCAAAGGCATCACCGGCCATATCCAATAATTCTATTTCTTCTCTCAGACGGTTAACGTATGAGGTGCCTATGCTTTCTGTAAAGCTTTCATCGTTAAGGTTGCCCGAAACAATGTTTACCTTGGTTTGTCCGTGGTCTCCGCCGCTGTAAAGCTCTATTTGCGACGTCTGGCGGTTGTATATGCCCTTAAAATCGCCATCTGTACCTATGGGCCAGTTCATAGGGCAGGATTTAATGCCTAAAACATCCTCTATTTCAGCCAAAAGGTCAATAGGATTCTTTGCCGCGCGGTCCATCTTGTTGATAAACGTAAATATGGGAATATGGCGCATACGGCATACGTGGAAGAGCTTTATGGTCTGGGGCTCAACACCCTTTGCACCGTCTATAAGCATCACAGCGCTGTCCGCAGCCATCAATGTTCTGTAGGTATCCTCAGAGAAGTCCTGGTGGCCGGGGGTATCAAGAATATTTATACAGTATCCGTTATATTCAAATTGCATAACACTTGAGGAAACGGAAATACCTCTTTGCTTTTCTATTTCCATCCAGTCGGAGGTTGCGTGCATAGCCGCACGGCGGGCCTTAACAGAACCTGCCATACGTATAGCGCCACCGTAAAGAAGAAGCTTTTCAGTCATTGTGGTTTTACCTGCGTCGGGGTGAGAGATAATGGCAAACGTCCTTCTGCGGGAAACCTCATGCTCGATTTGAGTTGACATAATCGTTGTTCAAACCTTTCTTTTTTGTACATGAAATCACAATTAATTATAATTATATATTATACAATACACGGCTTTTATAGTCAATTTTTACCTATGTAAAAAATGAAAAAAAGGTTGTAATACATAAGATGAAAGATACAGACGAGCCATAAGCTGGACCTATCAGCGTAAGCTTATGGATGCAACACCTGCGCCCAAAAAAATGATTGAGGTAAGGTTTGAGGATATGGTTTTCAAGCAGGAGGAAACGCTTAAAAGGCTGGAAGGCTTTCTTGAAAAGCCGCTGGCTAAAATAGAAATGCGAAGGGATTCCGTCGGCAGATATAAAACGGATAACGGAGATTATATGTTCGACTGTCTTAAGCCCGAGCTTGAAAAATGGGGATATACAGATTAGTATGACATGAATAAAGCCGATACGTATTGTTGAAATAGTCAATAGTTAGTAGACACAAAAAAGAACAAAATTAAGCTGTCAGATCAAACCTGAATTGAACTGGCGGCTTTTTTTTTAGTTTTCGAACAGGTCTAATGTAATTAAAATAGTGAATGG
>SVGI01000056.1 GCA_015056385.1 Clostridiales bacterium
CTATACCTGCATGCTCGAATGAGAAGAAATGACCTGAACGGGCATTACCAACCTGAATATCATCGCATATCATAAGGATATCGTGCTTATCACACAATGCCCTTAAGCGCCTCAACCACTCTGCATCAAAGGGATATACACCACCGTCTGCCTGAACAGGCTCTAAAATAATAGCGGCAGGCTTTGCAACGCCGGAATGGTCGTCCGTAATAAGTGTTTCCATATACTTGATTGTATCAAGCTCGGGGAACATATAAGGAGCAGGGATATGCGTTACGTCATGAAGAGGTACACCTGCCCCTGCACGGGAATCTGCATCTGTTGTAAGAGAAAGCGCACCCATTGTCATACCGTGGAACGCGCCCATCATAGCAAATATGCCCGTACGCTTTTTGACCTTACGAGCAAGCTTCAGTGCAGCCTCTACCGCATTTGTACCGGTGGGTCCTGTAAACTGTATCTTATAATCAAAGCCACGGGGCTTGAGTATTTTTTCCTGGAAATATTCTATAAAATCACTCTTTGCGGCTGTATGCATATCAAGAGCATGCATGATTCTATCGTTTGCGATATAATCTATAAGGCTCTGCTTTATGGCGTCATTATTATGACCATAGTTAATAGCGCCTGCACCTGCAAAGAAATCTAAATAAGCATTACCGTCAACATCATACAAAAATTCATTTTTTGCTTTATCGAATACTACGGGATAGTTTCTGCAATAGCTTCTGACTTCAGATTCATACAAATCAAAAATATTCACGTAAACCACCAAGATGCTGCGCTATAAAAGGCACAACCCTTTCCTCTAATGTAATGTGTATTGTCTATATTATAGTTAATTTTATACTTATATGGGGTGTTTGTCAAGCAAGGGTGTCTCTAAAATGAACGCACTCTTGCGATTAAAAACAATACCGGCATACTGCGCATTTTACTGCTCCGGTATACCGGTATTCATGCTATATTCTTTTATTAAAATTCGGGATAAAGCGGATGTGCACTTGTAAGAGCATCAACAATGCTTATAATCTCTTCCCTGTTAGCATCAATATTTTCTGCTGCAAGATTGATTGCCTTTGCAATTTCAAGCATATCCTTTTCGTTCATGCCGCGTGATGTAGCAGCTGCTGTACCGATACGTACACCGCTTGTTACAAAGGGAGTCTGAGGATCATTGGGAACTGTATTTTTGTTTACTGTAATACGAACTGTATCGAGCATCTTTTCGAAATCCTTACCTGTGTAGCCCTTGTTCTGAAGGTCAACAAGCATAAGGTGATTATCCGTACCGCCTGATACGAGGTTAAAGCCGTAATCCACAAGACCCTTTGCCAAAACCGCCGCGTTGTTTACTATGGCCTGCTGATATTTCTTAAAATCATCAGACAAAGCTTCCTGGAAGCAAACTGCCTTAGCCGCTATAATATGCATCAAGGGACCACCCTGTGTTCCGGGGAAAATAGCCTTATCAATCGCCTTTGCATATTTTTCACGGCAAAGGATCATACCGCCGCGGGGTCCGCGAAGGGTTTTATGTGTGGTTGTTGTAACAACGTCTGCATATTCAACAGGGTTCATATGAAGGCCTGCAGCAACAAGACCTGCAATATGAGCCATATCTACCATGAGATATGCGCCTATTTCATCTGCAATTTCTCTGAACTTTGCAAAATCTATTTTTCTGGGATATGCGCTGGCGCCTGCAACAATAAGCTTGGGCTTGGACTCAAGAGCCTTCTTTCTCACGTCATCATAATCAATGTAGCCGTTATCATCAACACCGTATGCAACGAAGTTAAAATACTTACCCGAAAGGTTTACAGGTGAACCGTGTGTGAGGTGGCCGCCGTTTACAAGGCTCATACCCATAACAGTATCACCGGGATTGAGAAGAGCAAAATAAACAGCTGTGTTTGCGTTTGCGCCGCAGTGAGGCTGTACGTTTGCATGCTCTGCACCAAAAAGCTTCTTTGCACGCTCAATAGCGAGCCTTTCTACAACGTCCACGCATTCGCATCCGCCGTAATATCTCTTTTCAGGGTAACCTTCTGCATATTTATTTGTCAAATGGCTTCCTGCAGCCTCCATAACTGCTGTGCTTACAAAGTTTTCAGAAGCAATAAGCTCAATATTACCTGACTGTCTCTTGTATTCATCCATTATTGCTGCATAAATTTCAGCATCATTTTTCATAATCTGGTCAAACTTCATTCTATCCCATCCTATTCAAATAATCTTTATCTTATTTTATCATATTTTATATATATTTGCAATGACAAAGTAGAAATTACGTTCTTCACAAAGATAGCTTACGCTCATATTATGTAGCGAGGATACAATACAAGGTGTCCTCACTAAAATATAGGAGAAAATTATGTCTGATTTAACAGAACAAAGCTGCTGCAGGTTACCTAAGGGCTATTCGGATTGCCAAAAAATTGACCCTATGCCCCAGAACCCCGCACTGGCGTTTGCATATATTAAATTCCAGTACCCCAATGAAACCTACGGGGCACGAAAAGCGTTGGTAAGAGGAACTGTTTTTCCTTACCTTGACCGACCTTATAAATATACACCTGCAGAAGGGAGGATATGTTGTGAAAGAGATTGACGTATCAAACGACACTGCAATATCCACTTCTGATTGCTGCCCTGCCGGCAGAGAAAGAAACGAGCTTTTAACAGAGTTATCCGCTGTTGAATTTGCTCTCACAGATGTATCTCTTTATCTTGATACTCATCCGTGCGATAAGGCATTTTTATCATTGTATAATGAGCTTATGGAGCAGGCAAAGCATTTAAGAGAAACCTATGAGGCTTATTACGGACCTCTTACAAGCCACTGTTATTCACCCAATGACCATTGGGATTGGGTAGATAATCCGTGGCCCTGGTGCAGAGAATTTTACAGATAAAGGGAGGTAAGAAAGTATGTATATTTACGAAAAAAAGCTGCAATTCCCTATTCATATCAAAAACCCTGACCCTGCCCTCGCAAGATATATTATATCGGCATACGGTGGCGGAGACGGAGAATTAGGGGCATCTATAAGGTATTTAAGCCAAAGATTTACTATGCCCTGCGCAAGGACTCGCGCTATCCTTAACGATATCGGCAACGAGGAGTTATCACATCTTGAGATGGTGGGTACTATCGTATTTCAGCTTCTCGAGGGCGCTGATAACGAGCTTATTGAAAAAACAGGCTACGGCCCCAATTATATCAACCACGGAATAGGCGTTTACCCCTGCGATTCACAGGGTGTGCCCTTTAATGCCGCCGCAATACAGTCTACGGGCAATCCTATAGTAGACCTCAATGAAAACCTTGCGGCTGAGGAAAAGGCGCGCGGGCAGTACGAGCATATACTCGCCCTTGCGAAGGACCCCGACGTAATAAAGCCTCTTGCTTTCTTGAGAGAGCGCGAAATAGTACACTATCAGCGCTTCGGTGAGGCACTCAGAATCGTTAAGGAAAGCAAGGATTCAAAGAAGTATTACTAGTTTAATATACAAAAATCCCCCTTATATAGGGGGATTTTTTACGTTACTTTTGAAAATTCTGAACAATCTTTGCGGCCTTCTTTTTATAGTCCTTAACCTGCTCGTAATTAGATTCCTCCATTAAGGCCTCAACAGCCTCAACGGCCTCTCTCTGCTTTTTATTAAGCTTTTTAGGAATGTCAACGTCTATGGTAACTATCAGGTCGCCGCGCCTTGTATCCTTGATGTAAGTAATACCCTTATTCTTAAATCTTAACACTGTTCCGGGCTGAATTCCTGCTGTAAGGTTATATTTCATCATACCATCAAGAGTGAGGATTTCAATTTCGTTTCCGAGAATAGCGTCCACAAAACTTACAGGAACCTTACAGTATACATCGTGGCCGTTTCTCTTGAAATAATCATGCCCCTTAACCGTTACCGCTATGTAAAGATCACCGTTAGGTCCGCCGTTTGTTCCGGGATTACCTTCTCCCCTTAAAGGAATTGCCTGACCATCATCAATACCGGCAGGAACGTTTATATTTATGCTTCTGTGAGCACGGATCTTGCCGCTGCCGGAGCAACGCTTACAGCTTTCAGCATAAATCTTACCCTTACCGCCGCAACGGGGACATACGCGTACGTTTACAACTCTGCCAAGTATACTGTTTGTGGTTTCCCTTATTTCACCTTTACCGCCACATGTAGGACAAGTCTGAGGCTCTGTACCTGCCTTTCCGCCTGTACCTGAACATTCGGGGCAAACCTCCTCACGGTTAAGCTCAATAGTCTTTTTGCAACCGAATACCGCTTCTTCAAAGGTCAATGTAAGATTATACTGGAGATCCTGACCCTTTTGAGGACCGTTGGACCTTTTTCCTCCGGATGAAAAGCCACCGCCAAAAAAGGATTCAAAAATATCCCCGAAGCCTCCTGAAAAATCAAATCCGCCGAAGCCACCTGCCCCGCCGTTCATACCGTCGGCACCGTAGGTGTCATACTGACGGCGCTTTTCCTCATCAGAGAGAACGCTGTATGCTTCGTTAATATCCTTGAACTTTTCTTCGTTTTCGGGAGTTTTTCCTGCAATATCGGGGTGGCACTTCTTTGCCAGGCCTCTGTATGCTTTTTTTATTTCATCCTGGGATGCAGACTTATCTACACCTAAAATCTCATAATAGTCCTTGCTCAATGCTGACCATCTCCTTTAACACAATATTCAAGTATTATACCATTTATTTGTATATTTTTCAATCAATATACCAAATCCAAAATAAGCTTGTTAAGTATCTCAAGCCCGCGAGAGGATGCCGACACAAATCCACCGTTTATAACAAGCAAACCCTTATCTAACATTTGATAAATTTTATTATCAACATCATTTTTCCCTGCTTTGTCGGCAAGGGCCAGGAGCTTTTTTACAGACATTCCCTTAACTGTTCTTAAGGAAAGCATTACGTATTCCTCAAAACGGTCTGTCGGGGTAAGCACATACTTATCATCAAGGTATTCACCCTTAATATACTTATCAAGATCGTCCGTATTGCTGAACCTTTCACCGCCATAACAGGAATGCGCTGCAAGACCAAGACCAATATAATCCTCGCAATCCCAATAAATCATATTATGCCTGCACTCAAAGCCTTCTCTGGCGTAGTTGGATACCTCGTATCTTTGAAAGCCGTTATCCGCAAGATATTGAGAAACAGCAGATGATATTTCATACTCTTTTTCAGCATCCGGAATAGAAATTGTACCGTTATTTACGGCGTTTTTCAACGGAGTACCGTCCTCTAATATAAGAGAATAGGCTGAAATATGACTTACACCTGACGAAACGGCGGCCTTTATATCTTCCCTTGCTATTGCAACTGTTTGCCCCGGTGTGCCAAGCATAAGGTCTGCATTTATATTTTCAAAGCCCGCGTTACGCGCCATATCCAATATAGACCTTGCCTGTAATGAATTATGAATTCTTCCAAGTAAGGACAATACATTATCATTAAATGACTGAACACCAACGCTCAACCTGTTGATACCCATATCCCTGTAAGCCCTTAATTTCTCTATATCGGCTGTTCCGGGATTACACTCCAGAGATATTTCGGCATCATCCGACACGTTAAATACTTTTCGTATATTATCTAACAAATGTTCTATATGCTTTGAATCTATAAATGACGGTGTTCCTCCTCCGAAAAACACCGTTTTAACATTTATATTCATTTTTTCGTACGATTTTATTTCGCGGGTCAACGCACGAATATAAGACCCTATTGTTTCACACTTATCCGAATACGATACGAAATCACAGTATGTACATTTCCTTGCACAGTACGGAATGTGAATATATAATCCAACCGAATTATTCAAATTTAAGTACCGCCATAAAAGCTTCCTGGGGTACCTCGACGCTGCCAAACTGGCGCATCCTCTTTTTACCCTCTTTCTGCTTTTCAAGGAGCTTTTTCTTTCTCGTAATATCGCCGCCGTAGCACTTGGCAAGAACATCCTTACGAAGCGCCCTTATTGTTTCACGGGCTATAACCTTACCGCCAATAGCTGCCTGAATAGGTATTTCAAACATCTGCTGAGGAATAACGTCCTTAAGCTTTTCAGCAACGAATCTGCCCTTTGCATACGCCCTATCCTTATGGATTATCATTGAGAATGCGTCAACAAGATCTCCGTTCAAAAGGATATCAAGCTTTACAAGCTCAGATTTTTCATAGCCTGCAAGCTCATAGTCAAGAGATGCATAGCCCCTTGTCCTTGATTTAAGCGCATCAAAGAAATCATACACGATTTCGTTAAGAGGCATTCTGTAATGCAGTATAACACGTGAACCGTCCATATATTTCATATCAATAAACTGTCCGCGCCTATCCTGACAAAGCTCCATAACCGAGCCAACGTATTCGTTAGGCAGCATTATACTTGCATTTACGATAGGCTCGTGCATTTCTTCAATTTCGCTGGGTGAGGGCATATTGGTAGGATTTGATATTTCCAACTCCTCACCGTTCATTTTTTTTATTTTATATACAACGCTGGGTGAGGTTGTAACAAGGTCGATATCGTATTCTCTTTCAAGTCGCTCCTGTATAATATCCAAATGAA
>SVGI01000057.1 GCA_015056385.1 Clostridiales bacterium
CTCGGTTAGCATTCCTTGTGAAAGGTCTATTCCCGTAACCTTTGCCGAAGAATTAAGCTTATAATATTCTTGCAGTTCCAATCCTGTACCGCAACCCAAATCAAGTATGCAACAGTTTTCAGCGGTGGGTAATTGCTTTGCCGTAAAAGGATAGAACTCGCTTGCACATTCGATGTTAGTCATCATATGCTCATCATATCCGTCAAGTCTTGCCTCAAAGAAATCACTCATTTTTTCAAGCATACATAACCTCCGTCAAATTCTTATTTATCGGTGAGTTTATTATAACATAAAATAAAATTCAATCCAATTTGTCTTGCGTGGTAAAAGAAAACTCGACTTATTAAGAGACGAGTTTTATGATTTATTCAATTAAAATCCCTAAGGGAAACGCCCACAACCCGTTTTTATTGGTTTTTCTGTATGATTTTCCCTTTTTTATGGTAAAAAACTGCTTATTTTAAGCAAAAAACCCTTGACACAGTTGCATATTTCGTAGTATAATATCACGGTATCCGCTCATGCCCGGGCCCAAAGTGGCGTATAATCTGTATTTTCAGGTGTATATTCCCCCCGTAGCAAGGCGAGTTTGGATAGAGGAGGTAAAAAACTATGTATGCAGTGATGGTATCCGGCGGAAAGCAGTATAAGGTTTCCCAGGGCGATGTTATCAACGTTGAAAAGCTGCCCGTTGAGGTTGGCGCAGAGATCACCTTCGATGAGGTTCTCTTCGTTGCTAATGACGACGGTACAGTTGCAGCAGGCAACCCCTGTGTTGCAGGCGCAAAGATCGTTGGTAAGGTTGTTGCTCAGGATAAAGCGGAAAAGATTATAGTCTTCAAGTACAAGCCTAAAAAAGATTTCCGTAAAAAGCAGGGCCACAGACAGCCCTACACAGGCATTCAGATCGAAAGTATTATTGCAGAATGATTTTGATTAAGGTCAGCCGCAAGGGGTCTTTAATTACAGACCTTGAGATTTCAGGCCATGCAGGCTACTCCGTAAGGGGAAGCGATATTGTATGCGCAAGCGTTTCGGCAATAGCCCAGACAGCCCTTGCAGGTATAGATGAAATTGCAAAAATACAGGATTCTTACAAATTTGAAAAGGCCGGAAAAATAACGCTCTCGCTACCCTGTGATATTTCTCGGGAGCAGCGTAATAAGGCAGAGATCATACTGGAAACAATGATGCTCGGTCTTCACGAGGTAGAGGCGCAGTTCGGTCAGTTCGTAAAAATTGAGTGTAACTAATTCAAATATATGGTGCACGGTATGCAGCCATAAGAAAGGAAAAATGATATGTTGAGATTCGATTTTCAGCTTTTCGCTCACAAAAAGGGCGTAGGTAGCACAAAGAACGGCAGAGACAGCGAATCCAAGAGACTTGGTGTTAAGCGCAGTGACGGTGCATACGTTCTCGCAGGAAACATTCTCGTTCGTCAGCGCGGAACAAAGATCCATCCCGGAACCAACGTATCCATCGGCGGAGATGATACTCTCTTTGCCCTTGTAGACGGTATCGTCAGATACGAAAGAATGGGAAGAGATAAGAAGAAGGCAAGTGTTTATCCTAAGGAATCACTTAACTGATTAAATCTACAAAAATAATGAAGGCCCGAGGTTTTTCTCGGGTCTTTTTTTATGCCTTTTACTCTCCTGCACAGTAATACCTTTCGGGGAATAGCCTGTATCAAGGCTATATGCACGTAGCCTTAATACAGCTTTTTATCCCTAAGAAAGGTTATTATATGTCAGCAATAATTCAAATTCACTTCATTTTACTCGCCCTTTTGGCCACCCTTTTTACGTGGCTTGTTACGGCGCTGGGGGCATCCACTGTGTTTTTTTGCAAAAAAGCGCCTGCAGATACGCTTAAATACTTTCTTTCCGCCTCCGCCGGGGTTATGATAGCCGCAAGCGTATGGTCCTTAATATTACCTGCGCTGGATTACGCCCAACAGCAGGACCTGTCATATCCCCAGTGGATACCCGTTGTTATTGGCTTTTTTATGGGAGGCGGTATTATTGCCCTTACAGACCGCTTCATTGATTCCCTCTCGCGTAAGGGAGTTAAAAAAAGGCCTCTCCTTCTTTTTATATCCATAACCCTTCACAACCTGCCAGAGGGCTTTGCCGTAGGCTGTGCCTTTGGCGCCGCCGCAATAACACAGGCCCCTGCCGATTACACCGCCGCCCTTATACTTGCCCTTGGCATCGGCATACAGAATTTCCCCGAGGGCGCCGCAGTATCCCTCCCCCTTAAAAATGAGGGTGCTTCCCCGCTTAAGGCGTTTTTTATTGGTCAGCTTTCCGCCGTGGTGGAGCCCTTGGGAGGTGTGCTTGGGGCGTGGGCAGTATCCTACGTTGTAAAAATAATGCCCCTATCCCTTTCACTTGCCGCAGGGGCTATGATATACGTTGCCGCAAAGGAGCTTATACCCGAATCTATGTCCGGCAGGCGCCCTACCCTTTCCTGCCTTTTTCTGCTTTTCGGCTTTGCCCTTATGATGGTGCTTGACGTTGCCTTAAAATAAAATTCGCCCTTACTTTTTATGCCGCCATTCTTTACAAAAACAGAGAAATATGGTAAAATTGCTTGGTTAAATATATTTGGAGGTCACCACTATGTCCGGACATTCAAAATGGGCGAATATTAAGAGAAAAAAAGAAAAAACTGACGCAGTTCGCGGCAAATCATTTACCAAAATCGGCAGAGAAATTGCCGTTGCTGTTAAGGAGGGCGGCCCCGATCCAAATAACAACGCACGTCTTCGCGATGTAATCGCAAAGGCAAAGGCAAACAATATGCCTAACGACAACATTATGCGCGGCATCAAAAAGGCATCAGGCGAGCTTGGCAGCATCAACTACGAGGATATCCAGTACGAGGGCTACGGCACAGGCGGCATCGCAGTTATCGTTAAGGCTCTTACAGATAACCGCAACCGTACAGCAAGCGACGTAAGGCACATATTCGATAAATTCGGCGGCAACCTTGGCACAACAGGCTGTGTTTCATATATGTTTGATAACAAGGGCATTATCACCCTTGAAAACAACGGCATCGACGAGGATGAAATATCTATGCTTGTGCTTGATTTAGGCGCAGAGGATATTGATTACGACGAGGAAATAATCACTATATATACAGACCCCACAGAGGTTACAGTAGTATCCGAGGGTCTTACAGCTGCAGGCTACACCCTTGCAGACGCTTCCGTAGGCTTTGTTCCCCAGAACACTATGTCCCTGGATGACGAGGCTATGGTTAAATTCGAAAAAATGCTTGATATGCTTGAGGAGAACGACGACGTTCAGGACGTATGGCATAACCTGGGTTAATATAATCAAATGAGAGAGCGAATAAAGGCATCAAACGAAATAGTTATTAAGGTAGGCACCTCCACCCTTACGCACCCCAACGGAAGCCTTGACCTTCAGAGGATAGACGTGCTTTCACGGGTACTGTGCGACCTTAAGAACGCAGGCAAGCGCATTGTTCTTGTTTCCTCCGGCGCGATAGGCGTAGGCAGAAACAAGATGCATATCGACACACGCCCCCGTACCATACCCGAAAAGCAGGCTCTTGCGGCTATGGGGCAGGTTACGCTTATGACGGTTTATTCCAAATTCTTCGCAGAATACGGATGTAACGCCGCCCAGATACTTCTTACCGCAGACGTTATCAACCACGAGGAAAGCCGCCTTAACGCTATCAACACCATTCATACTCTCTACGATTTTAACTGCATACCCGTTGTAAACGAAAACGATACTATCGCCACCAAGGAAATTGAGTTCGGTGATAACGATACGCTTTCCGCAATAGTTGCAGGAGTTATAGGCGCTCAAACGCTTATAATCCTTTCCGATATAGACGGTCTTTACAGCGACGACCCTCATAAAAACCCCGACGCACGCCTTATATCTCAGATAGATATTATCGACGACGGTATCCGCGCTATGTGCAAGGGCTCCGCAGGCTCACTTGGTACAGGGGGTATGGCAACAAAGCTTCACGCCGCAGAAATAGGCTGGGAGCACGGGGTTGAAACCGTTCTTATCAACGGTGAGGACCCGAAGCTTATATACCGCGTTTTGAACGGTGAAGATATAGGCACCTACTTTAAGAGGAAATAAATATGTGTGAGGCTTCTTACATAAGAAACACTGCCTTAAAGGCGCAAGGGGCATCCCTTTCATTGGCACAGGCATCATGGCACACCCGCCGTGAGGCCCTTTTGCGTATTTCCGCAGCATTGGACGAGCATAGGGAGGAGCTTTTTAAGGCCAACGAGGCAGATATTGCCTGCGCCCGTGAAAACGGCCGAAATGAGGCCTTTATAGACAGGCTCCGCGTAAGTGAAAAGGTTCTTACGTCTATGAAAAACGGCCTTGCAGAGGTTGCCTCCTCAAAGGACCCTTTAGGCGAGGTTATATACGGCGCAACGCTTAAAAGCGGCGTAAAAATGATAAAAAAGCGCGTACCCCTTGGGGTTGTGGCTATAATTTACGAGGCGCGCCCCAACGTTACCGTAGACGCCGCCGCCCTTTGCATAATGAGCGGTAACGCCGCAGTGCTCAAGGGCTCAAGGGAGGCCCTTAACTCCAACCTTGTATTGGGGAAGGTAATATCACAGGGGCTTTCACAGGCAGGGCTGGACCCTCACAGCGTTGCGGTTATAGAAAAGACAGACCGTGCCTCCACCACAGAGCTTATGCGCTTAAACGGCATTATAGACGTGCTTATACCCCGTGGCGGAAAAGAGCTTATTAAATCCACAGTTGAAAATGCAACCGTCCCCGTTATTGAAACAGGCGCAGGCAACTGCCACATATACGTAGATGCCTCTGCAGATATTAAAATGGGTACGAATATTATTGTAAACGCAAAGCTTTCACGCCCCAGCGTATGTAACGCCGCGGAAACCCTCCTTGTGCATAAGGATATTGCAGAGCGCTTTCTTCCCGTTGCCGCAGAGGCCCTTATAAATGGGGGATGCACGCTTAAGGGTGATGAAAGGGCAAGGGCAATCTGCCCCGAAATGGCCCCTGCCTGTAATGAGGATTGGGAAACGGAATACCTCGATACGATATTGGCCGTAAGGGTCGTTGATAACATCGATGAGGCTATCGAGCATATCAACAAATACTCCACAAAGCACTCCGAGGCAATAGTTACAAGGGATTTTGACAGCGCTAAAAAATTTGAGGCTCTTATAAATTCTGCCGCAGTTTACGTAAACGCATCCACAAGGTTTACAGACGGCGGCGAGTTTGGTATGGGCGCAGAAATAGGTATATCCACCCAGAAGCTTCACGCAAGGGGACCTATGGGCCTTACAGAGCTTACTACGGTAAAATATATTCTTGAAGGAAACGGCGAGGTAAGGTAATATATCCTTGCCTTCGTTTTTTATACACAGCAAATACAGAAAGGGCTCTGCCTTTTAAGGCGGAGTGTGGTTTTGAAATATGTCTAATAACATTCGTCCCGAATCAATGGAAAGAATCACCACCAAGGCCCTCGCCGATGCTTTTATTGAGGAGCAGATTGCCGAGGTTCGCGCACAGGTAGGTGATAAAAAGGTTCTTCTTGCTCTCTCCGGCGGAGTCGATTCCTCTGTGGTAGCCGCCCTGCTTATCAAGGCTATCGGTAAGCAGCTGGTTTGCGTACACGTAAACCACGGTCTTATGCGCAAGGACGAGTCTGAAAACGTTATTAAGCTTTTCCAGGACGGCCTCGATGCCAACCTTATTTACGTTGACGCAACAGACCGCTTCCTTTCACTCCTGGACGGCGTTGCGGACCCCGAGCGCAAGCGTAAAATAATCGGCGGTGAATTCATAAACGTATTCGCTGACGAGGCAAGAAAGCTGGATGACATTTCCTATCTTGCACAGGGCACGATTTATCCCGATATTCTCGAAAGCATAAAGCAGGCAGAGGGTAAAAAGGCAGTTAAGTCCCACCACAACGTTGGCGGACTTCCCGAGGATCTTAAATTCGAGCTTGTTGAGCCTATTAAGCTTCTCTACAAGGATGAGGTTCGCGTAGTCGGCGAGGCATTGGGCCTGCCCCATGCCATGGTATACCGTCAGCCATTCCCGGGCCCCGGTTTGGGCGTACGTTGCCTTGGCGCTATCACACGCGACCGTCTTCACGCGCTCCGCGAGGCAGACGCTATTCTCCGTGAGGAATTCGATATCTGCGGCCTTAACGAAAAGGTATGGCAGTATTTCGTTGTTATCCCCGACATTAAGAGCGTTGGCGTTAAGGATGAAAGCCGCTACGAGGGCTGGCCTGCAATTATCCGCGCCGTAAACACAAAGGATGCTATGTCCGCAACTATCGAGGAAATTCCCTACGCCGTGCTTCACAAAATAACAAGCCGCATCACAAGCGAGGTAGAGGGCATCAACCGCGTTCTTTACGACATCACACCTAAGCCCACAGGAACTATTGAGTGGGAATAAATCCCGCACCTTTTGACAAGAACAAAGACCCCGAAAACCCTTGCAAATCAAGGCTTTTTGGGGTCTTGTTTTTTATAATTCAATCTTGACTTTGCTGAACATCTGCGGTACA
>SVGI01000004.1 GCA_015056385.1 Clostridiales bacterium
AAGTTTCCGGTGACTTCGTTGTTAGGAATACGAATCACGCGAAGTCCATATTCTTCCAGAAAAGCAGTACGGTCTGCATCGTTTTCCATCTCATCTATCTCATAGTGTTGGGATCCGTCTAATTCAATGACAAGCTTTGCTTCCGCACTGTAAAAATCAGCGATATATTTACCAAGTACCTTCTGTCTGGAAAAGCGAACAGGATAGTAACGCAAAAAATCATACCATAGATGCCGTTCTTCCTTTGTCATTTCTCTTCGCAGATGTTTTGCCAGCGGAATCAACTGCTTGTTATACTTTCTCTGCATAACAATCCCTCCGTCACGGCTTCGCCGTGCCACCTCCCTTTACACAAGGGAGGCTTTAGTACGGTGCAAAACCGCACAATACACACTACACCGAACAGTGTATAGAAGCGCCCCCTTATCCGTTCGGCAAAATACAATTTATCGGTCTATATGAGTTATTGTATCATGCGGCTGCAATATATACAAGAACAGTCCCTGAAGGATTGCCTGCCGGGACTGGAACTGTTTTGTGTACACCCGCCATTTCGGAGCCTTTGTTTTTGCCTTTTGCCGTTGTCTTAAAAATACAGAGAGATTTTATTGCGTTTAAGTACAGGCGCTGTAAAAAATATAGTGGAGGGTATTGTAATTCAATACAATATATGGTATACTTAAGTTGAATCCAACAGTTATATTTGGGAAATATCTTAATGTTCCCAATTACGGAAGGCGGTGGTTGCCGTGGTATACTTTATCTAAAGCAGTGAACGAATAAATTACAATAGTTTGCTGCTGTCTGAAAAATAGATAAGGAGAAAACTGTTATGAAGATGAATTTTATCGTTAAAGGATTCAACCCCCAGAGTGATTTAGAAGGTCTCGCAAACAAGAAGTATGCAAAACTCGACAGGTATTTTAAGACCGAGGTTGACGTTGAGCTCATATTGAAGTTTGTCCATATGGAATACGTTGCAGAAGCTACTATTGAATATAGCGGCTACGTGTTCAGAGTTGCCGAAAAGAGTGCCGATCCATATAAAGCAATGAACAATGCTTTGGATAAAATGGAAAGGCAGATAATAAGGCAGAAGGATAAATTTACTGATAAAAACCGTGGGATCATTGATGTGGACGAGGATATTGCAGAAATTGCTCCCGAGGATTCCATAGAGCATAAAATAGTAAAATTCAAAAAATTCACTATGAAGCCTATGACCCTGGATGAAGCGGTTTTGCAAATGGAAATGCTGGATCATTCCTTCTACGTATTCGTTAACGGCGATACATTTAACGTTAACGTAGTGTATAAGAGGGGAGACGGAGACTACGGTCTTATCGAGCCTGATATCGAATAATCCTATGCCTTAAGCATATTGATATATAATATAGAATAGCGTTAGCCGCTGTGGGATATCCTACAGCGGCTTTTACGTAAAAAAACGCAAAAAATAATAAAGAATATTGACATTTATATAAAAATAAGATATATTATACCGTATATTAACGTAAGTAGGCAGATCGTGTTATTTGCCTGTATCTCAAAAAATTAAGGAGAAAGTTTATGGAAGGTACTTTTTGGGCGTTTGTCCCTGCGATAGTTGCAATCGTTCTTGCACTTATCACAAAGCAAGTGTACGTTTCTCTCTTTTTTGGTGTATTCGTTGGAGGTATGTTCCTTGCCGGCGGAAACCCCATTGAAGCAATTGGAACTGTTTACACAGTTATGAGCGAAAAGGTTGGCGGAAACGTTTCAATTCTCGTATTCCTTGTTGTTCTCGGTATTCTCGTTGTTCTTATGCAGAAATCAGGTGGCTCTTTGGCCTATGGTAAATGGGCTGCAAAGAGAATCCGTTCAGAGAAGGGAGCTCTTACAGCAACAGCAGCATTGGGCAGCCTTATTTTCGTTGACGACTACTTTAACTGCTTGACAGTTGGCTCTGTTATGAAGCCCTTAACAGATAAATATAGGGTTTCCCGTTCTAAACTGGCATGGATTATAGACTGTACTGCAGCGCCTATCTGCATTATAGCTCCCATTTCCTCATGGGCAGCAGCTGTTGCAGGTGAGCTTGAGGGCAACAGTCTTTCAGTTTTCATTTCCACTATCCCCTTCAACGTATATGCAATTCTTACAATCATTATGGTTTTTGCATTTGTACTTATGAAGCTTGATTTCGGTAAGATGCGTGAGCATGAATACATAGCAAAAACAACAGGGGACCTTAACGCAGGGGCAACAGATCTTCCTGCAGAGGATGCGGCTGAATTTATTTCAAAGAACAAGCGCGCAAGGGTACAGTACCTTATTATACCTGTTATTATACTTATACTCTGCTGCATAGGCGGTATGATCTACGTTGGTTATTTTTATAACTGGGATACAGGCCTTCTCGGCAAGGAGCTTCAGTCCTCAAGCGTTATTGAAGCATTCAGTAACTGCGACGCAGGTCTGAGTCTTGCAATCGGTTCCACAGTTGCTCTTATTATCATTGCAGTATACTACATGATAATGAAGGCTCTTTCATTCAAGGAAATCACAGAGAGCTTTACAAGCGGCTTCAAGGCAATGGTTCCTGCAATTCTTATTCTTACATTTGCTTGGACACTTTCCGGCATTATGGGTGCAAAGGGCGGCTATCTTGATGCACAGGGCTTCGTTCAGACAACTCTTTCTGATATTAACCTTGCATGGTTGTTCCCGGCAGTGTTCTTTATACTTGCATGCGGTATTGCATTTGCTACGGGTACGTCATGGGGAACATTCGGCGTTCTTATTCCTATTGCAACAGCAATCCTCGGAACACAGGTAAACACAATAACAATCCTTACAATTTCCGCAACATTGGGCGGCGCAGTTTTCGGCGACCACGTATCACCTATTTCAGATACAACAATTCTTGCATCTGCAGGTGCTAACTGTAACCACGTTAACCACGTAAGAACACAGATGCCCTATGCAGGCTTGATTGCAGCAATCGCATTTGTTGCTTACCTTGTAGGCGGTCTTACAACATCACTTGGCTCTGTTCTTTGCGGTGTTATCGTATGGGCTGTTGCTCTCGTGCTTTTCATTGGTGCTGTGCTTGTTATTAAAAAGAGAAACAAGAATAAGCCGGAGATTCCTACAATAGTTGTTGATGATAACGACTAATCAAGAATCGGATAATATCTGAAAAAAGATAATACACAAAAGGGTGTGCAAACTGCACACCCTTATTTTTTTTACTTTTATTTAAGTGATATATCCAACGGTCCGCTGGCTACGTGATATTTGTTTTTCTCATCGGAGAATACGTCTGATTCGCGTCTTATTGCAACCGATGTAACAAGACCTATGGATATAAGATTTGTCCACATGGAGCTTCCTCCGTAGCTTAAGAAGGGAAGAGGAATACCTGTAATAGGTGTAATGCCCATAGTCATACCTATATTTTCAAATATATGAGCTGCAAACATAGCGGCAACTCCCATACATATAAGCTTACCTATTTTATCCTGAGAATGAAGGCCGATACGTATAATACGCCAAAGCATCAGCATAAAAAGCAATATTATTGCTACACCTGCAACAAGCCCCATTGCCTCTACTATAACGGCAAATATAAAGTCTGTATGCTTTGCAGGAAGGTAATCCAGCTGGCTTAAGGTTGTCTCACCGAATATTCCCTTGCCGAAAAACTTACCTGAGCCAACTGCAATAAGGGATTGGTTAAGATGATATCCTGCACCGAGAGGGTCAAGAGATGGGTCCAGGAAAACCAATATACGGTTTTTCTGTGCGTTGTTAAGTATAAAATTCCATACCACAAGAGCGCCGCCGCCTATTACTGCGGCAGAAGGAATAACAAGCTTTAAGCTTATGCCTGATGCAAATACCATAAAAAGCGTGATAAACGCAATAACCATTGCAGTACCCATATCCGGCTGTATCATTATAAGCAGAAATGGTGGCGCGATTATGGCACCTAAAAGGAATAAATCACGCCAACGCCTTATTCCGTCTTCAAATCTTGGGGAGGAAAGGGCAGAGGCAAGGGCGAGTATAAGAATCGGCTTTGCAAATTCAGAGGGCTGAAACTTAAACGGTCCAAGCTGAAACCAGCTTGTTGCGCCGCCTGCAGACGTACCTAAAAAATAAACTGCTACAAGGGCTATCATTATTACCATATAAAAATACGGTATCCATGTTTTTAAGGACCTGTAATTGATTATTGCGGCAACCGCAGTAAGCACGCAGCCCGTAAGAAACCATATAAGGGCGAGAATGACGTACCTTAATTCAAAGGATTCAAGAGATTGAAGAAAGCCTATTTCGTCCTCTGCCGTAGGATTTTTCATTGCAACGCTTATGCCTATCAATCCAAAGCAAAACAGTACAAAAACAACGGAAAGAAGAAGAAAATCGATTTTTTTTGCGTATTTCCAGCGTTCGTTCATTTAATCCTCTCCTTACGGCATAGCGTAGTCCGCTACGGTATCCGTTGCTGCATCCTCGTTTTGATAGTCAAAGTAGAGGTTTATTATTTTTAATGCCAAGGAGCTTGCGTTTGAAGAATTGTAAGCGTTGGGAAGCATTACGGATATAACAACCTCGGGATTATCATAGGGTGCGAAGCACGTAAACCACGCAGTATTATATTTTTTGTCTGTGCCAACAGTCTGGGCAGTACCTGTTTTTCCCGCAACTGTAACGCCCCATTTTACCTGTGAGGGGAACGTTGAGCTTACAGAGCCGTTGCCGCCGCCGCTGTAGCTTTTATCGTTACATACCGCCCACATACCCTGCTTTACTGCATTAAGGTATGTTTCATATACGCCTGTTTCTGTATAGGTTACGGGTGTTTCGTATATTATGTTACCCTCGTTATCGGTGATATGCTTAATAAGGTGGCAATCCATTACCTTACCGCCGTTAGCTATTGTTGCAGTATAGCGCGCAAGGCCTATGGGGGTAAGCTGTACGTAAGCCTGGCCGATACCTGTTCGTACGGTATCACCGGGCATCCAGTTTTTTCTGGGAACAAGAACGTCGTATATAATTGTTTCAACCATTTCCTGAAGCCCCTTTGTATCTGAAACGTTAGAGCCGGGTATTCCGGAATCGGTAAAAAGCCCGTATTTGTTTACCAGGATATTGCGTACTGTGCTTTGTGATGTGTTTGCGGGAAGGGCCGAAAGCTCGTTTACAAGCTCTGATATAAGGGCGCTGTCTGTTTCATCGGTAATACAGCCTGCCTCGTTAAGATAATACCTTATCTCATATTTGATATTTGCGTATTCGTCTATGGATTTACGCTCTCGGCTGCCTATAAAAGAGGATGTTTCCTCAATTTCAAGGCCTGTGGTTGAATTAAGACCGAAAATATCTGCCCATTTATTAAGGTCGTCTATACCTATTCTTGAGGCTACCTCATAAAAATACATATCGCAGGAATGCTTAAGGGCGTTATAGAGATTTTCCCAGCCGTGATAGTTTGATACCCAGCAGGCAGGTGCATTTTCTGTACCGTACTTGGTGAAGCGTCTGTGGCAGTAAATTTCCTCGTTGATTTTAACCTCGTTTTCCATAAGGGCAACCAGGCCTACAAATGGCTTAAACGTGGAGCCCGGTGCATATCTTTCCTGGAATGCAAGGGCGGTAAGAGGCTTAAGAGGGTCTGAAAGAATAGCGTTGTAATCCTCTGTTGTAATGTAGGGGATGAAAATATTCGGGTCGTAGGAGGGGTAGTTTGCCATTGTAAGCACCTCACCGTTGTTAGGGTCAAGGATTACTACGGCACCCTTTTGTGCGTATGGGGAATTGGAGGACTGGCTTATTTTATCAATATGCTCCTTCAAAAGGTCCTCAACCTCTGATTGAAGGCGGCTGTCTATTGTGGAAACAACGTTGTATCCGTCTGAGGGCTTTACCTCCTCAACAATATTCGTTATTGAGCCAAGGCTGTCTATCTCACCAAGAATATAGCCTTTTTTATCTGACGTGGATGCGGTAAGGTATTCCTCTGCCGCTTTTTCGAGCCCGATTTTGCCTACAAGGTCGTTATCTATGTCGTATCCCGCTTTTTTGTAAATATCAACGTTATCGGATATTCTGCCCACATAGCCTAAAATATGCCCTGCAACGTCCTTTTGGGGATAATGGCGCATATTTTCTATTATTACCTCTATGCCGTCAAGGTCTGTTGCGGCCTCTACTGCCAGAATTGCTTCATAGGAAAGGTCCTGCGCTACGGTTATAGGAAGGTGCTTTTTATATCTGTAAAAATATACGTTCAGCCTTAAGGATATTATTCTTAAGGCATCCTCGTGAGATATATCGTCGCTTAAGGCGTATCTTTTGCGAAGCTGGCTGTATATTTCGTTTGCAGATACCTTTTTGCTTACGTTTATATCCCTGTACCACGCGGACATTTTGGATGCCTGGGCGGATTCGGAAAGGTTTTCCCAGGTATAATAAAATTCGGCCTCGGATTTACCCGTTGCCTCGGAATATACGTAGCGTACCTTAAGAGGAATGTCGGTTAAAAGAGTGTCTGCCTCATCCATATCGTCAAGTATATGAATGAAGGAAAGCAGGACATTGTTTACGTCCTTTGATTTTGATGGGAGAGTCTGAAGATTGAGTTGTACGGAATAGGAATACGTGTTTTCTGCAAGAACAACGCCGTTTCTGTCTAATATTTCCCCGCGGTTACCGGTAAGCACTCTGCTTACGGTTTTCTTACTTGATGAAAGCCCGTAATAATAATCTCCGTTCGTTACCGTGAGATTAAAAAGGCGCACAATCAGAAACCCGCCGAAGGCAAGCAAAAGAAAGAAAAGTATTACAGAACGTATGTTTATTTTTTTCTCAGATTCCATTTGTATATATCAGTCTGCCACGGTTATTCGTTCATTGGCAGAATCCTTTGCGGTGTTGTCATCCACAATACGGGGTAATATAGAATTACCATTGAAATTGTGGTAGAAAAAGATGTTGTAAGTATTATAAGCATGTTATAAAAGTCGTATGAAAAGCTTTCAAAGCTGAAGGATACGATAAACGACTGTATTGCCGTAAAAATAACAGAGCCCAAAAACGTACATATAAGGCAAAAAACAATATGCCTTGTTAAAAATTTGAATATTATTCCCGCTATTACTCCAACAAGGGAATAGGCAATTATTGAAAGAAAAAGCCCCTGTGAATAAAGCATTCCGTATAAAAGGCCGGAAAGCATACCTGCGTAGAAGCCCTTAAGGTATCCGCCTAACGCCCCGCATAGGAAAACAAATGCGAAAACTGCGTTGGGGATGAACATTGAAAAAAATTCGGAATGGGAAAACAGCCTGGGGACAAATATACCCTGTACTGTGGATATAAATAGTGAGGACAGTATAAGGATAATCGTTTTTAATACCATATTATTTGCCCTTCGAAACTATAATAACCTCCTCCACAGCAAGGAAATCTACGTTGCTTTCCACAACTGCGGTAAGATAGTTTGCGTTTCTGTTTTCACTTATACTTTTAATCTGCCCAACGTATACACCCTTGGGAATAAATTCATCATATCCCGAGGTTATAATAGCATCTCCCACCTGAATATCACTGTCCAGCGGCAAATATTTGATGTAAATAAGGTTTTCACTGTAATACAGGGTTGAGTTTCCGCCTGCAATACCTATTACTCTGGATCTGGAATTCAATACGCTTATTGCGCTTTCAGGAGATACAATGCACCTTACCTTGGACCACGTGCGGTGGCATTCTATAACGGTACCCATAAAGCCTGAGGGTGTAATAACGGCCATACCAACGCTTACCTTATCCATTGTACCCTTGTTTACGGTAAGAATATTATATGTACCCGTGGAGGCGATTCCCGTAATCTGCGCATACCCTATTACCTCATCAAGCAGGGTGTCGTCAATATTCATAAGCTCCTTGAGCCTTTTATTTTCCTTGGCGTATTCGTCTAAAAGAGCCTGTTCTCTTTCCAGCTCCCAAATGCGTTGCTTGAGAAGCTTGTTTTCCTCAAGTATACTTATGTGATCTGTAATTGCATTCCAATCGTTCTTTATTTTTTCAAAGGTGCTTGTAAAAAACGTGCTTACAGATGATGCCACGGTATTTACGGTGTCGGAGCAAAAATCTATTACACCTATATCATAGGTTGTGTCTACAAGTATAAATGAACCCAAAAGGGCAAACAGTATCACAGCAATAATGATACCCTTGCCCTTGAGAATAATATTTTTTGCTTTTCCTTTTTTTCGAAAATACCTTGCCATGGTATGCTTCCTTTTTTAAGAACAGATACGCTTTTGAAAATCAATCGTCGTTACTGTAAAATTTGAGATTTCTGAACTTTGCAGACTCCTCAACAATAGAGCCCAAGCCGTTTGCAACACAATCCAGGGGATTACTTGCAACTATTGATTTTATGCCTGTTTCCTTATAAAGAAGTGTATCAAGATTCTTAAGCATAGCGCCGCCGCCGGAAAGATATATGCCGTTTTCTGCAACGTCTGCAGCAAGCTCCGGGGGAGTAAGCTCAAGAGTGTTCTTTACGGAATCAACAATTGTCTGTACCTGCTCGGAAATAGCCTCTGCGATTTCATCGGAGCTTATTGTAAGGCTGTGGGGAAGGCCGCTTACCTGGTCAAGACCTCTTATAACCATTGTTTCTGCTTTACAGCCTGCGTCTGCTGATTTCATTGCGCTGCCGATAGTCATTTTAATCTTTTCAGCAGTTCTTTCACCTATAATCATGCTGTATTTTTTCTTAAGGTAGGTGATTATGGCCTCATCCATTTTGTCGCCTGCGGCCCTTATACTGCAGCTTACAACAATACCGCCAAGGGACATAACGGCAACCTCTGTTGTACCGCCGCCGATATCAACAATCATATTGCCCTGAGGCTCCATAATGTCAAGCCCTGCGCCGATAGCGGCGGCAATAGGCTCCTCAACAAGATATGCGGCGCGTGCACCTGCGTTGATGGCAGCCTCCTCTACGGCTCTGCTTTCAACCTTTGTAATGCCGTATGGAATACATACGAATATTGTGGGGCGGAGGGGGCCCACCTTTGCCTTTGATTTCTTAACGAAGTAGGAGAGTATTTCCTCTGTAACCTTGTAGTCTGCTATAACGCCGTCTCTCATAGGCCTTACAGCAACAACGTGGCCGGGAGTTTTACCTACCATGTTCTTTGCTTCCTCGCCTATGCTTACAAGTGAGCCCTTTGACGTATTGTATGCAACAACAGAGGGTTCTCTTAATATAATTCCTTTTCCTCTCATATAGATGAGGATATTAGCTGTACCTAAGTCTATTCCTATAACCTTCATACCTGTATAGCCCTCAATAAGGGCGTACCTCCTTAAACCTGATCAATATCAAATGTAATTTATTTTTTTAAGCAGCCTTCTTACCAAGCCCATGGGAAGCCCCACAACGTTGGAATATGAGCCGCGTATTTCCTCAATAAAAAAGTCTGAACAGCCCTGTATTGCGTATGCGCCTGCCTTGTCGTAAACGTTTTCCTTGGCGATATACTCGTTTATTTCATCCTTGCTTAGCCCCTGCATTGTAACCCTTGTGATAGCCTTATCACAGCAAAGTGCGGGCTTGCCGTTTTCAAGATAGAGCAGCGCAACCCCCGTTACCACGGTGTGGGTATTACTCTGAAGAGAATTAAGCATATTGAATGCCTCATCCTTGTCCTTAGGCTTACCCATTATGTTATTCCCAAGTATTACGGAGGTATCTGCGGAGAGTATAATATCGCCCTCCTTAAGCTCTGTAATACGTGATGCAGCTATTGCCTTACCTCTTGCGAGAATAAGAGGAAAATCCTCAACAGGCATACCCTGAGTGGTGTTTTCACGTATGTATGCATCCTCGTTAAATTCGGGGACTGCAATTTTATATGTGAATCCGCATTTTGTTAAAAGCTCACTGCGGCGTGGGGATTTAGATGCAAGTATTATACCCATTTTCTTCCCTTATTTTGCAGTATAGTAAAGCACGAGTGCGGCAATAGTACCCAATGCGGATCCGAAATTGATCTTAAATGATATGCCGAAGCAAAATTTGAAAATAAATAAATCTATCCACACAGGGTTTCCTGAGGTCCCGAATTGTATGGAATTTGTAAAAATACCCCAGCCTGTAAGGTTACCCAATATGTTGCCGAGAACGGTTCCTATCAAAATACCTGCAAACAAAAGAAGCACCAGAAGCCAGACGGATTTTGTTTTGCGTTTTGCCATGTTTCCCTCCGTAAAAAGAGTGTTAAATTGTATATTTGTCGTGATGAACAGCCCTCATAAGCTCCTTACGCTGGGTCTCATAACCCTTGCGGCCCAAAAGTGCAAATGTGGCCTTTTTACTTAATTCCACACCGGGCTGATCGTATGTATTGATGCCGAGAAGCTCACCCATAAAGGCGGTTTCAAATTCGAAGAACGTAAGAAGCTGTGCAACTGTGTTTGCATTTACCTCTGAAAGAGTAATGCTTCTCGTAAGCTTCCTTGAATCTGTAAGGGCGTACTGTGTGCCCTTTTGTTCACAGGCGGCAATATGGTCAAAACCTACACCTGAAAGGAATGACATTGCCTCCACCCCTGCATAATCCTCGGGTATATTTACAGAGCGTCCGTAATTTTCAACGTTTATGAACGTAATAACCTTATCGGACGGACCCTCTGAATAAAGCTGAAGCTGTGAGTGCTGGTCTGTTACACCTACTGCCTTTACAGGTGTTTGTCCGCAGTTAACAGTGTTGCCCTCTTTATCGTATTTCTTGCCGAGGCTTTCTGCCCAAAGCTGGCAATACCACTCTGCTATGGATGAAAGCTGCTGTGAATAGGGCATAAGCACGGAAATATTTTTTCCGGAATTTACTGCAAGATACTGTAATAATGCAAATACAGCGGCAGGATTGCTTTTTATATCCTCGTTAAGGCAAAGCTCCTTCATTTTCTGTGCGCCTGTAAGCATACCCTTTATGTCTATACCGCAAACGGCGGCAGGGAAAAGGCCTACGGGTGAAAATACTGAAAATCTTCCGCCTGTACCGTTAGGTATTACAAAGCTCTTTATGCCGTACTCCCTTGCAAGCTCGAAAAGAACGCCCTTATCCTTGCTTGTGGTAAAGAAGAAATGCCTTGTCCAATCCTCAACGCCCTCCTTACAGAGAAGGTCCTTGAAGTATATAAACTGGGACATTGTTTCCGTTGTGGTTCCTGATTTTGTAATAACGTTAAAGGCGGTACGCTTAATGTCTATTACGTCGCAAAGAGCGCCTATCAGGGTAGGGTCGATATTATCAAGAACGTAAAAGCGGGGTCCCGGCCTTTTTGAATCGGGAAGCTCATTGTAGAAATTATGGTTTAAGGCCTTTTGAACGGCTATGGGGCCAAGTGCGCTTCCGCCTATGCCCAATACCACGAAATAGTCAAAATCTGCGGATACCTGCCTTGCGGTTTCCAATACGTCATTTACAACGGAGTCCTCAGGTGAAAGAATATCCATCCATTCAACCATATTTTTTTCTGCGTTGTTATGAAGATCCCTTATTGCGTGAAGAGCGGAAGACGCCATAGGCAATATGTCAAAAAGCTGACTTTCGTCAAATCCACCCTGTGAAGCGGCTGAAAGCATATTATTATAATCGAATTTAAGTATGTTGTTCATTAAATACACCTACCGTTTTATTACGCATTTACCCTGTGTGAATGTACTATAAATCACCCTATATTATATCACAGGGAGCACTTCTCTTCAATAAAAATAATATAGAGAATATATGTTTTTTATGAAAAAGGGTTAATCTTAAAAAATTAACATATCATTGAGTTATATATAAGCATATCCTACATTGACAAAATTATGGAATATGTGGTATAATCCACCTTAAAGTGATGAACGGAAGAGTAACACCCGGTGTTTTACACAGAGAGCGCTTTGTAAGCTGAAAGAAGCGTTAATTGCCGAGTTGTGAATATCATCCGGGAGCTGCGCCCTGAAGCCTTTTATTCAGTAAGGGTATGCCGTTTTAGCCGCGTTAAGGTTATAAAAGTGGCGGTGTGTATATGCCGCAACGTGGGTGGTACCACGGATAAATTGCTTGTCCGTCCCTCGGTGAGAGTTGTTCTCCTCGGGGGCATTATTTTTATAAAGTACAATACAGCAGTAAGCTGTATAAACGGAGGATATATATATGTCTAAATTCAGGAATCTTTCCAATGAGCCTGTCAAAAGCCGCGAGGCATCCACTGCTCAGTATTGGAATGATATTGACTTATTGAAAAGATCTGTGGAAACCAGAAGCGCAAGTGAGCCCTTCGTATTCTTTGAGGGACCTCCAACAGCTAACGGCCGTCCGGGTATTCATCACGTTATGGCACGTGCTCTTAAGGATGCGGTTTGCAGAAATAAGACCATGAACGGCTATCGTGTAGAAAGAAAAGCAGGCTGGGATACACACGGTCTTCCCGTAGAGATAGAGGTTGAAAAGAAGCTTGGGCTTCAGGATAAAAACGATATCGAAAAATACGGTATAGAGGAATTCAATAAAAACTGCCGTGCAAGCGTTTTCGAGTATGAAAGCCTTTGGAGAGAGATGACAAAGCGTATGGCTTACCTCATCGACCTTGACAATCCTTATATCACCCTTGATAACGATTATATTGAAACCGAATGGTGGATATTAGACCAGATGAACAAGGCCGGTCTTTTGTACGAGGGTCATAAGATTCTGCCCTTCTGCACAAGATGCGGAACGGGCCTTGCTTCTCACGAGGTTGCTCAGGGCTACAAGGAAATAAAGGTAACCACAGTTACAGTTAAGTTCAAGAGAAAGGACGTAGATGAATACTTCCTTGTATGGACAACAACTCCCTGGACTCTTGCCTCCAACGTAGCTCTTACAGTAAACGCAGAGCACGACTACGTTAAGGTTGAAAAGGACGGAGTTATTTACTACGTTGGCGCACAGCAGGCAGCAAAGGTATTGGGCGAGGGATATACTGTTCTCGAAACGATGAAGGGTAGCGCTCTTGAATATATCGAGTACGAGCAGCTTATGCCCTTCCTCACACCTGATAAAAAGGCGTTCTACGTAACTACTGCAGATTACGTTACTACTGAAGACGGTACAGGTATAGTTCATACAGCACCTGCCTTCGGTGAGGACGACTATAATACCTGCAAGCGCTACGGACTTCCCGTATTGAATCCCGTTGCTGAGGACGGTAAGTATTTCGAAACTCCCTGGGCAGGAAAATTCGTTATGGATGCAGACCCCGACGTTATTGAATGGCTTATAGAAAACGGTAAGCTCTTCAAGAAGGAAAAGATGGTCCATAACTATCCTCACTGCTGGCGCTGCAAAACACCCTTGCTTTATTATGCAAAGCCCAGCTGGTATATTGAGATGACAAAGCTCAAGGACCTTCTCATTAAAAACAACAACACAGTTGAATGGTATCCCCCCTTCGTAGGTGAGGGAAGATTCGGCAACTGGCTTGAAAATCTTAACGACTGGGCAATTTCAAGAAGCCGTTATTGGGGTACTCCCCTTAACGTATGGCGCTGCGAGTGCGGTGCTATTGAAACAGTAGGCTCACGCAAGGAGCTTGCAGAGCGCGCTATTGAGGATATTGATGAAAGCATTGACCTCCACCGCCCCTACGTAGACGGTGTACACATCAAATGCCCCAAGTGCGGTAAGACAATGACAAGAGTTAAGGACGTTATCGACTGCTGGTTCGACAGCGGCTCAATGCCCTTCGCGCAGAGGCACTATCCCTTCGAGCATAAGGATGATTTTGATAAATACTTCCCTGCAGACTTTATTTGTGAGGGTATAGACCAGACAAGAGGCTGGTTCTACTCACTCCTTGCTATATCAACCTTTGTAAAGGGCGTATCTCCTTATAAGAGAGTATTGGTAAACGACCTTATACTTGATAAAGACGGCCAGAAGATGTCTAAGTCCCGTGGTAACACCGTAGATCCCTTTGCGCTCTTTGATGAGTACGGCGCAGATGCCTTAAGATGGTATCTCTACTACGTTTCCCCCGCATGGAGCCCCACTAAGTTTGACGAATCCGGCCTCCGCGAGATAATGAACAGATTCTTCATTACGCTTAAGAATATCTATTCATTCTTCGTTATGTATGCCAATACAGATGATCTTGATCCCCGTGAGTTCTATATTGAGCCTAAGGATCGTCCTGAAATAGACCGCTGGATGCTTTCAAGGCTTAATTCAGTAGTAAAATACGTAAACGAGTGCTTTGATTGCTACGATATTACAAAGGCAGCACGTAAGATTCAGGACTTCCTTAACGACGACGTTTCCAACTGGTATATCCGCCGCTGCAGAAGACGCTTTTGGGCAAGTGAGATAGACGACGATAAGCGCGCGGTATATAACACATGCTATGAGGTGCTTCATACCGTTGCAAGGCTTATTGCTCCTATGACTCCCTATATTGCAGAGGAATTGTACCGTGAGCTTACAAACGAGGAATCTGTACACCTTGCAGAATACCCCAAGTGCAACGACGCTCTTATTGATATGGCTCTTGAGGAGAAGATGAATATCGTTATGACAGTTGCTACGCTTGGCCGTTCACTCCGTGAAAAGGTACGTATTAAGGTGCGTCAGCCCTTAAGCGAGGTTATGCTTGACGGACGTTACAGTCAAACAGTAGGCGGTCTTACAGACCTTATTATGGAGGAGCTTAACGTAAAGAAGGTAACCTTCGTAGAGGATATGTCCGATTACGTTATTTATACATTGAAGCCCAACTTCAGAGCAGTTGGCGGTAAGGTAGGTAAGCTTATGGGTGAATTTACACAGTGCCTTAAGAATGCCAACGCTCCTGAAATCGTAAAGACTCTTGAGGCAGGTAACACAGTTAAGTTCACTCTTTCCGGCAACGAGTTTGAGTTTAATGCAGATGAAATTACCGTAACCTATTCTGTACGTGAGGGCTTTGATATGATAAGCGGCAACGACGTTCTTGTTGTTCTTGAAACAACTCTTACAGAAGAGCTTATTGAAGAGGGCTACCTCCGCGAGCTTCTTTCAAAGGTCCAGAACCTCAGAAAGACAAGCGGCTTCGACGTTGCGGATAACATCAGGCTCTATGTTTCAGGTGATGAGGTTATTACAGGTGTTGTAAATAAATACAGCGAGTATATCAAAACAGAGGTTCTCGCACAGGAGATAATCCTCAGTGATGAGGTTGTAACGGCTGTTGAGGATCTTAACTCACACGAAACAAAGATCGGTGTTGTTAAGCTTTGATAAACAAATAAAATAATTAAACGGGTGGTATTATCCACCCGTTTTTTTGCACAAAAAAATCCGTTCCCACAAAAGGAACGGATTTTGTATTATATAGTATTGACCTAAATCAAACTACACCAAGCTGCATCATAGCCTCTGCTACCTTGCTGAAGCCTGCGATGTTAGCGCCGGAAACAAGGTCATCCTCGTGAGAGTACTTACATGCGTATTCGGATGCGTGGAGGTAAATGTTCTTCATGATCTCGTGAAGCTTGTGATCAACCTCGTCGAATGTCCATGAAATACGCTGACTATTCTGGCTCATTTCAAGGGCTGACGTAGCAACACCGCCTGCGTTTGCTGCCTTTGCAGGTCCGAAGAGAATGCCTGCATCCATAAGGGCGTGTGTAGCGTCTAACGTTGTGGGCATGTTTGCACCCTCTGCAACGAGCATACATCCGTTTTTGATAAGCTCTTTAGCTGATGCAAGGGGAAGCTCGTTCTGTGTAGCGCAGGGGAGAGCTATATCACAGGGTACCTCCCATATTCTAACACAGCTGTCAACGTACGTTGCATCGGGAACGTATTTGAGGTAATCTGAAATTCTGCCGCGCTCTACCTCCTTTATCTGCTTTACGATATCAAGCTTAATGCCGTTTTTATCGTAAATATAGCCGGAGGAGTCGCTCATTGCAATAACAGTTGCGCCCATAGATGCTACCTTTTCGTGAGCGTATATTGCAACGTTACCGGAGCCGGAGATAACAACCTTCTTGCCTTCAAAGCCGTTTTTCTTTGATGCAAGCATTTCGTTTGCGAAATAGATAAGGCCGTAGCCTGTGGCCTCTCTTCTTGCAAGAGAGCCGCCGTATGCAATGCCCTTGCCTGTAAGAACGCCTGTGTAGGAGCCTGTGATACGCTTGTACTGGCCGTAGAGGTAGCCGATTTCACGTCCGCCAACACCAATGTCGCCTGCGGGAACGTCAACGTCATCACCTACGTATTTGTAAAGCTCTGTCATAAAGCTCTGGCAGAAGCTCATAATTTCAGTATCGCTTTTGCCCTTGGGGTCGAAGTTGCTGCCGCCCTTACCGCCGCCGATGGGAAGACCTGTAAGAGAGTTTTTAAGCACCTGCTCAAAGCCGAGGAATTTGATAATACTGAAGTTTACAGACGGGTGGAATCTCAAGCCGCCCTTGTAGGGTCCTATGGAGTTGTTAAATTGAACGCGGTATCCGCGGTTAACCCTTACCATACCCTTATCGTCTATCCACGGAACTCTGAACATGATCATTCTGTCCGGCTCAACATAACGCTCCAAAAGCGCGTATTTTTTGAATTCGGGATGCTGTGCGATATAGGGAATAAGTGAGGTAAGAGCCTCTGTTGCAGCCTGTATAAATTCCGGCTGTTCAGAGCTTTTTCTTCCTAAGTAATTTAATACCTCTTCAACGTATTGTGAAGCATCTGTGTACATTGCTGATTTCTCCTTTACAATAGACTGTTATATGGAAATGATTCATACAAAGAATATATTCCAACAGTAACAAAAAAACATTGGAAGGATTATAACATAATGGAAACAAAAAATGCAAGTGGAAGATATAAAAATTGCATTTTTAACGAAAAAAAATAAGTATAATTGATGTTATACTTGCATTTTTGCTAAAAAATGCAAGTGATAATGCAAAAAACAGTCAAATCAGGGTGGAAAGCTTATACAGAGGGGAGTGTGAATACCGAAAGTACGAATAAATATATCGCAATTACGGCAACAGCGCTTATAAACAGGGAAAAAACCGTAAGATAACGCAAAAGATTTATTTGCCTTACAGAAAGTGAAGTATCGCCCTTGTGATCCCATGCATATACCATTCTGCGGAGGTTATCACTGCAGCGCAGACATATTTTCTTTTCCTTTGATTTATCTGCCTTTATGCCCATTACCCACTTAAACGCAAGTATAATGATGTTAAGCATAAGATATGCAGGATAAGAAAGTATAGCCGTAAGCCTGCCCGCGAATACAAGGTATCCGTGGGTAAGTATGCGTCTGTCGTTTACGTAAATACCTCTTAGGGCAAGTATAAGGTAAACGGCAAGAAGAGAAAAAACATATTTTTCAGGGCAAAGCATACCTATAATAACAGGGGTAATTATAAATTCTCCGCATATTTTTACCACAGCACCGCTTATTACGCTGTAATAGTTTGAGGGTACAATTTTATCTGTGTTGGGAATAAGCAGCTCGTCAATACAGCGTATAATATATCCGTCTGAATTGTGAATAATGCCCTTGCGTATTTTTTTGAGTGCGCCCATAAGCTGGCCTGCCTTTGAAAAAAAGCAGCCGCAGATTATGAAAAACACCCTGTACACGATTTTGTATTGAGATTTAACAACATAAATGGACAATATCTCGCACATTAAAAAAGCCGCAATACATACAAATAACGTAATAAACGCGCCCTTATACACCAACGAGGAGTAAGTGGATTTTTTTTCGAATCTTAATGATGCCTTTACCGCAATATCCCTGGGTAAAGCAAAAAACGGCTTAAGCAAAAAGCCGAATATAAGGTTTAAGGTAAAGCCTACCAGTATGTAAAATGAACTCATTTATTATCCTCGCCTAAAGTGAAAATAATCGAAAGACCGCCTCTTTCATTATTTTTTGCCGAAATTACTCCGTTGTGTGCCTCTACTATACTCTTGCATATTGCAAGTCCAAGACCTGCAACATGTCGGCTGCTGTCAGAGGTATAAAAGGGGTCAAAAAGCTTTTGGAGCTTTTCCTCACTTACACCGCCCCCGTTATCTGAAACCTCAAACACACCGTTGTTACAGAGAATCTGAATGCTTGTGTGCTGTGATGAGGAATGCCTTATGCTGTTGTTTATTATGTTTGAAAAAACACGCTTTATCTGTGCGTTATCTATGCGGAGAATACAGTCGTTCCCTATAAAGTCCACGGAAAACTCCGCGTTTTTAAGAATCGGGTCCTCTGAAAACTCGGATTCTATTTCACGGCAAAGCTCAAATGCGGATATTTTAGTGAATATCATGGTATGCTCTCTGTTATACGAAAGGTACATATCAACGTCGTCTATAAGGGACTGTATATGATGCGCACGTGAATAAATAATCTGTATGTATTTTCGCTTTACATCGTCGGGAAGGTCCTTCTTTTCCAGACGCTCCGCATATCCCATAACAGAGGTAAGAGGTGTTTTTATATCATGTGATATAGAGGCAATTACCTTCTTTTTTTCTTCATCCTTGGCCTTCAGCCTTGCGGTAAGCTCTGCAAATCTCTGGGAAATCCAGCCTATTTCATCGTTCCTGTTCACACCGCTGGGGATTACACCCTTTTCGTAAAGCTCCATATCCGTTTTAAGCCTTAGAAGCGGCTTTACCAGCCTTGTGTATATGTACACTATAACAAAAAGATAGATTACGGATATAACGATAGCCTCTGTAATAATGAGATTTTTTATGGGTGTAAAGCTTATGATGCTTTCTATATCGAAGGTTCCCATGGCAACGGTAACAGAAACCGAATAAACCCCGTCTGCAGCCTGTACGGGGAACGAACGGGAAATAGGGTAAAAAACGTTCTCGGGAAGCTTGTCGTGCATAAGCACGTCCTGCCCGAGGCTGTTGGTTACTGTTACGCGTATATTATTCTCATCGGCGTATTGCTTAAGGCTTTCTTTTATATCCCCGCTATTGCAAAGGGGAAGTATTTCATTATTTATTGAATCACGAAGCTCAAGCTGCGTCTGCTCTACGGATTCTCTTATATCCTTTGGTAAAAAGGCGGATATGTATATAAGCAAAACCGCTATATTCAAAAGAGATATAAGCAATACTGCCAGAGGTAATTTGTGTCTTAACTGCATAGTAAAAAGTTTTTATTCTGCCTTGTTGTGCTTACCGTTTACAAATTTGTACCCTACACCCCAAACAGTTTTGATATAATCGGAATTTTTATCAAGCTTATTTCGCAAACCGTTTATGTTTACGGCAACAGTACCTATATCTCCGTACTCACCGCCCCATACACCCTTGAAAATCTGTTCTCTTGTTAAAACAGTACCGCTGTTTTCACTCATAAATGAAAGAAGCTGGAATTCTCTTGTGGATAAAAGTATTTTTTCCCCGCAGAGGAATACCTCCATAGTATCCTTGTTTATAACAATATCACCTACTGAAAGAATATCGTCGTTGTTGGAGCGCTCCTCACGCCTTAGGTGCGCCTTTATACGTGCGGTAAGCTCTTCAACAACAAAGGGCTTTGTTATGTAGTCGTCCCCGCCGGCGTTAAGCCCCTCAATAGTATCGGGAGTACTGCTTTTTGCGGTGAGAAACAAAATAGGACATTTCGTTTTTTTACGTAAAATACTGCAAAGCTCTATTCCGCTCATATCAGGGAGCATAATATCGAGAACTATAAGGGATATAACGCTGTCTGCCTCCTCAAATGCACGTACAGCGTCTGCCGCATTATGGGCGGTTATACAGCTTATACCCTCCTCCTCAAGAGCGTCGGCTATAAGCCCTGCAATATCTATATCATCGTCAACTATAAGAACCTTTTGCATATCAATTCTCCTTTTTAAGTAAGTAGCAGCTTGTATAGGTAATGGTAAGCGGGCCGTAATAATATGGAATATCGGAAAGCTCGCACACCTTGCTTACCCATAAGCCGTATGCCTCCATGGATATAATAGCCTTGTCAGGAAATCTGCAGGGCTCCGGGTAAGCGCATTTTTCGCATACGGTGCAGGTGCCTGCGCCTAAAGGAAGCACGTTACCGTAGGATTCCTTAAGAAAGTCTGCCAGAGCCTGAAAGCTTTCCTTATGCTTTTTTGCTGTATCGGCAATGCTTTCAAAATCAAAATCATCCTCTTTTGTACCTGTTGTCTGCACTATTATACCGAAATCGTATTCCTTAAGCTTTGCTGCGCCCTCCTCAAGAGTACCGCACGCAGGCGGACAGCACCAATTCCTGCCGTAGCTTTGACATCTGTCTGCGCTGCACATTTCCCTAACCTCAGGCATTAAAACAAGAGCCTCAAGATTTAGGGGACCGGCGCTGCTAAAACCGAATTTTATGGCATTTTCAATATGCTTATCAACGTGGTATTTCATAATACTTCTCCAATAACGGTATCAAGGATATAGTCAATTATATCACGCAATCAAGGGGTGTGCAATATTTCATAGTATTAAGAAATATTTATTTACAAACAGAAACTTATTTAATATAATAAATGCAAACCACTATGGAGGATTTAAAATGAAGCTGACTTTTATGGGTGCGGGAAGCACAGTATTTGCAAGAAACGTTATAGGCGATTGCTTATGCTCAGAGGCGCTGAGGGACAGTGTTTTTGCACTTTACGATATTGATGCAAAAAGGCTTGAGGAAAGTAAGGTTATACTCGAAGCTATAAGAAAAGCAAAGGGCGGTTTTGGTAAAATAGAATGCTACTGCGGTGTTGAAAACAGAAAAGACGCTTTGAGAGGTGCTGATTTTGTTGTTAATGCCATTCAGGTAGGTCTTTACGACCCATGTACAATTATAGACTTTGAAGTCCCCAAAAAGTACGGCTTAAGGCAGACTATTGCAGATACGTTGGGTATAGGCGGTATAATGCGCGCCTTGCGTACAATCCCCGTATTGCGTGATTTTGCAAGGGATATGGAGGAGGTTTGCCCCAACGCTCTTTTCCTTAACTACACAAACCCCATGGCGATGCTTACGGGCTTTATGCTCAGATACACAGGTGTTAAAACGGTTGGCCTTTGCCACAGCGTTCAGGTATGCTCTGCAGGTCTTTTGGATCTTCTTGGCATGCAGGATAAGATTGAGGGAAGAAAGGAGCTTATTGCAGGTATCAACCATATGGGCTGGCTTCTTGAAATCAAGGATAAAAACGGTGTGGACCTTTACCCCGAAATCAAGGCTCGTGTTGAAGAGTACGTAAAGCAGGATGTTTATTACGACAGAGTAAGGCTTGATTATATCCGTAATTTCGGTTATTATTGCACAGAATCAAGCGAGCATAACGCCGAATACAATATGTTCTATATAAAGAGTAAATATCCCGAGCTTATTGAAAAATTCAATATTCCTCTTGATGAATATATCCGCAGGTGTAAGCTTCAGATAAGCTTATGGAAGGATGAATACGAAACCATGCTTGAAAAGGGCGTAAAGGAGCATACACGCTCCAATGAATACGCCTCATGGATAATGGAGGCTATTGTTACAGGTAAGCCCATACAGATAGGCGGAAACGTTCTTAATACAGGCCACCTTATTACAAACCTTCCCGAGAATGCCTGTGTTGAGGTGCCCTGCCTTGTAAACGGCTACGGCGTACAGCCCTGCAGAGTTGGGGCTCTCCCTGTACAGTGCGCGGCTATGAATATGACAAACATCAACGTTCAGCTTCTCACAATAGAGGCGGCTGTAACGCAAAAGAAGGAGCATATTTATCAGGCTGCAATGCTCGATCCCCATACGGGAAGCGAGCTTGATATTGATTCTATCAAGAAAATGGTTGACGAGCTTATTGAGGCTCACGGCGATTATTTGCCTAAGTATAACTGATACGAAATTTATAAGAGTACAAAAAAGCTCCGGGATATATATCTCGGAGCTTTACTTTTTTATGTAGATATTTTATCAGAACGGATTACACAAAAGCACAACGGATATTATTCCAAGGATAACACCTATCCACTGCTTTAAGGAAAGCCTTTCCTTGAAAAGCACGATTACTGCAAGAAGGCTTAAAACAAGTCCGCCGCCGTTTACAATGGGGAAGAATACTGCGCTGGGCATAGCGCCTGAAAGGAAAAGGTTAAGCTTGTTGTTTGCCGCAACGCATATACCGCTTATTACCATTATAAGTATGGGAAGAAATGCAATAACGGATTTCTTATTGATAACAGCAGTGCCTTCCTTCTGTTCGTTTTGATGCACCGTAGTTTTTTTCCTGCGTATAGACTGAACTATAAAGAAAACCGTTGACGTAAGGAATGAGAAAAGGAATGCGATTACAAGAAATGCATCAAGCTCACCTTTGTATGCGCTGTTCTGATGCCATTTCTGCATAACGCCTATAAAGCCCGTGCAAATAAATGCTGCGGCGCAATACCCCAGCCACTTAAGAGACGCCTTTTTCTGGTTGCTCTTGAAATCAACTGAGAGAATTATACATGCAACCATAAGCACAATACCTATTATCTGTACAAATGAAATGGTTTCGTTCCAGATTATTACGCCGGAAAGCGTGGGAATAAGAGTGGAAAGAGAAATAATTACAGACGTGTAGGAGAATGGCCCTACCTCAAGTGCCTGCATATTTGTTATCTGCTGGATAAGCGTTACAAGCCCGAAAAGCAGAGCAAGAAGAATTGTAAACGTAGATGCAGACATATTCGTAGAAACCACGAAGAGGCATACAGCGGCAACTATGGAAACAATTGCGTTATAAAGCTGATATGCTCTGGTGGAGTTTTCAAATCTGTCTGTAAGAAGCTTTTTAAGCATTCCGCCTACAAGCGCGGCGGACATAGAAATTACCAGAAGAATAGGGTTGCTCATGATTTTAATTTCCTTTGCGGTTCGAGTTAGTAAATGGTTTATTATTATATCAAAAGACAATAATTTTTTCAATAAAATATCAAAGGGGGTATTACTGTATCCTATGCTCCCTTGCCCTGCGCTGGGGAAGCTGTACTAAAATAATAGCTGCAAACATAATCACACAGCCTATTATTTCGTTTAACACCATTGTTTCGTTAAGAATAATAACACCGGCTATAACTGCGAAAACAGATTCCAGGCTCATAAGGAGAGAGGCAATAGTGGGCTCTGTATGCTTCTGAGCAATTATCTGAAGCGTATAGCCCACACCACCCGAAAGAATACCGCAGTAGAGAATAGGCACAATAGCCGATACTATTTTATCCAGGCTGGGGGATTCCGTAATAAACGCAAGTATAAACGATATTACCGCAGATGTTGCAAACTGTATTGCCGAAACCGTTACAGGGTCCCCCTTTGTGGCAAAGTGGTCACAGCAGAGAATGTGTCCGCTGAACATAAGGGCGCATATAAGTATGTAGATATCCCCGTTGGTTACTGTAAAGCCCTCCTTTACACAAAGAAGATACATTCCCACTATTCCCAAGGCTACGGCAAGCCATACCCTTAAGGATATCTTTTTTCTGAAAATGAAAAAGCTTACTAACGGAACGAAAAGCATATACATAGCAGTTATAAAGCCTGCCTTACCTGCTGACGTGTAAACAAGGCCTATTTGCTGAAGCAGGCTTCCTGCAGTGAGAAACACGCCGCAGCATATACCGCCTATAATATTCGTTTTGCGTCTTTTTGAAGCGTCCTCAATATGTATTGGTTTGTTTTTTTTCTTCACAACAAGAGCAACAATTCCTACCATTATTGCAGAAAGCGTCATTCTCGAGGCAGCAAAGGTTATGGGCTCTATTTTATCCATACCCATACGCTGCCCTACGAAAGCCGTACCCCATATAAGGGCGGTTAATATAAGAAGTAGGTTTCCCATTATTCTTTTGTTTTTCACTAAACGAAAGCTTCCTTTCCTGCTTTGTGTATATTACGCAAAGCCACATTATATCACAAAATATTATGGAATACTACGGGGATAAGCGTTATATAAGTCCGAAATGTTTTGCGGTAACTGTGGAGCATATGTAAAAACATATCAGAATCTTATAGCCAGAATACCTGCCTTAGGTATTGTTATGGGCTTTGTAATATCAATGCTTACGCTTGAAGGTGCTATGTTATCGGGGCTTTCAAATGTGTTGTATGCGCGTATATCCTCGTTATAAAGCAATATACCCTCTGCACCTTGAGGTATATCTGCCCCAACTCCCTCAAGAGATATTTTAACGTCCTCACTGCAGGATACATTACATATTGTGATTAAGGTTTTACCATCCTTTACAGATGCAGAAGCGCTTATAGAATTCTCAAAGCTATGGTTATCTGTAATAATAAGCTCAATAGCCTCACCGCCCTGATGCTCCTTATACATGTTGAAAACGTGGTATGTGGGAGTTGTAATACAATTTTCTCCCTCTGCCAGAAACAGAGAATGTATATTGTTTACAAGCTGAGCAATGTTTGCCATTTTGATTTTTTCGCAGTTGTTGTTAAAGACGTTAAGGGTAAGTGCGGCAGTCATAGCATCTCGCATAGTGCTTTGCTGCTCGTAAAGCTTTGCCCCCTTGCTTGGTCCGGAGCCTGCAGGGTGCCAACAACCCCATTCATCTATAACAAGCTTAAGCTTATCCTCTTGATTATTCGCGCATATAATATTCCAGTTTTTATTGATTATTTCGTCCATTATCACGGTTTGAGAAAGCACGTCATACCATTCCTTTTGAGTAAAATTTATAACGTTACCCAAATGCCCGTAATAGCAGTGCATGGAATATCCGTCTGCGTGTACAGAACCTAAATTTTGCGCCAAAGTATTGGTCCAATGGTAATCTGCGCCGTTTTCTCCGCACATAAAAAGGCTTACGTTAGGTGCTGTATTTTTCATCACTGTTGAATATTTGCGGTATTCGTTTGTATAGTATTCAGGGGTCATATTTCCCCCGCCACCCCAGTTTTCGTTGCCTACACCCCAATAAGGTATGTTAAAGGGCTGTGGATGTCCGTTTTTCTCGCGTTCCATAGCAAGGGTCGTTGTGCCTTGTGGTGAAAGGCAGTAATCCATCCAGTTGCGTATGTCCATAGGTGTTGTACTTGTAAGGTTTGCGGCAAAATATGCCTTAGCACCAACGGCCTCACAAAAATCCATAAATTCATGAGTACCAACCTCGTTTGTTTCGTATTTACCGTCCTCATTTTTCCACCAGTTGGGGCGTATGGGTCTGTTATTACCTATACCGTCGCGCCAATCATAGGTTTCGGCAAAGCACCCGCCGGGCCAACGTATAACAGGTGCCTTTATCTCGCGAAGCTTTTCAACAATATACTTTCTGAAGCCCTTTATGTTGGGGATATGAGAGCCCTTACCCACCCAGATACCGCCGTATATGACACCCCCTATATGCTCTGTAAAATGTCCGTATATTTCGGGGGCTATTGTTGCTATTTTCTTGGGATAGAGAATATATATTTTTTTCACGGTAATTTCCTTTCGGGGAGAATTATTCCTGCAGATATGCGCGGTGTATGAATTTATTATGGATATTATACCATATATAGCGAAAAGCTTAAATAAAAAGAAAGCCCCTCACGCTGTGTGTGGGGCTGAATTATGCGCTGATTTTATCTTACGCACTTTTTCTTACTTGTGAATAATATAACAGCTATTGCAATTATGCTTAAAGCCACGCCTATAATCCAAAGAAGAGGGTAAGCATTATCTCCCGTGATAGGTACTTTAACAGGAACAGGCTTCCACTTTGCATAAATTGTAATATCTCCTGCAGGCATTGTGGTGAATGTGTAAGCCTGGGTAAGCTCTTCGTCTGCATACCAGCCGTCGAAGATATAATCCTCAAGCGCGGGGTCTGCAGGCTGTGTTACTGCTGTGCCGAAATCCTGCGTGATGGGAGCAACGTTGCTTCCGCCGTTAGCGTTGAAGGTAATTGTGTAGCTGTTAACCTCCCAAAGTGCATTAACAGTAAGTCCGTCAATGGGCATAGTTGTAGGAATCTCCTTATCCCAGCCCTTGAATGTATATCCATCCCTTGTGGGGTCAGTGGGTGCTGTTATGCTTGAGCCGAATGCCTGTGTAATGGGTGCGATAGCCGAGCCGCCGTCTGTATCGAAGGTGATAGTGTAATCGTTGGCCTCCCAAAGCGCCTTAACAGTAAGTCCGTCAATGGGCATAGTTGAGGGAATCTCCTTATCCCAGCCCTTGAATGTGTAGCCTTCTTTTGTGGGGTCAGCGGGTGCTGTTATGCTTGAGCCGAATGCCTGTGTAATGGGTGTGATAGCTGAGCCGCCGTCTGTATCGAAGGTGATAGTGTAGTCGTTAACCTCCCAAAGCGCCTTAACAGTAAGTCCGTCAATGGGCATAGTTGTAGGAATCTCCTTATCCCAGCCCTTGAATGTGTAGCCATCCTTTGTGGGATTGCTGGGTGCTGTTATGCTTGAGCCGAATGCCTGTGTAATAGGTGCGATAGCCGAGCCGCCGTCTGTATCGAATGTGATAGTGTAATCGTTGGCCTCCCAAAGCGCCTTAACAGTAAGTCCGTCAATGGGCATAGTTGTAGGAATTTCTTTATCCCAGCCCTTGAAGGTGTAGCCATCCTTTGTGGGGTCAGCGGGTGCTGTTACGCTTGAGCCGAATGCCTGTGTAATGGGTGCGATAGCCGAGCCGCCGTCTGTATCAAAGGTGATAGTGTAATCGTTAATCTCCCAAAGAGCCTTAACTGTAATTACGCTTCCGGGTATTATTGTGGGGATCTCCTTATTCCAGCCTATAAACGTGTAGCCGTCCTTTGTGGGATTGGCGGGAACAGTTACAGCAGTGCCGAGAGTGCCTTCAACAGATGGGATAGCTGTGCCGCCGTCTGTATCAAATACTATAACGCTTGAAGCAGTGAAATTAGCCGAAGCAGCTCCGTTTCCTAAGAGAATCTTTTTGAGAACGTCCTCCCTTGTAGCGGTACTGTCAATAAGTAATTCTCTTGCAAGGTATTCATCAATATCCTCTATGCCTGAAACAGTACAATTCACAATGACAATGCCCTTCGTTGAGTTCGTTACGCATTCTCCTATAAAATTTGAGCCTATAGGATCTGCATCACCGAGCTTTGTTGTGCCGAGAACCTCACAGCCTATGAATGATTGAACAGCAGGCTTGTTTGTACCGCTAAGGGCATTATTTGTATTAACGTATGCCGCAAAGCCGCCAACGGTAGCTCCTGCAGAAGCTGTGATTTTAACGTCTGTTGATGTGTTGAGGAAGGTACGGTTCTGGGCAGGATTAAATCCTCCTCTTCCGCCATATCCGTAATAAGTGGCTTCTGCTACAAATCCTCCGTATGTTCCGCCCAAGCCGTTGATTTCGCCCTGAACAGAGCATGAGTCGAAGCCTTTTATTGAATGGTGAACACCGTCTGTATCATCATACTCGTATTCTGTCATGGTTGCGTTAAGGGCTACGAATCCGCCAACTGAGGGAGAACCTGACGTAACGTTTATCTTAAGGTCTGTAAGGGAACAGTTTTTTGTAAACATGGAGTCGCCGTTATAATCCAGATTATAAGCCGTGAATCCTCCCACGTAGCTGTTTGTGCCGGATACGTTCATTGTAATATTGTATCCGTGTACGTTTTCAAAATAGCATACAAATACGGGGTTGTTTGTTAAATTTTCGGGTGTGGAGTCGCTCATCAATGTACCGGGGAGACAGTAATTCTGAATTGTTTTTGTAGGATCAGAATCGTTCTTTGCAGTGAAAAAGCTTGCTCTGGCATAGCCTGATACGGGATAAGTATAAGACTGAATCTGGCTGAACATACCGCCAATTTCGCCGCCTACTGCAGTTATTGTTACGTTACGGGCAATAATATTTTTGAACTGCGATGTGTTTGCGCCGCCTGCAATAGCGCTTCCGCGACCGTTTATGATAACGTCTTCAACGGTAATGTTTTCAAGCACGTTATCGTGGAATGTATTACCTACAACAACACCTGTACCTGCTTTGGGATTTTCGATTTTAGCTTTTTTAATTGTGAAATCGTGTATATAAGAACCCTTACGTACAGAGTCAGCTCCGCCGTGCCCCACACGTCCGAACAAACCTGCTAATTTGCCTCCTGTAAGGTTGTTACCGTTTATATAAAGATTGGAAATTGTATGTCCGTTTCCATTAAATTCACCTATAAAATTAGCTTCATGGCTGTTGGTCTGTCCTCCGATAGGTGTCCAATGCCTGTTATCAAGGTCGATATCAGCGCATAGCTTTATGGTCTTGTTCCAGAAACTTGTGTTAGCCTTTACAAGCTGTGCAAGGCCTGCAAGCTCCTCTGCAGTATGGATTTCGAATATCGTACCCTGTGGGGCATCGGATATATACCAGCTTGTGTCTGCAGTGCCGTCCCACACGTCTGCTGTGCCTGCAGATGCAGGTGTTGCCACGTAGGGGAGAAGTGCAATGACTGCAGCAAGGGCAAGGACTATGGATAAAAGCTTTTTTATGAGAAAAACCTCCGCTTTAAGAGTGGTACCGTATATTGCGGTACACGAACGCTATAATATGCGTTCTGTTATTTGGTGGGTATCATTATAACCTCTCATGAAAAAAACACAGTGTTTTACAACGGAACGTGTGTAAAAATTTTTATTTACTGTTTGAATGAATAGTTGTAAGCCTTACATCGGTGTACCCGTATGAAAATGTACACCTGCTGAGCCTGTTGTCAGCGTGTGTATAGTAATTATGAGCGTGGGGATATAGATATTCCCACGACAACCCTTATTAAAATTGCCGATTTCCATAAGGTATCTGTGGATTATCTTTTGGGGCGTACAAACAATTCAAAATTATATAAATAAACAGAGCAAGCCTTGTTTGACTTGCTCTGTTTTACGTGTTTAATTATAAATGCTCCTTGAGAAATTTTTTGTAGAAAATAAAGCCCACGGTGCTCGTTATTATTTCCGTTACGGGGAACGTCATCCAGAACCAGTTCAGCCCCAGCCGTGAAAACAGAAATCCAAGGGGCACGAAGAGTATAACAGTGCGTATCACAGTAAGCAGTGAGCTTTTTATGCTGTAACCCACCGCCTGAAAAAATACGGGGAATATAAGTGAGGTTACCATGGGTATAAAGCTTATACCCACAAAGTGAAAGCCTACGCTTCCTATCTCTATTACAAGAGGGTCAGAGGTAAACACCTTAAGCATTTCTACGGGTATTATGTTAAAGCAAAGTGTTCCTAAAAACATTAAGGCCATACCAAAGCATATTGCAAAGCTGAATGTCTTTTTACAGCGTTCAATATTTTTTGCGGCGTAGTTAAAGCTTATTACCGGTATAATACAGGTTTGCATTGCTCCAAGGGGAATAAAGAAAAACGTCTGCCATTTATAGTATAGCCCCAGCGCCGTAACAGCCTGATCCGAAAACAGGGACAGTATAAGATTAAGACCTAAAATATAAAAGGTGTATGCAGACTGCATTAAAATATTCGGCATACCGAAATGAAATATTTCCCTTATATTGCGAAGACGGATTGAGCCCCGGGAGATTTTTCTGAAGCCACCCTTAAATACGATTAAGGCGGCAACAACTTGTCCTGTTACAGTTGCTGTTGCGGCACCGGAAATCCCCATTTTCGGAAAGCCCAGGAGGCCGAAGATAAGTATAGGGTCAAGCACGATGTTGGTAACTGCACCTATAATCTGTGCCAGCATCGGCGTTCTCATATTGCCGTTTGCCTGAAGCACCTTTGTCCATACGCTTTCAAGAAAAAGCCCAAAGCTCATTACACATATAATTCTGCCGTAGGTAACAACGTCGTTTATTACATCAGGAGAATCTGTGGACATTCTTGCGTAGGCGGGCATAATAAGCCAACACACCCCCGCAAACAAAAGCCATATAATAATGGCGAGGGGAGTGCCTATACCTGCGTATTTATCGGCCTCACCTCTTTTGTTTATTCCAAGCCTTGCAGCCATTATGGTATTGATGCCTACGCCTGTACCTACGGCAAGGGCTATCATAAGAAGCTGTAAAGGGTACACCACGGATAATGCGGTAAGCCCTGTTTGAGAGCATTTTCCCACAAAAAAGCTGTCTACAATATTATAAAGAGCCTGGATAAGCTGTGCAAGCATAACAGGGGGAGCAAGCTTGAGTAAAATCCTGCTTACCCTTTCTGTTGAGAAATAATTGGTTGCGTCCACTATCTTATCCTCTGTATTCTAAGTATTGTAACAAACAGTAAGGTATTATATCACGGCCAAGTAAAAAAAGATACAAAAAATCAGCGCTGCAGCTAAGGCAACGCTGATTTAAGTGATTATCTGATGTAAAAGAGTGTGTTACAAAGTACTGCCGCTGCGCTTTTGCTTTATTTCCTTTATAATTTGGGGAAGGGAAACGATAGTAAACAGAACGCAAATAATACCAAGGGCTACAACAAGCCTTGCCCATACATTGGAGGGCAAAACGTTAGCTAAGGAATCCCCCGGTGTACCTGCGGCAAGATACATATAGTTAGCGTCGGGGATGTTAAGGTTTGCATAAATTGCAAGGCACGCAAGTATTGAAAGGGCTGTAAGGGGCTTGTACACCTTTCTGAAATCCGGCCTGAAGCCGTGTACGAACATCATATAGAACACACCGAGAATAGGGAATATGTGCTCTATCCAGAATGAATAGTACCTGTAATGCCCAAAGCCAAGCTTTGTGATTACTGCAGGGGTGATAAGGGGGATAAGCCCAAGCGTAAGGGCTATGTAAAACGCTATGTCAAACATATGCCTGTTTTTCTTGATAAGCATAAATGCGGCAATATACGCTGTCCATTCGCATACCTGCAGAGGGAGAAATGTCATCATCTGTGTTCCGTCCATACTGTTACCTACGTAAAGCAGGCGCCAATAATAGGAGCATTCGTTGAAAATCAGCCAAACACCTATAAGCGTTCTGAACGTATCCTCATATTTCCAACCGCGAAGCTTGTCCTTGTAACGGTACGTAAGAAATATGCCTACGATAAGTAAAAGGATAGGTAAAAGGTGCGCCAATGAAAAATACTCAAAAATAGGGGTTTTGCTGTATCCGAAAAAGCCCTCGCTGTGGTATTCGTAAACGAAATTGTCCATAGTTTTTCTCCCGCTTTATATCTTTATTGTTTTGCCTGTTATGTAAAAAGGCTTGGATTCTGAAATGTTTATTGCAGGTTACCCTTAACGGTAGTAATTCGCCTGAAAATATTGCCTGCGGTACGTGCTGTAAACCGAAGTATGCGTGAGAAGGCGTACATCACAAGCAGGGTCCATATAAGTATAAAAATCGGATATTTCGGCAGATACGCTATCCACTGGCACGTTTTTAACGGTGTAAAGAATATGCCGTGAAGAAACCACATATTCGTGCTTTCTTCAGAAAGCCTTGTTAAGATAAATTCAAGAGGCTTCCATGAAATGGAATTTAGTATTGTTAGAACCGCATAAATAAATATCGGCGTAAATATAGACAGACCGGACATTTTGTATATCCAGACGATGCCGGTATAGTTCCAGAGAAGCACCATAGCTATTATGGCAAAAATTGATGCGGCAAGTAAAATGCCCTTTCTCAAATGTTTGGACAGGAACGTATGAAAAACAGTGTATATATTGTATTTTGCAAACAAGTATCCCAGCATACCTATATGCCCCCAGGTTGCAAACGAGGAAAAAAGGGTCTGTATGGTGGAGATGGAGCCTTTGAATATGAGGCGGTTAAGTATAAAATATCCGCCGAATAAAATGCCTGATATAAGTATAGAGTCTACTATGAAATTACGCCTGCAAAGCCGCGCTAACAATGGGGATATAAGCAGGAACATAATGTAAAAGGAAACGTACCAGGCAAATACAGGGTGAATGGTACTGAAATATGCCCAGTCAAACCCTGTGGCGGTGGATATTCCAAAGCATTGCTGAAGGAACATTCCAACAGAGGGGAAGGGCTCCTTCATAATGAAGACGTAAATCAAAAATACGAAAAAAATCCCCCAATATTTAATGAGAAATCCCACAATTCTTTTTATAACGGATTTGAAGCAGCTGTATTCGTTTTGCTTTATGAATAAAACGTATCCCGATATAAATGCAAATATACCAACGCATATTTTGCCAAAGGAAGCAAGCATCTCATCGATGGCTATGCTGCCTATATATGTAAGAATAATAGGATTATCGGGAGTACGCCATTGGGGAAATCCAATAAAATGATGAAAAAACATAGCAATTATTGCAATTCCCTTGAGTAGCTGAGTTTCTCTTTTTCCAAAGCTGAACTGTTGCATTTTTCACCATTTACCTTGTAGAATAGCCTTGTTTTTTGGCGCTTTTACTCTATTTTATCATAATGTTAGAAAAACACAATAGGTAAACCAACTCCGTTAGATTATTACAACGCTGCATTTTTTATTAACAGTTTTGTTTTTTACAACATAAAATGGCATATAATTGATAAGCTGCTTGAAAATAAAGCGGTTTTGTCTTATAATTCCCATTTGTGTACGGGAAAGGAGGGTCTTGATATGGAGGCGTGGATTTTACTCAGCGCATCATACGGCATAATTAAGGGCTGCAGAGAGCCTATTAAGAAAAGAGTGTTAAAGGACGTTAATTTAACAACTGCCCTTTTCGTATATACATTTATCGGATTTTTAATGGCTATCCCTACGGCTACAGGTATTTTTGATATTCCACCTGGTATGTTTGTGTGGATAATCCTTAAATCCTGCGCCGTTTTCTTTGCGTGGATGCTTTCCTTTGCGGTATTAAGGAAGCTTCCCATAAGCATCTACGGCGTTACAGATATGTCCCAGGTTATTTTTTCTACACTTATGGGTGTTGTGTTCTTGCACGAAAGCCTTACCCTTAAGGGTATATTAAGCCTTGTTCTTGTGGCAGGCGGACTTTATCTTGCAAACCGCAAAACCTCTGCAACAAAGGAGGAATACCCAATACGCTACGTATGGCTTTTATTGCTTTCCTGCTTTATGAACGGGGTTTCAGGTACGCTGGATAAGTACATAATGTCCTCGGGTACTGTTACAAGCTCTGCATTACAGTTCTGGTTTATGCTTATCCTGTCTGTTATGTATCTTGTGTATATATTTATCAGAAGAGAAAGGCTGGAGCTTAAAAAGGCCCTTACAAACCCGTGGATATACGTCTTAAGCTTCTCTCTTGTGCTGGGGGACAGGCTGCTTTTTATTGCAAATTCAGACCCTGCAAGTAAGGTTACGGTTATGACCCTTATTAAGCAAAGCTCCGCCATAGTTACTATTGTGCTTGGTAAGGTGCTGTATCACGAAAAGCATATTGTCAAAAAGATACTGTGCGCGCTTATTATACTTGCGGGAATTGCACTTGCCGTTTTATAAGAAAAAAATACTTATCTCATTAACACGGGATAAGTATTATTTTTTACGCTTTTGAGCTTTTATAAGCCTTATTATCCGGGGTCTGTTGTATCTTTGCATTATAACGAATATCCCGTCGTAACAGGCGGATAATACAGAGGTTATAATAAATACCGACAGGGAGCCGAAATATACGGCGGAAATTATGGGGAGAAAGCTTAATACGATAATAGCCTCGTGAACCAATTCTGCCTGGCAGGTAGCCTGTGCGATTTCATCCCAGGTGTGGTACTTTGGATCGAAAATTGTTGGGTCATACGTAGGCATTTTAGCCTTCCATTTGTGAACGCCGATTACCTTGTAAAGCCTTTGCTCGGTATTGCCAACGCGAAACCACCTTAAGCTATAATTTATGCGGTTATGAAATATGCCGTTTATTACGGCGCCTACGACAAGGCGCATTATAAGGTGGTAGGCAGTTGTACCGAATGTAATTGCAAGGGGTAGAAATAACGTTGTATAGGTGTATTTGTATAAAACAGCAAAAAGCACAGTTAATAAGGCTGATACAAGTGCCGTAATTTTCATTTTTTTAGCCATAAGCGCTCCTGCAATATTTCGTTTTACAAGCCTATTATAACCCTGCAACAAAAAAGGCAGAGAAAATTTCTCTGCCTTTCTTATGCAACGGCGTTAAGCATATTCTCAATAAAAATTCCGTATCCCCGTGTAGGGTCGTTTACTAAAACGTGGGTTACAGCACCGATAATCTTCCCGTCCTGAATAATGGGCGAGCCGCTCATACCCTGAACTATACCGCCTGTAAGGCTTAAAAGCTCCTCATCCGTAACGCGGATTATCATATTTTTCTCACCTCTTGAAAGGGGTACGCATATTTTTTCAATGGATATATCGTATATTTTAGTGCCCGAATCTCCTACGGTGGAGATTATCTGCGCCTTGCCTACGTGTACCTCGCTTGATTTTCCAACAGGCACAGTAGCGCTTTTGAAATAGGATTTATCCGTTATTTTGCCGTATAGTCCGCAATAGGTGTTGTTGGATATTCTGCCTACCTCTCCAAATGCGGAAAAGCTTCCCTGAAGCTCCCCCGGCGCACCTGAAATTCCTTTAATTGCACCGGTTACCGAAACCCTTGTAATTTTTCCGCTTTTTACGGGTAAGATAACACCGGAAACGTTATCTGCTATTGCATGGCCGAGGGCTCCGTAATTACCTGTTGCAGGGTCTATAAAGGTAAGTGTACCAAGGCCTGTGGTGTGGTCCCTAAGCCATACACCTATTTTTGTTTCGCCCACGGTGTCCTTTACAGGCGTAAGGTATACGGTTTTGCTATCCGCGCCCCTTATAAGAGATATTTCCACAGGTGATTTCTCTGAGGCCTCAACAAGCCTTGAAAAATGCTCCATGTTATCTATTTTCACGCCGTTAACATGGGTAAGCATATCTCCGGGAAGTATACCTGCCTCGGCAGCAGGGGAAAGCATTTGCCCCGACTGGCTTTTTACCTCGTTTATGCCTCCTACAAGAAGCCCGTCTGTTTCCATCATTATACCTATACATTCTCCGGAGGGTATTACCTCAAGGGGTATGTTGGCAGAGGTTGCCTGTACATTTATATTAGGCGTCTGGGCTGTGAGTACAGTCAGGGCGCCTAAAGCACATACAATACTCCGCAGAATGCTTTTAAGGTGCTTTTTTATTCTTTTTTCATTCAATTTTTTTCTCCCTTCAAAATAAAATTGAAAACGCCGCATATGACGCTTTCAAAAAATATTTTGTCCGTGATAAAAGCACCAATTCATTCAAGAAATATGTGTAAAAACAAAAAATGCCCCGAAAAAACGGGGCATTCCAATTTATGTATAAAAATATCATTTGCCAAAAAAATGAAAAAAGAACAGCGGAATTAAAGAAGCTCCAGGTTGTGCTCCTTACAGTAATCAATGTTTTTTTGGTCCCAAACGGAAACCTGAACCTCGCCTATATGCATTTTTTCCATAAGAAGCATACAGAGCCTTGATTGGCCGATGCCGCCGCCTATGGTATAGGGAAGCTGTGAGGAAAGAAGCATTTTATGGAATTCAAGCTCACGCCTGTCGTTACATCCTGCGAGGGTAAGCTGCCTGTCCATAGATTCCTCATCTACACGTATTCCCATTGATGAAAGCTCAAGAGCAATATCAAGGGGCTTGTGGTAGAAGAAAATATCACCGTTAAGCTCCCAATCGTCATAGTCGGGGGCGCGCATATCGTGCTTGCTTCCGTCCTTGAGTATTTTGCCTATCTGCATAATGAATACAGTGCCGTGCTTTTTTACGATTTCGTATTCTCTCTGCTTTGGGGTAAGTGAGGGGTAGAGGTCAAAAAGCTCCTGTGAGGTTATAAACTTAACCTCCCTGTTAAGAGAAACGGAAAGCTCCGGGAATATTCCCTTAAGCATCTCGGAGGTATCGCAAATAGCATCAACTATTTTCTGCACCGTATCCTTAAGATATTCTACGGTACGCTCCTCCTTAAGCATTACCTTTTCCCAATCCCACTGGTCAACGTAAATGGAGTGTATATTATCCATATCGTCATCACGGCGTATAGCATTCATATCCGTATAAAGCCCCTCGCCGTGTGAAAACTGATATTTCTTAAGAGCAAGGCGCTTCCACTTTGCCAGGGAGTGTACAACCTCTGCACATGCGTTTGCACGGGGTATATCAAATGAAACAGGCCGCTCTATTCCGCTTAAGTTATCGTTTAAGCCTGTGTTGGGGTTTACGAATAACGGTGCTGAAACACGCTTCAGGTTAAGCTTGGTTGCCAGGGCGTCCTCAAAATATCTCTTTACAAGACCTATTGAGGACTGTGTTTCATAAAGGGAAAGAATGGGCTTCATGCTGATTGCTCCTTTGAAATATTAGGGAAAATTATAATGTTTTAAGCTAATAATGTCAATACTCACACAGGCAAAATTACATTTCAAAAAATAATTTTTAATTGTCGCTTAAGGTAAAAGCAGTATAATATGGTCGTATTTAGTATTATTCAAAAGAAATATTGCATTTTTCAAAAAAAGATGTATAATTGTATATGTGAAAGTAAGAGCAAATTGCTTTTTTGATAATAAGGAGGTACTTTCTGTGGATAATCTGAAAGTTATGATAGTTGATGACGATGTTAATATAGCTCAGCTCGTTAGGCTTTATGCTGAAAGAGAAGGCTGGCAGACAAACTGCTGCGAGAACGGTGCAGTTGCATTGAGAGAGTTTAACCGCTTCAAGCCTGACGTTGTGATACTTGATATAATGATGCCGGAGATGGACGGCTGGGAAACGTGCAGAAGAATTCGTGAGTTTTCAACAGTACCGATAATTATGCTTACGGCAAAGGGTGAGGTTTTTGACGAGGTTGCAGGCCTTGATATGGGCGCAGACGACTATATCATAAAGCCCTTCGATGCTAAAATACTTATGTCCCGTATCCGAGCAAATACTCGTAGAACCCATCTCGATACCTCAAAGGCATTGGTTTACCCCGACCTTGTTATTGAAATGGATAACTACAAGGTTACGTATAAGGACGTTGAATACGATTTTCCCCCCAAGGAAATTGAGCTTTTGTACTTCCTTGCCTCAAATCCCAACAAGGTATTTACGCGTGAACAGCTTCTTGAAAACGTATGGGGCTTCGATTACTTTGGTGAAACAAGAACTATTGACGTTCATATGAAGCGTATCAGAAGTAAGCTTGGCGAGGATGATCCCCATCAGAAATGGCAGCTCAAAACTGTTTGGGGTGTAGGCTACAAGTTTGAGGTTAAATAATTTTTGGTGAATTTATCAGCTCCGTCGTCCTGTGCGGCGGAGCTGTTCTTTTCAGAGGAAAATAATTATGTATAAAAACGTATTTCTCCGTTTTGCTATTGTAATCATTCTTTTAATGGTGATAATGCTTTTTGCTATGTCCCAGGTGTATCTTTCTGCCGTAAACGAAGGGTACAGGGAAATGAATGAAAAAAGGATGGATGACGTGGCAAGTAAGGTAAGCGTATGCGTAGGTGATTATCTTGCATCCAAGTACGGAAAGGATGAGCTTAACCTTAATCTCAGGAATATAGACGTACAGAATAATATGTCTGTATGGGTAATTGGTACGTCCCGTACCGTAATTCTTACCTACGGCGTTCAGTCCGGCTGTACAGTACAGGCGGGAGACGTACTTGACGATTCAAGTATTGACGACGTATTTGTTATCGGTGAGGACGGCATAACGTCTGCATTCTCAAAGTATTTTAACGAAGGGCATATATCCTGCGTAAAGGGCGTACATTCGGCGCTTCTTTCAAGAAAATATGCAGTAATAGTAAGTATGCCTGAATCATATATTACATCGGATGAAAATACGCACCTTGATATAGTTATTCTGTTTGCGGCAATAGGAATTGTTATGTTTACGGCCATGTTCTATTTTGTATCCAGAAGCATATCCCGCCCCATTAAGGAGCTTTCAGATGCCGCAGTAGCAGTATCAAAGGGTAACTTCAGCAAAAAAATCAAGATTCAAAGCGGGAAAAAGGATGAAATTACAAAGCTTGGCCAAAGCTTTAACGCCATGATGGATGCGCTTGACGAGGTTGAAACTCAAAGGCGTGAATTTATGGGAAATATATCTCATGAGCTAAGGTCCCCTCTTACATCTATGCACGGTTATCTTCAGGGTATAGTAGACGGAGTTATAGAGGGTGAAATGCAGCAGACTTACCTTAAAATCGCCCTTTCGGAAACAGAGCGAATGAAGGGCATGATAGAGAATATGTTCAATATGTCAAAAATGGAATCTCAGCAAAACGCTCTTATGCGAAGTGTTTTTGATGTTAACGAGCTTATACGTATAGTTATCATTTCTAAAATAGTTCAGCTGGAACAGAAGGAAATAGAGGTTGTAACGGATTTTGAAAGCGAGCAGTTTTTTGTTGATGCGGACAAGGATATGATTCAGCAGGTAATAATAAACCTTGTTGATAACGCCGTAAAATTCACACCGCAAAAGGGTAAAATCACTATTTCCACGTGGCTGTTCAAGGATAAGGTATTTGTTAAAATATCCGATACAGGCGTTGGCATCCCCGAGGATGACATAAATAAGATATGGGATAGGTTTTATCAGGTGGATAAGGCAAAGCCTGCAAGCAGAATGGGCAGCGGCCTTGGCCTTGCCATAGTAAAGCAAATAATAAATAAGCACGGCGAGGATGTCTGGGCAAAAAGTGAGGTAGGCAAGGGAACGGATTTTATGTTTTCTCTTCAAAAAACCACCAGAAAAAAGGATTAACAGTAGTAATTCCGTATAAATGCATAGGATATAAATTAAAATTTACAATAAGATAACAATGGGAATTTCCGAAAATGTTATAATATGTGGGTAGGTGAGTGTATCGTTGTTTGATGATGTTGTTTATGTATGGTAGTACCGCCTATGCAATAAGGAGAAATTTACTATGAATAATTTTTATTTCGATGAGCAAAATTACAAGCCCTCCAGAAACTGGTGGAAGTATATCATCGTAGTTGTTTTGTGCCTTGCGGTTGGTGCAGGTGTTGCATATTATGCTATAAATAATGAAAATTTTGGCCAACCCTCAAGCACGCCTCCCGTATTGGTAACGCCTAATACAAATATCCAGATAGGAAATTCAACGCCTATTCAGATAGGTAAGGATATGCCCCTGGCAGATATATACGACGCAGTTGAACCGTCTGTTGTAAGTATTATTGCAACGGTAAGAACGTCTGCCACCTCGGCAGGCACCTCCCTGGGAACAGGCGTAATTCTTTCTGAGGACGGATATATAGTAACAAATCACCACGTTATAGAAAATGCAGTTAAGGTTGAGATACATCTTTACGATGGTACCACGTATACTGCCGTGGTTGTAGGCGCAGATAAGGTATACGATATTGCCGTTCTTAAAATAATCCCTGCAGGTAAAACATTGGTTCCCGCAAGATTTGGGGACAGCACTGCTACGCGTACAGGTGAATGGGTTATTACAGTAGGTACACCATATGACCCTGCCTTCAGCGGTACTATGACGTTGGGTATAGTCAGCAAGGCCTCCAGGGTTATTAAGTTAGACGGTACTGAATACGAGTATATTCAGGTGGATGCTGCTATTAACCCCGGCAACAGCGGCGGACCGCTTCTTAATGCAAACGGCCAGGTTATCGGTATAAATACAAGAAAAATTGTTTCTTACAATATAGAAGGTATGGGCTTTGCAATTCCTCAGCACGTATTTATTCCTATCGTAGAGGATATAATTGCAAAGGGCTATGTTGAGCCTGTATGGAGATTGGGCATTGGCATAGAGGGTACGGTTCTTTCTCCTGATTCAGAGGTTTTGTACGGAATACCTCAGGGCGTGTATGTATATCAGTATACCGAAAACGGTCCTGCACATAAGGCTGGCATAGGTAAGGGTGACGTAATTGTTCAGGTAGAGGGCTTTTCACCCGTTACCTTCGATACGTTAACGGAGTTGATTTCTATGAAGAAGCCCGGGGATACTCTCCGCGTAAAGGTTTGCACCTACAGCTCTAATTATAAAAAGACGGTCGATATGACGATTACTCTCGAGCTTTTGGAGTTTTTTGAGTAATTTACAGGATATTATGAAGAATATAGCCCGTTGGGATGTAACCCCAACGGGTTTTCTATTGTAAATAATACGGTTATATGTTATTATTTGAGTGAAAATAATGAAATATAGGGTGTAATATGACGTTTGATGCCATAATAGTTGCATCGGGTGAGGGAAGGCGCTTTTCCTGTGATGTACCAAAGCAATTTCTTGAGTTTGGAGGTAAAACCGTTATTCAGACAACTGTGGACGCCTTCTTATCCTGTGAAGGGTTGAGAAGGATTGCCGTTGTTTTACCCCCGTTGCGAATGAATGAATTTTCATACCTTTTCGACGAATATAAAAATACAGGTAAGCTTTTTCTTGTAGCAGGCGGAAAAACCAGGCAGGAGTCCGTATATAACGGGCTTTGTGCCTTAACGGAGCACGAGCCTGTGGTTTGTATCCATGACGGTGTACGCCCCCTTATTGAAAAATCAGTAATAATGGATTCTGTGAATGAGGCATATAAGGGGGATGGCTGTATTACGGCGGTAAACGTGGCGGATACCGTAAGATACGTTTCCAACGAGGGCGTTTGCGTAAAAACGGTGGACAGGGATAATCTTGTTTTTGTTCAAACCCCCCAGACCTTTAAGTACGATATTATAGCTGAATCACACAAAAAAGCCGTCTGCGATGGCTTTAGCGCAACAGACGACGGTGAGCTGGTGATGCACTACGGCTACAAGGTTACAAGGGTTATGGGTAAAAGCACGAATATCAAAATAACCACCCAGGGGGATATGGAGCTTGCCCGCTACTTACTTTCAACAAGAAGAGAAAACGGAGAATATTAAATATGAGAATAGGTGAAGGATACGACGTACACAGACTTGTGGAGGGGAGAAGGCTCATACTGGGCGGCGTGGAAATTCCCTTTGAAAAAGGATTGCTGGGCCACTCAGACGCAGACGTGCTTGTTCACGCCATAATAGATTCTCTTTTGGGCGCCTGCGCCTTTGGCGATATAGGTACTCATTTTCCCGATACCGATATGCAGTATAAGGGTATATCCGGCGAGGCCCTTATGAAAAGAGTTTTGGAGCTTATTAAGGATTACGAGATACTTAATATAGATACTACGGTAATAGCCCAGGCGCCAAAGCTTTCACCCTATATCGCTCAAATAAGAAATTCCCTTGCAAATATGATGTCCCTTGACGTAGGGCAAATATCCGTAAAGGCAAAAACTGCGGAAAAATTAGGATATTTAGGCAGGGGAGAGGCAATAGAGGTCCGATGTGTATGCCTTCTTAAGAAAAGGTAATCATGAAGACGAAAACATAGCAGGGTCTAATTCTGCGTCTATAATTGAACTGTTTTTAAGGTAATCCATAGGGTCCGAGCTCAATATGCGTCGGACCTTTATTTTTCCGCTGGGGCATTTCTCACACTCTACGTGAAGCCCATTATAATAAGCGGATTTACAGGTGCTGTCTGCGTGTTGAATTAAATTTAGTGGCGGAGAAACGGTATAATAAAATGAACAGGGAAAGTCTTCTTCGTATTGCATCAGCTTACACCTCCGTTTTGCTCCTTTATCATCATTCTCAAGGCCCTTAATGCCTGGCTTAAGCCTCCTATTTCGTCTATAAGGCCGCAGTCCACAGCCTCCTTGCCTATAAGCACGGTGCCTATTTCATTTGCAATATCTCCCGTATTAAGCATAAGCCGTGAAAGGGCCTCTCTTGAAAGCCTTGAATGCTCTGTTATAAAGCCTATTATTCTTTCCTGCATTTTGTTCATATAATCGTACGTCTGGGGTGAGCCTATGAAAAGGCCGTTTATGCGTATGGGATGAATAGTCATTGCCGCAGTAGGTGCGATGAATGAATGTCTTGCACTTACTGCCAGGGGTACACCTATGCTGTGTCCGCCTCCGAGTACAAGTGAAACCACAGGGGTTGTCATAGTGGATACCATTTCCGCAATAGCAAGCCCCGCCTCAACGTCTCCTCCCACGGTATTGAGTATAAGCAAAAGTCCTTTAATAGCAGAGCTTTCCTCAACTGCAATAAGCTGCGGAATTATGTGCTCGTATTTCGTCGTTTTGTTTTGGGAGGGCAGCACCATATGCCCTTCTATCTGCCCTATAACAGTCATACAGTGTATATCGCTTATTTCGTTGGGAATATATCCTGCGGAGCCTGTTTCAACGATTCTTTTCTCCTGGGTGCTGCGGGGGCTTTCCCCTTCCTCACTCTCATCTGACGTATCTGCCGCAAGCCTTTTGAATAAGCTGTTTTTGAGAATGGATTTGTAAATTTCTCTGTCCATATTTAATCCTCACAGTATTTTAGTATATTATTTGGCTGATTAAACAAAATAATACTCAAAATCACGTACATATTTTCCGTTATTATGGAAAAAGCTGAAAATAGCATTGACAACGGCTCAATAATAAGGTATAATTTCTCGGATAGATGGATGGTATGTCTATAATACTGTCCGTATGCAGTAAACAGCAAAAAGAAAACAAATGATATTTTAGGAGGACACAAATGTCAAATAAGTATGTCTACCTGTTTAGCGAAGGCAACGCAACCATGAGAAATCTTCTCGGCGGTAAGGGCGCAAACCTCGCTGAAATGACAAATTTGGGCTTGCCCGTTCCTCAGGGATTCACTATCACCACAGAGGCATGTACTCAGTATTATGAGGACGGCAGAAAAATCAACGACGAAATCCAGGCACAGATCATGGAATACATCGTTAAGATGGAAGGCGTTGTAGGAAAGAAATTCGGTGATAAGGAAAATCCCCTTCTCGTTTCCGTACGTTCCGGCGCAAGAGCTTCCATGCCCGGTATGATGGATACAATCCTTAACCTCGGTCTTAACGAGGACGTTGTTGAAACAATGGCAAGAAAGTCCGGCAATGCTCGTTGGGCTTACGACTGTTACAGAAGATTCATCCAGATGTACTCCGACGTTGTTATGGAGGTCGGCAAAAAGTACTTCGAGGAGCTTATTGATAAGATGAAGGAAGAAAAGGGCGTTACACAGGACGTTGACCTTACAGCAGACGACCTTAAGGAGCTCGCAAACCAGTTCAAGGCAGAATACAAGGCTAAGATCGGTAAAGACTTCCCCACAGATCCCAAGGAGCAGCTTATGGGCGCTGTTGAAGCAGTATTCCGTTCATGGGATAACCCCCGTGCAAACGTTTATCGCCGTGATAACGATATTCCTTACAGCTGGGGTACAGCAGTTAACGTACAGATGATGGCATTCGGTAACATGGGCGACAACTGCGGTACAGGCGTTGCATTTACACGTGATCCTGCAACCGGTGAGCGCGGCCTCATGGGCGAATTCCTCACAAACGCACAGGGTGAGGACGTTGTTGCAGGTGTTCGTACTCCTATGCCCATTGCAGAAATGGCACAGAAGTTCCCCGCAGCATTCGAAGAGTTCAACAAGGTTTGTGCTATCCTCGAGGATCATTACAGAGATATGCAGGACATGGAGTTCACTGTTGAAGACGGTAAGCTTTACATGCTCCAGACAAGAAACGGTAAGAGAACTGCAAAGGCTGCTCTTAAGATCGCTTGCGACCTCGTAGACGAGGGCATGATCGACGAAAAGAAGGCTGTTGCAATGATCGATCCCAGAAACCTCGACACTCTTCTCCATCCCCAGTTCGATGCAAAGGCACTTAAGGCTGCTAAGCCCGCTGGCGTTGGTCTTGGCGCATCTCCCGGTGCTGCTTGCGGTAAGGTTGTTTTCACAGCTGAAGACGCAGAAGCATGGAATGCAAGAGGTGAAAAGGTAGTTCTCGTTCGTCTTGAAACATCACCTGAAGATATTACAGGTATGAAGGTTTCTCAGGGTATCCTCACAGTTCGTGGCGGTATGACATCTCACGCAGCAGTTGTTGCACGTGGTATGGGTACATGCTGCGTATCAGGCTGCGGCGATATCAAGATGGATGAAGAAAACAAGAAATTCGAGCTTGCAGGTAAGACATATCACGAGGGTGATTATATCTCTATCGACGGCTCAACAGGTAAGATTTACGACGGCATCATCCCCACAGTAGACGCTGAAATCGCAGGCGAATTCGGCAGAATTATGGAATGGGCCGATAAATACAGAGTTCTTAAGGTTCGTACAAACGCAGATACACCTGCAGACGCTAAGAAGGCAAGAGAGCTTGGTGCAGAGGGTATCGGTCTTTGCCGTACAGAGCATATGTTCTTCGAGGCAGAAAGAATCGCTGCTTTCCGTGAGATGATCTGCTCCGATACAGTTGAAGAAAGAGAAGCAGCTCTTGATAAGATTCTTCCTTATCAGCAGGGCGACTTCGAAAAGCTCTATGAGGCTCTCGAAGGCAACCCCGTAACTATCCGTTTCCTCGATCCCCCGCTCCATGAGTTCGTTCCCACAGAAGAGGACGATATCAAGGCACTTGCAGATGCACAGGGCAAGAGCGTTGAGGACATCAAGGCTATCATTTCTTCTCTCCATGAGTTCAACCCCATGATGGGTCACCGTGGCTGCCGTCTCGCAGTAACTTACCCCGAAATCGCAGCAATGCAGACAAAGGCAGTTATCCGCGCAGCTATCAACGTTCAGAAGGCTCATGCAGACTGGAAGGTTAAGCCCGAAATCATGATCCCCCTCGTAGGCGAGGTTAAGGAGCTCAAGTACGTTAAGAACATCGTTATCGCAACAGCAGATGCAGAAATCGCAGCTGCAGGTGTAAACCTCGAATACGAAGTTGGTACAATGATCGAAATCCCCAGAGCTTGCCTTACAGCTGACGAAATCGCAAAAGAGGCTGACTTCTTCTGCTTCGGTACAAACGACCTTACACAGATGACATTCGGCTTCAGCCGTGATGACGCCGGTAAGTTCCTCTCTGCTTACTACGATAGCAAGATCTACGAAAACGATCCCTTCGCAAAGCTCGACCAGAACGGCGTTGGTATGCTTATGGAAATGGCAGTTGCTAAGGGTAAAGCAAGCGGCAAGAACCTCCACTACGGTATCTGCGGCGAGCACGGCGGCGACCCTGTATCTGTTGAGTTCTGCCATAAGATTGGCCTCAACTACGTATCCTGCTCACCCTTCCGTGTGCCGATCGCAAGACTTTCTGCTGCACAGGCTGCAATCAAGGATATGAAGTAATTCATAATCAATAAATAAATCAAACCCTATCGAGCAATCGGTGGGGTTTTTGTATCTGTTGTAAATAAAACAAAATAATATTATAATGCAACAAAGAGGTGGGAAAGATGATTTATACTCCTATTACAAAAAAAGCATTGAAATTATGCTTTGAGGCGCACAGAGATCAGGTTGATAAAAGCGGTATGCCCTATGTATTCCATCCGTTCCACTTGGCCGAACAAATGCAAACCGAAGAAACGACGATTGTTGCATTGTTGCACGATTTGGTAGAAGATACGGATTACACAATTGAAGATTTAACAAGCATGGGATTTGATAAGAATATTACGGATGCAATTGCATTAATGACACACGCAGACAACGTGGAATATATGGACTATGTACGTAAAATAAAAAACAATCCCATTGCAAGAGAGGTAAAGCTTGCAGACTTAAAGCATAATTCTGATTTAACGCGATTAGATATCGTTGATGAAAAAGCATTAAGCAGAAGAGAAAAATACTTAAAGGCAATTAAACTGTTGGAGGAGTAATTTCCTCATTTGCGTCCCTAAAGGATGCTATCAAGGAATCTAAATAATTATGTTTATAAAAGTAGGGCAGGGGCTTGCTCCTGCCGTTTTTATAAAACAAAAATATCCGTCTGAAGAAATTCAGGCGGATTTATATTGTGTTTTATAACTGATATGATATAATAGGTCTCAAAAATTAAAACGTTTTCATTTTTAAGGATGATCGCTATGAAAAAAACCTATATAACATCTATGCCTGACCATATTGGTGCTTTCTTAAAAGCAAGTGAGTGTTTTTCATCATTGGGAATCAATATCACCCGAG
>SVGI01000005.1 GCA_015056385.1 Clostridiales bacterium
TCTTTACAAGCACATCACTTGACACAACGGCGCCGTCTTTGCCCATTTTTGTGATGGTGGCGATGCTGATGCCGGCTTTTTCGGCGAGTTCTTTCTTTCTCATATCGCGGTCGATCAGAAGTTTAAAGAGTTTCTTATAGCTTGCAGCCATTGTATGACACCTCATAAAATAAAATATAATTATCGCATTATAGCATAGATTCATTATAGCACAAATTGCGGCAAATTACAATAGATTTCGACGGAGAAATCCTGCGATTTCAGCATTTTTCGTTTTTTCGTCACAGTTTTCGGCGGAGTCTTTTCTTTGTTTACTGTGGGGCAACGGTTGACAAGAAAAACAAACGCCGATGAGGATTTTAGTCCTCATCGGCGTTGTTTGTTCTTTTGCTATAGACCTCTCATACTCTTGCAAAACTGTTCTTATGGTATTCAAAAATGGGCGAAAACCACTAAAATCGATTTTTGCGTAATTTTCAAGTACATAGTTTGAAAAGTGATCTTTTCCGAAGAATTTTGCGTTGTCGAATTTGGATTCTAAGGACAATTTTTTGCCTCCCAATTCAACACCTCTCGTTTCTTCGGTAAACATATGCTCTATTTCACTTTCGTTTTTCCCTTCTACTAATGGATTGGTAAGAAGGAATAAATTACCGCGAGGTGTAAGTCTGAGAAACAACTCCGTCCCCAACAATGCTCTTTGATTGTTATCAAGTTTCGCATGGTTCGCGAACTTATATAACGGCTTTTTACTATTGGTTATCTCATTGTCATAAACAAATATAACGGGATGTTGAGGTACACGCTGTGTAATTTTCAAAAAATAATCTAAATAGTTTATTCGATTGTCCTTCCCGGTAGAAACAAAGTGATTATACAGGTAAGTAAGTGAGTCAGCACCATCAAGCGCTAAAACAAACAAATACTTAAAACGCTTAGATCGCTTAAATAAATTCACTTTATAAATGAACTTTCCTTTTGCATCCTTCTCAATTAATTCCGGATATTCCGTATACAGATTTCTTAGGGCGGCTTTAATATATCTTACATCAGTTTTTCCTTCAGTAACTATGAGCGGCTTATCAACATCAAAGAAATAGCGGTAAAATAAAAATTGTTGATACTGCTTTTCACGTCCATTCAACACGAACGCATCATGTTTTCCGGTGGAATCGCACGTGTTGTTATACTTTTCTATCTGATCAATAAAAGCAAATCTTCCTTCAAGTTGTCTTGCAGTTCCTTCAACTCCATCTGCTTGATACGATCCATTGGTGTATAGTGAATGTGCCATGGCACGGACTTTTCGACAATACGAATGATCTACACTGATTTTCTTGTTAACAACAAGGCCAGTAACTATCTGCTTGGAATCACGGTACGTAATACGTGTTTTCTTCTCGTTTATTGAGAACCCAGCCTTTTTAACCTTTTTATCCAATTCTTCGTAGAATGAATCCCATCTTTCAAGGATGCTTCTATCATTGGTGGAAAAAGTCATATCATCCGCGTAGCGCGTATAATACAGCTTATATCTTTTTGCCAAAGAAAGAAGATGCATATCCAACACTTGACAGATTAAATTAGTGATGATAGGCGAAGTAGGCGCTCCTTGCAGAAGTTTCCCTTGATAACAGGCTAATTGTGCTATTGTAACAGCTACTTCGTGTGGTAAATTGAAATACTTATTCTTTTCAAAAAAGCCACACACCCTACCAATATGAATACTATCAAAGAAATCTTTCAAATCAACATTGACTACTACTCTTTTGTTACGGTGTATTTTAGCATTTGTGATAATGCTTTTTCCTTCCTCGAATGCATGGGATATATTTGGCTTTATCCATAACTCTTCATAAATGGATTTTTGATGTTCCCATAAAGCATCAGCCAATTGTCGCTGTACGCCTTTTAGGTCGCCCGTAGGAGCACATATGCGCCGAGGATCACCCGATTTTTTGGGAATTTCAAATTCCGTATAATATGAATCCACACCTCTTTTAAACAAAATATAAGTTATTTTTGAAGGAGGGATATTCAAATAATCAGCCAAATCGCTTCTCGATTTAATGTTTTTAAATGCTGTCATTCTTACCTCCCGAATAATAAAGAAAGGGCGCATGGCAACTCATTAAGCAAACGCAAACGCGTATACAGGTTTTCAGGGATTGCACGACGAAGCAAATGCCCCGAACATTTTTGTCAACACTTGCGAAACACAAGCACAAAATCTTGCCATGCGCTTACAGTAATTATATCACAAAAATCGACTTTTTTCAATATGCCAATGTAACATATCTTTGACAAATGCCTATTCTTTGTCTACTGCGAGGCAATGGGTGACACGCTCTTGAGATTTCGACATTTTTATGATATAATGAGAATAGTTCTTGACAAACCAAAAAATTGTAGTATAATATAATGTTTTAGCAAGCAATGCTATTTGGACGGGTTGGGGAGAAAAAGGAGAAAGATATGTATCATTACATCGAAGACATGGAATTTCTAAAACGAATGAAAAGCCTTTGCTCCGACATTGTCAACCAACTTGTACAAAGCATCAATAATGATTCAATGCTGACAGTTGAAGCTCATTTAGTCGGAAGCGGAGCAAGAAATCTCATCACGCAAAACGCTAACGAACCCATCGATCTTGACTACAATCTTTGTGTGCTTGAAGTGTTTGGAATTAATTTCAATAATGGCGAAACAATCAAGAATCATATCCAAAAACATTTTAATGCAATCTTGAAACACAATGGTTGGGATGATTGTCAAGATTCAACCTCTGCTTTATCAACAGAATTAAGGCATTTCAAAAAAGGTAACAAAACTGAATTTAAAATTGATCTTGCTATTGTTCGCAAAAGCAGACACGGTTGGGAGCGCCTGATTCACAGAAAAACAGGTTTTGTTGCGTTTGACCAATGGTATTGGAACGAAGCTCCGAATTCAAGAGGATTGACTGATAAAGTTAGAGATATAAAACGAGAAAACCTTTGGCTTGAGGTAATAGATTTATACCTGGAAAAGAAAAATATGTACCTGCGCCGCGGAGAAAAAAACAATCATCCATCTTTTAACGTGTACATAGAAACCATAAATGAAATTCACTATAAATACTTCCGTTGAAACAAAGGATAAAGGCCTTGACAAACCTTCGATTCAGAGTTAACATACAGGCGGCAAAGCTCCCCCGAGATGAAAATCATCGTTTCGGGGGAGCTTTTTGTTGACCACAGTTTATCCCACTTTGACGCACGGAGCACACGGGAACACTGTGCACGAGAGGTCAGGAGAGGGTCTAAAAATAATCAGAACGCGTTAGAAATGATGCGAAAGCAGTAGAAACGAGGCTCGGACCTGCCTTTTGGAATGTGTATAAACCCGGTGCAGACGAGCATTACTACGTCCACATGATGAGAAAGCACACGGATTTTATACCTGAGCTTGCATTTGTGCTTGAAAAAAACGGAGAAATTATAGGTAATATAATGTATACAAAAGCCTGGCTTGTTGATGAGGACGGAAACAGAAAAAGCATTGTTACACTTGGACCTCTTTGTATTTCTCCAAAATATCAAAGACACAGGCTTGGGAAAATACTTATCGAACACTCGTTTGATGTCGCTATAAAAATGGGATATGATGTAAACATCAACTTTGGCAACCCCGGAAACTACGTTAGCCGCGGCTTTGTAAGCTGTAAAAAGAAAAACGTCTCGTTTGGTGCTAAGGGTAATTATCCTGTTGCACTTTTGGTGAGAGAGCTTATACCCGACGTACTTGACGGCAAAAAATGGATATATATACCTAGCAATGCCGCAGAATGCTGCAATGATATACAGGCTGTAGAAGAATTTGATGCAACATTCCCTCCAAAAGAAAAGAAATGGATGCCCAGTCAGGAGGAATTTTATATATACAGTCATTCCTCGGTGGTAAGATGATAAATGATAATATACAGCTTTTAGAATAAATAACAGTTGTTAGATCTTAACATCCTGTTTATTCACCAGCAACCACTTCAAGCATTAAAAAAATCCGACCCGTGAATGTACCATGGGGCGGATTTTTTTCAAATTTTTAATCTGTCATTACACTCTTCCACTTACAAAAGGGAGAGAACCTCCTCAGCGTTTGTATCAGGCTTTACGTTAGGCATAATATACGATATTCTGCCATCTTCATCTATAATAAAGGTAGTACGTACAACACCCATACTTACCTTACCGTAAAGCTTCTTTTCCTTCCAGACACCGTATTTTTGAGCAACATCAAGCTCTGCATCAGACAGAAGTATAAAAGGAAGGTTGTATTTTTCCGCGAATTTTATATGTGAGGCTTCCTTATCCTTGCTTATACCAATAACCTGTACCCCCTTTTCAGTAAACTGATTATACAAGCCTGCAAACGCACACGCCTGCCTCGTACAACCGGGGGTGTTATCCTTTGGGTAAAAATAAAGCACGACCCTCTTCCCTCTGAAATCAGAAAGGGAAACGTTGTTCGAATTTTTATCCTTTAAGGTAAATTCCGGAGCAATTTCTCCAACAGTAAGCATATATAATTTCTCCTTTTCTAACAAAAAAGGCGCCGTGCTGTGGCGCCCTTTGAATATCTAAATCAATAATTTTCTTTTCTGATTTCGAAATATGCCTTGGCATGCTTACATACAGGGCAAATTTCGGGAGCCTTTGTTCCTACAACGAGATGTCCGCAGTTACGGCATTCCCACATAACAACGCCGCTCTTTTCGAAAACAGAGTTTGTTTCAACGTTGTTCAAAAGTGCGCGATATCTTTCCTCGTGTGTCTTTTCGATAGCAGCAACGCCTCTAAACTGCTCCGCAAGCTCGTGGAAGCCTTCCTCGTCTGCCTCTTTTGCGAATGTAGCGTACATATCTGTCCACTCGTAATTTTCACCCTCTGCTGCATGAAGGAGGTTTTCTGCTGTATCACCAAGTCCGCCCAAAGCCTTGAACCAAAGCTTCGCATGCTCCATTTCATTGTTTGCTGTCTGAATGAAAATAGCTGCTATTTGCTCATAACCCGCCTTTTTTGCAACGGATGCAAAATAAGTGTATTTGTTTCTTGCCTGTGATTCGCCTGCAAAAGCATCTCTGAGGTTCTGCTCTGTTTTTGTTCCTGCATAGGGATTTTTTGAATCCGCTACTGCAATCTTTTCAAATTTAGAAGCGGGCTGCTTGCAAAGAGGGCATTTGAAATCATCTGACATTGTACCCTCATGAATATAGCCGCATATACTGCATTTCCATTTTTCCATAGTTAATTCTCCTTTGCGTATTTTTATCTTGTAATATTATACATCCTTTATTACCCAAAAACAACACCGTTTTTTGTCAAATATTGTTTTATTTTCCCTGGAGTAGTATAATATTTGAGTAATTTATTAAAGGCAGGTTTTTTATGTTTGATTCCGCATATAAAAGTATTTTCCCATTTTGGGAGACAATATCCCGGGAGGACAGAGATTATATCTGTGATAACTCTGTTAATTTATTCTATAAAAAAGGGACTACGATACACGATGGAAGCGAATGCTCCGGAGTTTTTATACTTCGTTCCGGAAGCCTGAGAATTTACATTATGTCTGAAGATGGAAAGGATGTAACACTTTACCGCTTACACCAGGGAGATATGTGTATGCTTTCTGCCTCCTGTGTACTTCAAGCTATTACATTCGACGTTTTTATTGATGCGGAAGAGGATTGCGAGTGCTTTGTGATAAACGGAAGAGCATACGAAGCCGTTCAAGAAAGAAATCCTGACGTTAAGATATTCACCCTGGAAACTGCGGTAAGCCGCTTTTCAGATGTTATGTGGGTGCTTCAGCAGGTACTGTTTATGAGTATAGACAAACGCCTTGCCATATTCCTTTATGACGAGGCCAACCGCCTTAAAACAGATACCCTTATACTGACACACGAGCAGATCGCAAAATATATCGGATCTGCCCGTGAGGTTGTGTCCAGAATGCTTAAATACTTTTCCAACGAAGGCATCGTCGAGGTTTCACGCAAGGGAATCAAGATTGTGGATAAGGCCAAGCTCAGTAAATTAGCCCTCTAAAAGCTTAAGAATTTCATCCTTAGGCCTTGCTCCCGTTGCCCTGTTTACTATTTTACCTTTATCCATAACAACAAGTGTGGGGATACTGTATACTCCAAACGCCTCTGCAAGCTCGCGCTCGTTATCAACGTTTACCTTTCCTACGACATATTGAGGATTTTCATTTGCGATTTCATCCACTATGGGGGCTACCATACGGCAGGGGCCGCACCAATCTGCGTAAAAATCCAACAAAACCTTTTTATCACCGTTTTTTATACTGTCAAAATTATCTCTTGTTACTTTCATTACCGACATTTTTATGTCCTCCTTTATTTTTTTAGTTATATTTTACCCATTTTATATGTATTTTTCTGTGACTGAATCACATTTATATTGACTTTACGTATACCATAGTGTAATATTGAAAAAAAGTCAAGAGGTGAAATCTATGCCCGATTTATTACTTGAGCAAGCCACACGATATGAATATCCCGAAACAATCCCCGTAAGAGTAAGCTGTCTTCCTATAGCATGGCTTAAGCGCGGTGATGATTTCCAAAAAATAGCAGATGATTTCCCGCAGTTTTTTGGTGGATTCAAATATGATCCCGATAATTATTCCTATATTGATAGATATACCGCTCATAAATGGGTTGATAACTGGGGATGTGTGTGGAACAACATACACGAGGGCATGGATTCCATAGTAACAGAGCATCCCATCAAATGTGAGGAGGATGTTTACAGCCTTGAGATTCCTTCGGAGCGTAACGCAGATCTTCCCCATGGCTTTATGTATCTGCGCTTGCTTGATTTGTGCGGATTTGAGCTGGCTATGACCATGTTTGCCGATGAGGGTGATGAAATCCGTACCTTAATAGATAAGGTGCTTCAATACAATCTTTATCAGATAGATGCGCTTGTAAAGATGGACCCGAATAACAGCATGTACTCATTCGGTGATGACCTGGGTATGCAGCATTCTCTTGCCATCGGCCCTGAAAAATGGAGAAAATATCTTAAGCCCTGCTTTTCAAAAATATACGGACGCTTAAAGGCACAAAGACCGGACAGCCTTATTTACATGCATACAGACGGATGTATATGGGAAATAATGCCCGATCTTAAGGAATGCGGCGTTGATATAATCAACCCCCAATTCCGCGCAAACGGTCTTGATAACCTTGTTCGCGTATGCAAGGGTAAAATACCGATACATCTTGATCTTGACAGACAAATGTTCCCCTTCGCAACTCCCTCTGAGATTGACGACCACGTAAGAGAATGTGTTGAGGCTCTCTATTTACCCGAGGGAGGACTTGGTTTAAGTATAGAGCTTGACCATAATATACCTACAGAAAATGTTTACGCAATACTCAACGCAGTGGAAAAATACAGACATTACAAAGGCTAAAGCAATACTATGACAGGAAAAGAACGTATTTCAAAAATACTCAAGCACGAAAAAACAGACCGAATAGGGCTTTACGAGCATTTTTGGGGCGATACTATGAATGAATGGCGCCCGATTATTGGAGACGTCGGTAACGTTACCACGAAATTCGGGTTTGATATGAACGAATGCTGGCCTACAAACATAAGTGCAAGGGTTGATTTTAACTGGGAACTTGTTTGCGAGGATGAAAATACCGCCACCTATCTCGACGGAAACTGGGCAACTCTCCGCAGACATAAAAAGCACGACACAACCCCCGAGCATATTTCATTCGGTATTGATTCAAGAGCAAAATGGGAGGAGCTTGCAAAGCCTCTTATTACAGACGATTCTCTTCTTGAAAAGCGTATAAATTTTGATGCATACAGGAACACAAAAAGGCAAGCCGATGAAAACGGACAATTTTTTATGTGGTCAGGTGTTAACGTATTTGAATGTATGCACCCTATCGTAGGCCACGAGGAAATGCTTTGTGCCATGATATACGACCCTGAATGGATTGAGGATATGGCACAAACATACGCTGACCTCACAATAAAAGCGCAAAAGCTTCTGTTTGAACGGGAGGGCTACCCCGACGGAATATGGTATTACGAGGATATGGGATATAAGGGCGCACCCTTTATGTCCCCTGAAATGTACAAGAGATTTATATTCCCCTCTCATAAAAAGACCTGTGAATTTGCGCACAGCCATTCACTGCCTGTTATAATGCACTCCTGCGGCTTTATCGAGCCTCTTCTCCCCTATATGATTGAAGCAGGCATAGACGCTCTTCAGGCAATGGAGGTAAAGGCCGGAATGGACCTTTTAAGAATATATGAGAATTATGGCGATAAAATAGCGCTTATCGGAGGAATGGACGTAAGAGAGATATATTCAAACGACAAGGCAAGAATAGACGCTATGCTTGAAAGGATTATTCCTGTTGTAAAGCAGGGCTACGCCTACGTTTTACATTCCGATCATTCAATACCTAAAACAGTTACTTACGATACATACCAATACTTTATTAAAAAGGGACTTGAATTGGGCAAATACTGATACATTATAACACACATGGGCATCCGTTAACGGATGCCTTTTATATTTATTATTTAATAATCATCTTTACAAGTATATCCTTTTTTGATATCATTACTTACAAATAACAGTCTGCCAAGGAGACCTCGTATACATGAGTAATTACAAATACATTAACACCCGAATGGGTACATTTAACTCACAGAGATATTCCAACGGTAACGTTTACCCGATTACCGCTGTTCCTCACGGAATGAACTTCTTTACTATACAGACAAACGTTCAGAAATTTACAAGCTGGTTCTATTCACCTATGGATAAATCCTTTGAAGGAATCAGGCTTACACATATGCCATCTCCCCACGCAGGAGATTACGGCAAGCTTCTTATCTGGGGTGAAAGAGACAGAGGCTACAAGCCAGAAAACAGATGGTCTTCATTTGATAACCACAAGGCAATACTTGAGCCTGCATACATTCACATAAAGCCTCACAGAGATAATTATGAGGTAGAGCTTACTCCTACAAATGCCTGCGCGATTATGCGTTTTACATTCAAGCCAATGGGTATGAAAAACAGAATTGTTATGGAATGTGATAAGTTCGAATGTGAATTCAACAAAGTAACAAATACTCTTTATATTGCGGATAAGCAATATTATTTCGGTGATTTTCATTTTGGTAACGACGTTAATAACGTTCCTGTTGAGCACGTTATAATCAAATTCAACGTACAGGGCGATTTCAGTGTAAACGAAAACCATATGATGTTTGATACAGATGAAAACGTTGTCGAATGCAGAATTGCAACATCCTATATTTCCAAAAATCAGGCTATGCTTAATCTCAGCCGCGAGGTAGAAAGCAAGAGCTTTGAAGAGGTAAAGACGGCTTGTGAGGCTGAATGGGACGAATACCTTTCACGTATTGATATTGAGGACGAGGATGAGGAGAAAAAGAAAACATTCTACTCCTGTATGTATCGCGCATTCCTTTGGCCCAGAAAGTTCTATGAAATAGATGAAAACGGTAAGGAAATTCACCTTAATACTGCTACAGGGGGTGTTGCAGAGGGCAAGCTTTATTCAGACAACGGCTTCTGGGATACATTCAGAACGCTTTACCCCTTCCTTTCACTTATTGATACAAAGCTTTATCACGATATGGCTGAGGGCTACTACAGCTATTTTGAGGATACAGGCTGGCTTCCCAAGTGGGTTCGTCCTCACAACGAAAACTGTATGCCCGGTATGCTTATTGAAGCAACCATGGGCGACGCTATTGTTAAGGACATTGTAACCGACGAGCTTGCACATAAAATATTCAAGGCTATGCTTAAGGACGGCGAGTACGAATCCGAGGTAAAGGGCGAGGGCAGAATCAAGCTTTCACTTTACAGAAAATACGGATACGTTCCATATACTCAGGTGGTTGAAAGCGTTAACGAAACTTTGGATAACTCCTTTGGCGATTACGCAATAGGCGCCGCTGCTAAAAAGCTTGGATACGATCATATTGCAAAAAAATATTTTGAATACTCAAAAAATTACAAGAATCTCTTTGATCCTGAGGTTGGCTTTATGCGCGGCAAGGATGAGGACGGAAATTTCAGAAGCACACCCTTCAATTCCCTTGCATGGTGGGGCGACTACACAGAAGGCAGCGCATGGCAAAACTCATTCGGCGTATATCACGATATAAAGGGCCTTAACGAGCTTTACGAGGGTAAGCTTGAAGAAAAAATCGACGAGCTTATGAGCCTTGACGCAGTATACGACGTAGGTGAATACAGAGGCGAGGTTCACGAGATGTCTGAAATGGCATGCAAGCCCTACGGTCAGTGCGCTATTTCAAATCAGCCCTCATTCCATCTTCCCTATATTTACAGTGAGCTTGACAACCCCGAAAAAACATCATTCCACGTTTCAAATATCGCAAAGCTCTTCAACAGCGGCTTTGAGGGGTACCCGGGCGATGAGGATAACGGCTCAATGTCCTCCTGGTTCCTGCTTTCTGCAATAGGTCTTTACCAGATGGCTCCCTCCAGGGCAGACTTCGATACCTCTGTACCCTTGTTTGATAAAATTATAATCAAGCTTGCAAACGGCAATGTTCTTAATATCAACAAGGCTGATTTTGATACATCCAATATGGAGGGCATCGTTTCCTACTTCGACGTTATGAAGGGTGGAAATCTTTGGGATATTGTACGTAAAAAATAATTTTTATAAGGTGTTATTCAGATGAACGGTCAATCAAGAAGTGATATAGGTAAAAAAACAGGCTTTATCGGCATTGTTGCTAATATAATTTTGGCTTGCTGTAAGCTTATAGTAGGTATATTGTCATCCTCTATGTCTATCATAGCAGATGCGCTAAATAACTTTACAGATTGCTTGAGCTCTGTAATCACTATGATAGGCTTCAGGCTTGCGCAAAAGCCTGCGGATGAGGATCACCCATTCGGACACGCAAGGTTTGAATATATATCCAGCCTCATTGTTTCCGTAGCCGTAATGTTTGTTGGCTTTGAGCTTGCAAAGAGCTCCATTGAGAAGATATTCAATCCCGAGGCTATATCTTTTTCTGTGATCACCGTTGTTGTTCTTGTGATGTCTATTGCCGTAAAGCTTGGGCTATACGTTTACAATATGCGTGTTGCAAAAAAGATCGATTCTGCATCATTAAAAGCAACTGCCATAGATTGCAGAAACGACGTTATAATGACCTCTGTTGTTCTTATTTCAACGTTGGTTGAGCATTTCACCTCTCTTGCTATTGACGCATATACAGGCGCTGCAGTATCTATATTTATACTTTTCAGCGGTGTTATGCTTGTTAAAGAAACTGCCTCCCCCATACTTGGTGGCAAAAACGATGAGAGTATTAAGGAAATAATATTAAGTAAGCTCAGCGAATATCCCTTTATCGAGGGGTATCACGACCTTATGATACACGACTATGGCCCCGGCGCTTCATTCTGCTCTATCCATTTTGAAGTAGATAAAAACAGAGATCCTCTTTATGTACACGAAATGATAGATAAGTTTGAGCGTGAATTCACTCAATACGGCATACAATTAACTGTTCACTACGATCCTGTTGTTACAGACAGTCCAGAGCTTACACGCATCAAATCAGAAATTCTTGAAGCTCTTGCAGCTATAGACGAACGATTATCTGCTCACGATATGAGGAGTATTCCCTGCGACGGATTTACAAGGGTATTTATGGATATTCCCCTTCCCCTTGACATAGCCAATAAGCGCGATGAAATATACACCAAGGTAAACGAGCGCCTTAATTCTATAGGAGAAACGGTATATGAGCCGATTATCACCTTCGACTCATACTCTTTCAATTAAAAATGAGCGAATACACATATAAAATCGGACAAAAAACAGGACCTGCACCAAAAATACGCAAGCTGGGTGCCATTAAAAAGGGTATGGAGCAAACTCCCGTTATATTTAAGGGAGAGCCCGTTATAATAGAAAGCATGGAGGCAGACAACATATGCAACTGCCAATATATCCGTTCACGTAATATGGCAACGGGGGTTATTTCAGAGCCCTTCGGCCTTGAATATTACTTCGCATCTGCATTTGTAGACGGAGATACCCTTTATGCCTTTGCATCTTCAAGGAGAGATAACAAGCCGCTGACAATGTATCAATCCGATGATACAACCCAATGGCACGACCCGAGAGGCGGACATACCATAAGAATGTTCAAAACAAAGGATTTACTCCATTGGGACGAAAAGGACATTATTACATGCCCGGACAGGCGCTTCTGGAATACGTCTGTTTGCAAGGGTGACGGAAAATACGTTATGGCCATTGAGGTAAGCGCCCAGGAGGGGTATGACATTCCCCAGATAGGGCATCCATTCACATCTTTTTTTGCCCAATCATACGATATGGAAAACTGGGAGATGATGGATGATGATAAATCATACACAAGGGAAAGATATAACGCCTGCCCTGCATTAAGATATTCCAACGGTTGGTATTATATGATATGCCTTGAGGCTCTACCATGTGTTAGATACGCGCCCTATATATACCGTACACAGAATTTCAGCGATTGGGAGGTGGGCTTCCATAACCCGATTATGATGTGGAGCGATGAGGACAGAATACCGCACCCCCAAAGCAATTTAACCCCTGATGAGCTTGAGCTGCTTGAGACAGGGCTTAACATAAATTGCAGCGATATAGATTTATTCGAAAACAACGGTAAAACCCACATTTATTACGCAAACGGCGATCAGATGACGTATTCGTTTTTGTGTGAAGCCGTGTATGACGGAGATATAGACGAGTTTTTAGTAGCGTTTTTTAAGTAATAATATATAACAGTATAAAAACGACCCGTATACGATTGTATTCGGGTCGTTTTTTATAATAAATTATATTATCGAACGGATGTTAGGATTATTTATTACCCATACACATAACCAATACGGCCTTTTGTGCGTGAAGTCTGTTTTCGGCCTCGTCAAAAATCTCGTTAGCGTGAGCCTCGAAAACGTCTGCCATAATCTCCTCGCCTCTGTGTGCAGGTAAGCAGTGCAATACCATAGCATCGTTCTTTGCACGTTCCATAACCTCGTTATTTACGCAATATCCCTTGAAGATTTCCCGTCTCATAGCAGCCTCTGATTCCTGACCCATAGATGCCCATACGTCTGTGCATACGACGTCTGCATTTTCTGCAGCCTCGAGAACGTTTGTTGTGCAGTTGAAATGTCCGCTTTCGTATGCCCATTTCATAATTTCAGCATCAGGCTCGTAGCCCTTGGGGCAGGCAACTGTTACATCCATACCCATTTTGATACCGCCTACGATGTAGGAGTTTGCCATATTGTTTCCGTCGCCTATGTAGCAAAGCTTGTTTCCTGCTATTGTACCTCTGTGCTCACGAATTGTAAGAAGGTCCGCAAGAATCTGGCAGGGATGGCAATAATCTGTAAGGCCGTTGATAATTGGGATTGAACCATACTGTGCAAGCATTTCAACCTCACTCTGGGCATAGGTTCTTATCATAATACCGTCGAGGTAACGTGAAAGAACACGGGCTGTATCTTCAACAGGCTCTCCTCTGCCTATCTGAAGGTCGTTTGCAGATAAGAAGAGCGCGTGTCCGCCAAGGTCATACATACCAACCTCAAAGGAAACTCTTGTTCTTGTTGAGGATTTGCTGAATATCATACCAAGAGTTTTACCCTCCAAGTAATGGTGCTTTATTGAATGCTTTTTTTCAAACTTCAACTGGTCTGCAAGATTAAGAATATCTGTTATTTCCGCAGTAGTAAGGTCCGACAGTTTTAATAGATGCTTCATTTTTCAATTATCTCCATAAGAATATTTATTGCTTTTTCTAATGCTTCAAAGGGAATATTAAGCGCAGGGAGCAATCTTATTTTTGTTTTTGCGCTTAAAACAAGCACTCCCCTTTCCATACATTCCCCTATTATTTCTTTTGCGCTTTTATCTGTTTGAATACCTATCATAAGGCCAAGGCCGCTTACGCTTTTAACTGCAGAGGATTTATTAAGCCTTGAAAATATATATTCAGATTTTTTTCGGACCTTTGAAAGAAGATTATCATCAAGCCTTTCAAGTATGCTTACAGCGCCTGCACAGCATATAGGATTGCCGCCAAACGTAGAACCGTGAGTACCCGGGACATAAACACCTTCCATTTTCTCGCCAAGCATCGTTGCACCTAACGGCAAACCACCTGCAAGACCCTTTGCTGTTGATACAATGTCAGGAGAAATTCCGTACTGCATAAATGCATACAGGCTGCCTGTACGGCCGTTACCCGTCTGAACCTCGTCAATAACAAGCACAATATCCTTTTCACGGCAAATTGCTTCAATCTGCTTTACGTATTCAACGTCAAGAACGTTAACACCGCCCTCGCCCTGAACAAGCTCAAGCATAATGCCTGCAACGTTACCTGCATTTACTGCATTGTAAATTTCACTAATATCATTAGGCTCGACGTAAACAAACCCCTGAGTAAAGGGACCAAAATCCTTATGGAAATGATCCTGACCTGTTGCTGAAAGTGTGGTTACTGTTCTTCCGTGGAAGCCGTGATTAAGAGTTACGATAACACTTCTTTCATCACCGTATTTATCGTGAGCATACTTTCGTGCGGCCTTGATAGCACATTCATTTGCCTCTGCACCTGAATTTGAAAAGAATACCTTTTTCATTCCTGTACGCTCACAAAGCATTTGTGCAAGCCTTGCGCAGGGCTCTGTGTAATAAAGGTTTGACGTATGATTAAGTGTATCCAGCTGTTTTTTTACTGCGTCGACCCACTCATTATCGCATACACCCATGGTATTAACAGCAATACCGCTTGTAAGGTCAATATACTCCTTGCCGTTTTCATCGTAAAGCAATGAGCCGCACCCGTGAGTAAGCACAAGAGGATATCTTGCGTAGGTATTGGCAACGTATTTACTGTCCGTATTTTTTATGTCCATCAATAATTCCTCTTTACTTGAGCATTGTACCCATACCTTCATCGGTAAGCATTTCAAGGATTATGGAGTGCTCTATACGCCCGTCTATAATAAACACTCTTGAAACACCTCTTCTGATAGCATCAACGCAGCTTTCAATCTTAGGTATCATTCCGCCTGAAACAACACCCTCCTTAATAAGCCTGGGCGTATCACTTACGTTTATGGAACGGATAAGCGTTTCAGGATCATCCTTATCCTTCATTATTCCCGCTATATTTGTAAGTGTAATAAAGCTTTCTGCCTTAAGGTCCCCTGCTATTCTTGCGGCGGCTGTATCAGCATTGATATTGTAAACGTTACCGTTATCATCCATACCAACTGTTGATATAACGGGAACGTAGCCGTTATCAAGAAGGTCGTGAATTATGCCTGTATCTATACTTTCGATTTCACCGACGTAGCCAAGTTCCTTGCTTATCCGGCTTACCTTTATCATACCGCCATCTATACCGCAAATACCAACAGCCTTATTACCTGCTGTCTGAAGAATGTTAACAATATCCTTATTAACCTTGCCTGCCAATACCATTTGCACAATATCCACAGTTTCCTTATCTGTAACACGGAGACCGTTTAAGAACTTACTTTCCTTCCCTACTCTCTTAAGCATATCATTGATTTCGGGGCCGCCGCCATGAACAAGAACAACCTTTACACCGATAAGAAGCAAAAAGGCTATATCGTTCATAACGCTTGCCTGATGCTCTGCATCAAGCATAGCATTTCCGCCGTACTTAATAACAACGATTTTTCCGTGATAACGCTTAACGTAGGGTAATGCCTCCGTAAGAACGGATGCGCGCATTTTATTTGATATATTCGTAGTTTCTGACATAATTATTCCTCTTATAATAACACCTATCAGGTTCTGTAATCTCCGTTTATCTTAACGTAATCGTAGGTAAGGTCGCAGCCCCATGCAGTTGCCTTTTCAGTACCTGACTTAAGATTTATAAACGTAATAACCTCTTCTTCAGAAAGTATCTTTTTGGCTATTTCTTCGCTGAAATCAAGGCCTGCACCGTTTTCGCATACGAGTATTTCGCCGTAGTTTGAGCAGAATGAAACGTCTATTTTATTGACGTCCACGTCCACACCGCTGTAGCCTATTGCACAAAGCACCCTTCCCCAGTTGGCATCTGCACCGAACATTGCCGCCTTGAAAAGTGATGAACATATAACGGATTTTGCAATCTTTCTTGCGCCTTCCTTATCTGCGGCATTTTTTACCTCGCATACGAGAAGCTTCGTTGCGCCCTCGCCGTCTGCAGCAATCTGGCGGCACATATACGTTGTTACAGCTTTAAGCGCATTTTTGAAGGCTGTAAAATCCTTGTTTTCACAATCAATATAGGGATTACCTGCGTATCCGTTGGCAAGAATGCTTACCATATCGTTTGTTGACGTATCTCCGTCTACACTTATCATATTAAACGTATCAACAATATCCTCGGAAAGTGCTTTTTGAAGCATCTCAGGAGAAATGGCAACGTCGCACGTGATGAATATAAGCATAGTTGCCATATTGGGATGAATCATACCGCTACCCTTTGCAATAGCGCCCATTCGGCAGGTAACACCTGAAAGCTCGAATTCAACTGCAACCTCTTTTTTTACGGTATCCGTTGTCATAATAGCCTCTGCAGCGTTTGATGTTTCCTTTGAAAGGTCCTCTACAAGCTTTGACATTGAATTTTTTATAGGTGTAATATCAAGTCTCTGGCCTATAACGCCTGTGGATGCTACGATTACATCCTTTGCAGATATACCTGTTGCCTGGGCAACAAGCTCACACATTTCTGTAGCAACCTGCTCCCCGTCTGCATTACAGGTGTTTGCATTACCGCTGTTGCAGATAACAGCTCTTGCATAACCGTCTTCAATATTCTGCCTTGTAACAAGCAAGGGAGCGCCCTTAACCCTGTTGGTAGTATAAACGGCAGCGGCAGAAGCCTTTCCCTCACTCATTATAAGAGCAAGGTCCCGCTTTGTTTTATTTTTGCGTATTCCGCAATGTATACCGCTTTCCAAAAAGCCCTTGGGGGCTGTTATTGATCCGGGAATAAATTTCATACAATTACCTTTCTATATCTCAAATCAGATATCCAATCCGAGTTTGTCTTCCACTCCTGTTATAAGATTAAGGCACTCAACCGCCGCACCTGAGGCACCCTTACCAAGATTGTCATAGGTTGCGGTGAGTATTATTCTATCGTTATTGCCGTACACGTTTATCATCATTGAGTCCTTACCTGACATAGCGTTAGCGCCAAGGAAGCCTGCATTTGACATATCCCCGTATTTAACTATGGGGCCGACGTATTTATTTTTGTATACGGCTTCTATTTCCTCAAGGGACGCGCCGTTGACCGCAGAGGCGTGAAGAGGAACAGTAACCTGCATACCGCTGTAAAAATCACCTACAACAGGCATAAATACAGGAGCGTTTTTTATACCTGTAATATAAGCCATTTCCTTAAGGTGCTTATGCTGCTGCGTAAGACCATACTGACGTGGGGCAGAATACTCTGTATCCCTATCCTCTGACTCATACTGGGCTATCATCTTTTTCCCGCCGCCGCTGTATCCTGTTAATGAAAAGCAATTAAGCAGAGCGTCGGGAGAAAGTATTGCAGCCTCTACCAAAGGATAAACCAAGGCTATAAACCCGCTTGCATGGCACCCGGGAACTGCAATACGCCTTGAGCTATATATCTTTTCCCTGTGAGCCTCTGAAAGCTCGGGGAATCCGTACGTCCAACCGGGAGCGGTTCTGTGCGCGGTAGAAGCGTCTATTATTTTCACGTTTCCGTTTTCTACCATTGATACAGCTTCACGGGCAACGTCATCGGGTAAGCAAAGAAATACTACATCACAATCGTTTAACGCCTGCTTTCTCTTTGCAGTATCCTTTCTTTCACTATCCGATAAAACGGTAATGCTTATATCATTTCTCAAAGAGAGCCTTTCGTATATTCTTAAGCCCGTTGTTCCCTCTCTGCCGTCTATAAAAACATTTGTCATTTTTTTGTTTTTTACCTCATATATATCAATAAAAATTTATAATTTATGCAATCACAGCTGATAATTATACATTGTAAATATTAACAAACTCAAAACTATATGTCATTTTTTATTATTACAACATTGAAAAAGCCTGTTTTTCGTTGTTTATTTGTATTTTGGTGCTGCATACGTACTGAATATTTATGCATAATTATTCAGTACTGTGCATAAGTATTTTCTCCGGAATTATATCAGCGTATAACGTCTGCTATATCAAAAAGATTTTTTATAACAAAATCCGCAGAGGAATCCTCTTTTCCGTCCTTACTGTACCACATTGTGGTAAGCCCCGCATTTTTACCGCCCTTAATATCGGCAGAAAGAGAATCACCTACAATCAAAATTTCTGCAGGGTCATCAATTTCCAACGCATTAAGCACGTAATCGAAATATCCCCTGTCAGGCTTTGAAACGCCTATTTCAGATGAAATAAAGAGATTTTCGAAATAAGGCATAAGCCCTGCAATTTTACATCTTGAGCGCGTTATTCGCGATATACCGTTTGTAACCAATGACATAGGATATCTTGGATACAGATAATCGAGAAAAAAATCAGCACCGTTTATCTTCTGTGCATTTTTAGCTAACCTACTCATATAACACTCGGCAAGATAATCTGCCTCTATGTCAAATCCGCAATGCCGGGCAAGATCCCTAAACCTTTCTACCTCCAGCCTTTCAAAGGTTATCTCTTTTCTTTCAAGCATTTTCCAATATCGACTGTTTATGCCGGCGTAGGCATTTACCCCCTCTTCGATATCACTGTACCCAAGCTGTGTAAGCACCTCTCTGATGGAATTATCCATTGCCTTATCGAAGTCCAGCAGAGTTCTATCTAAATCCAGTAAAATGTGTCTGATTTTATTCATTTTGAAAGTTATTACAATAAACATGCCAAAAGACCCACAAGCCTTTTGGCATTATTTGCCGTATTAGACGTTAAATCTGAAGAGGGTTACGTCGCCGTCCTTCATAACGTATTCCTTACCTTCACTTCTTATCATACCCTTTTCCTTTGCTGAAACCATATTTCCGCAGGATATCAAATCCTCGTATGCAATTATTTCAGCGCGGATAAAGCCTCTTTCAAAATCTGTATGTATTTTTCCTGCTGCCTGAGGCGCCTTCATTCCGTTTGTAATAATCCATGCTCTTACCTCATCCTCACCGACCGTAAAATAGCTTATAAGGCCGAGTGTTTTGTATGCCGCACGGATAAGCCTGTCAAGACCTGATGCTTCAAGGCCAAGCTCTTCAAGGAACATCTGCTTTTCATCGTCTGAAAGCTGGGCTATTTCCTCCTCAATCTTTGCGCTTACAGTAACAACCTCAAGACTTTCTGCCTCCGCAGCCTTAAGAAGCTTATTGAACAGAGGACTTTCATTTGTACCTGCGGCGTTATCCTCGCTCATATTTGCAACAAGCATCATAGGCTTTGACGTAAGAAGAAAGAACATTCTTACGAGCTTTTTCTCATTTTCGTCAAGCTCCATAGTGCGTACAGGCTTGTTGGATTCAAGCCATGCCTTTATTCTCAACAAGAGCTCATACTGCGGCAAAAGCTCCTTATCTCCGCTTTTAACCTTCTTTTCCATACCTGCAATACGCTTTTCAACAGACTCAATATCTGCAAAAATAAGCTCGAGGTTTATAACCTCCATATCGTTAACAGGGTCCACAGTACCGTCTACGTGGGTTATATCTCCGTCCTCAAAGCACCTTACAACCTGAACGATAGCGTCTACCTCTCGGATGTGTGAAAGGAATTTATTTCCAAGCCCCTCGCCCTTGCTTGCTCCGCGAACAAGACCTGCAATATCTACGAAGTCTATAACTGCAGGAGTAGTCTTTTTAGGATTGTACATAGAAGAAAGCTTATCCAACCTTACGTCGGGCACACCGACTGTTCCAATATTAGGCTCTATTGTGCAAAATGGATAGTTTGCTGTTTGTGCACCCGCCTTAGTTATAGCATTAAATAGCGTGGATTTCCCAACGTTGGGCAAGCCTACGATACCAAGTTTCATAATATATTCTCCTATCAAAGCGTACGTTATAAATGTGTGTTACGATAAGCAAAAAATGTAACAATGAATTGTACCACATTTTGCTGTTTTTTACAATATAAATAATATAAAAAATATGACAAAAAGCGAAAAACACAATATGTTTTCCGCTTTTTAATTATTGTATTTACCATACCGCAGTTAAAGCCCAAGCTTTAAGGCAACATCCTCCCAAACAGCCTCACTGTTTATATCCATACCTTTGGAGGAAGAAATGCTGTCCGCAACGCCTATACACGGTATTGTGTAGCATTTGCCTGTCCTGAGTGTTTTTACAACAGCCCTTGCCCATACGCCTGCCGTATCCAAAAATCCGCACTCCTTAAATTCGGCAATAACAGCGTCTATATCGTACTCCACCTTCACAAGCTCCGCAGACCATTTACCGTCTGTATAATCCAAAATGGCAAACTCGGCTTTATTCTGCCTATCCGTAGGAAGACCCACAGAACCGCCGTTGACAATAAGCTTATCCCCTTCCCTGCATATAAACGCCCTGTGAGAATGGGCGCACAGCATAAGGCGCGTTTTCATTGATTTGAACGTTTCCTTCATTTCCTTATTCCACGGCAAAACCATTCCACGGGACTGGGTAATAGACCCGTGGCACATTTCAAATTCCTCAACGCCGTCAAAGGAGGCTACTCTGTATATGGGCAGAGCCTCAAAATAATCCATATCCTCATTCTTCATTTCGTTATAGGTATAAAAAAGAGAACCGAATCTTGAGCCCTTTTTCCAATTAACGTCAGGATTTTTCCGTTGTGAAAATATATATTCCTCGCGGTTGCCTCTTATTATTCTACACGGGTAACGGTTCATAATACCCCTGATTAAATCCAGAGTTTTTTGAGGACAGGCACAGTCTGTAATATAATCACCCAAAAGCACAACGGCATCCACAGACCGTTTTTCCATACAGTCTATGCACGCCTTAAATGCAATATGGTTGGAATGTATATCACCGAATGCAGCTATTTTCATGTATTATCCTTGTCCGTAATTTTACAGTGTATTTTTACAGCACCACGTTAGTAAGCCCCTTTATTTCAAGAGAATCCTCGCCTACGCTGCAGTAAACCGCAAAAACGCCTACGCCGCTTTCCTTTGCTCTTTTAAGAGATTCATAAAGCTCGGGATGCGTTTGAACATTGGGTGTAAAATACTTACATCCCTCCATCTTCACAACGAAGAAAACGTACGCATCATACCCATTCTTTTTTGCCTCTATAAGCTCCCTTACATGCTTATTCCCTCTTTCGGTGGGAGCGTCGGGAAACATTGCTACGTCATTCACCTCCAGGGTAACACCCTTTACCTCTATGAGTATTTTTCTCCCCTCGGCCTCAACGTAAAAATCAAAGCGCGACGAGCCAAACGTATATTCAGGCTTTACGTACGTTACATCCTTGAAAAAGCCTCCCGATGATATCCATTCAAAAAACACCTTATTGGGAGCCTGACTATCTATATTGATAAGCCTTTCACCCTTATACACGCTTATAAGGTCGTATTTTGTCTTACGCTTTGGGTCTTTATTTCTCTGCGCTATTATTTTTGCCCCTTTTGTAAGTATTTCATTACATCTGCCCGTGTTTTTTACGTGGCAAACACATTCTTCACCGTCTAAAAAAGCATAGGCTATAAACCTGTTCGGGCGGGATATAAACGTACCCTTAACTGTATCACTGTATTTCATATCGAGATAATATTACGCCTCATCTAATGAGGGAGTAGCCTCGGGGGTTGGTAACACAGGAGTTAACGTTACCTGTGGAGTGGGGGTAGCCTCGGGGGTAATAATTACTGTGGGTGTAGGTGTTACCTCCGGGGTTACCGTAACCTCCGGGGTAGGCGTAACATCAATAGTAGGGGTAACCTCAGGGGTTACTGTTACCTCAGGGGTTACTGTTACCTCCGGTGATGATGTAATCTCGGGAGTAGCCGTTACTTCCGGAGTAGTTGTTACTTCAGGGGTAGCAGTTACTTCCGGAGTAGCCGTTATTTCAGGGGTAGCAGTTACTTCCGGAGTAGCCGTTATTTCAGGGGTAGCACTCACCTCGGGGGTAGGTGTTACAGGCACTCCAAACGACGGGAATGTATTGCTTTCATCAAGAGGTATACCGTGCTTTTCGTAATACCACTCCTCAAAGGTTATATCCCTTTCAGTAATTTCCTTAGCCGCATCCACACCTACGTATCTGTAATGCCAGGGCTCATACTTTATTCCCGTATAGTAGGTTGTGTTTTCCTTGTATCTTAATATGAACCCATACTTATAGCAATTAGCCATAATCCACTGCTGTGTGGGATTGTTCTGCTGTGCCTTTTTGTTGGAGGCATCATTTATAAGCGAAGGATATCTTGCAGTAACGATATCTATTGCAAGGCCAAGCTCATGCTCACTTGTACCCGGAACGGCGCTTGATATAGATGCAATAGCGTACGCTTCATCATCGGTAAGCGTAATGCCGTTGCTTTTCGCTATATCCTTTTCCTTCTGGATTCTGTTGTTGAAAAGCGATTTTTGAAATTCGTTTGTTCTGTATCCGGAGGTTACAAGAGGTGCATCCTTACCTGTAAAGCCTGCATTGCGGCAATCCTCAAACATACGGCATAAGTCGTAATAAATATATGCGTTTATGTATTGAGGACCCCAATTCAATATCTTTGAATCAATCTTTACAAGGGGTATCGTTGCAACGTATTCGGCTGTAAGGCTGTTATTACGGTTTACAAGCTTATATTGCCAATGGTCGAGAATATATTCACCCATATCATCAACGCACGGAGTATCATCGAACATAAAATTCGGCGTTGCCTCAGGCTTGGATGACGGAGCTGGTACAACCGTCGGGGTCGGAGTTACCTCGGGGGTGGGTGTAGGAGTAGGTGTGGGGGTTGGTGTTGGAGTTGGTGTTGGGGTAGGCGTAACAGTAGGTGTAGACGTTGCTACGGGTGTTAATGTTACCTTAGGGGTGGCGCTTTCCTCCGGAGAAATTATTTCTATGCTCCAGCATCCTGAAAGAGATACAACAAATATAATTACAAGTAAGACGTAGACAATATGGCGTTTTTTCACGGCAACCCACCTCAAAAATACTAATATATATATTACAATATTCGACTATAAAATACAAGTAAATGAAAGAAAAATATCTCCTTGTATATCTATGATATCGTCAAAGAGGATTTTTTCACCGCTCTCAAGCACAAGGCATTTTTCACTGTTATCCTCCCTTTTAATTATTCCCGTTACATCCGTATATCTTCCGCCCTCCTTTTTATCGTCGGGAATAAAATACGTAACGGTTATAATGGGCCTTTCATCCATAAACTGCCTTAATATGCCCTGCTTTATATCGAGAATATTTTTCATATCCTCATCCAGCTCGATTTTTTTGGAGGTCCTTCGCGCAGATTCGTTCAGCATATCACTGTGCCCCGTAAGGGCGGCAAATGAACCGAATTGAGTTGCACGCTCCGAGCTTTGCATGCGGGGATGCTTTCGAGACACGTGATGAGGCATATTTATAATATCTGAATAATCGTTCTTCACTCCTTATGCCCTCCTATTTGAGAATTTCTTTCTATTGCAGTAGCCCCCTCCTCCAGATTCATACCCTTAAGAATTGCATTCCTGCCGAATTTGTTTTTCACGTGTATCATAGCCCTTTGAAGGCTCTTTTCCTTCTTTTCAAATATTTTCTTCTGCTGACGTTTTTTATCATCCTCGTTACCGCAGGAAAAGAAATCAAGCTGCTCGTACATTTCATTTTCAGACACACAGCTTTCCTCTAAAATATCATTGGCAACCACTGTTATCCGCCGTACAAGAAGGAGCGGATTTACAATGCTGTCAAACAACTCCCCAACGGCAGCAAGTATTTTCGCAGATGATGAAGTATGACAGTTAAGATTTATTGACGAATGAGCGTGCTTGGGAATTCTGCGCCCGTACCTGTCGCACACTATCTCCCCCTTGTACTTATTGCTTATGCGTGTATCTGTAAGATTTTCCACGTCGTATCCTACGGTAAGAACTATCTGGCTTGTTGTAAGCCCCTTTTCCACCAAATCAAGCACGAGCAAATCTGCCATTTCACGCGTTACAAGCCTTGCCTTATCTATGGGGTACGGTGTTTGAAGCACCTGACCTGTACTGAGGCTTTTCACAGAGGGCTTATATGCCTTTATTTGCTGTATAGTACACGGCTCCCATCCCCAGGCATGGTCTATAAGAAGCTCCGCATTGACACCGAACAAACGATAGAGTAAGTCCTCATTACTGACAGAGCATCTGGCAACGTCCCCCATAGTATACATATTGTGGGCCTCAAGCTTTTTTGCATACCCGCCGCCGATACGCCAGAAATCCGTTAACGGGCGGTGAGACCACAAAAGCCTCCTGTATGACATTTCATCAAGCTCTGCAATACGCACGCCGTTTTCATCCGCCGGAATATGCTTGGCGCCTATATCAAGAGCAATTTTACACAAATACATATTCGTACCTATTCCTGCCGTGGCCGTTATACCTGTGGTATTAAGCACGTCAAGTATTATTTTCATTGTAAGTTCTCTTGCAGATATCTTGTAAAGCTTGAGATATTTGGTAACGTCTATAAAAACCTCGTCCACAGAATAAACGTGCATATCCTCCTCTGAAACGTATTTAAGATACACGTTGTATATTTGTGCGCTTTTTTCCATATATTTCCTCATGTGAGGAGGTACTACGAGATAATCCAGAGCATACTCCGGATGCTCCGACAATTCCCTTGAATCACAGGATGACCCTTCAAGCTTTCTTTGAGGAGAGGCCAAACGCCTTGCCTCGTTAATATCCTTAACCCTTTTTATAACCTCGTAAAGCCTTGCTCTTCCCGGTATGCCGTATTTTTTAAGAGATGGAGAAACTGCAAGGCATATGGTTTTGGCGGTCCTGCTTTCATCTGCAACCACAAGATTAACAGACATAGGGTCCAGCCCTCTTTCCACACATTCTACGGATGCATAAAACGATTTTAAGTCAATAGCAACGTACGTTTTTTCCTCATTACCCATTTTGTTTCCCTTTTTTCGTAAAAAAAATACACAGCAAACGGCATCGGATATAAAAATACCGATACTAACCGTCACCACTGTGTTTCATCTTTTCTTTTTGTCTATAATACACTACTCCCGTACAAAAGTCAATCATTCAAAACAGGTAAAATATAACACCTAAAATTGCTACTTATGAAAATATGTGTTATAATGACAGATAACATTTTACCGAGGAATAACAAATGAAGCTTACCGAGATTTTTGAACAAAATAAATTATCCCTTTCCTTTGAGGTATTCCCACCCAAAAGCAATACCTCATTCGAAAGCGTAAAACACGCCACAGAGGAAATAGCAAAGCTGCGCCCCTCGTTTATGAGTGTAACCTACGGAGCCGGTGGAGGAACAAGCCGTTATACCCTGGATATTGCAAAAAATATCAAGGAGCAATATTCTGTGCCTACTCTCGCACATCTTACGTGTATTTCATCCACAAGGGAAACCGTAAAAGAAAAAATCTCTCAAATGATAGAATGCGGTATTGAAAACGTTATGGCCTTAAGAGGGGACCTTACCCCCGAGCTTCAGGCAAGCAGCAGAGATACGTGGACATATAAACACGCAGTAGACCTTATACACGATATTAAGGAAAGCGGCGCCGAATTTTGTATAGGCGGCGCATGCTACCCTGAAATACACCCCGAAAGCGCAAATCAAAGGGATGATATACGTTATCTTAAGGAAAAGGTTGATGCAGGCTGCTCATTTCTTACTACGCAGATGTTTTTCGACAACAATCTTCTTTATAACTTCCTTTACAAAATCAGAGAAGCAGACATCACCGTACCCGTTATACCGGGCATTATGCCTATAACAAACGCAAATCAGGTGGAAAGGGCTATAAAGCTTTCAGGCTCATTTATGCCCCAGCGCTTCAAAAGTCTTGTGGATAAATTCGGTCATTCCCCGGAGGCTATGAAGCAGGCAGGTATCGCCTACGCAACAGACCAAATAATAGACCTTTTTGCCAACGGTATAAAAAACGTACACGTTTATTCTATGAATAAGCCTGACGTTGCCGCAAAAATACAGGATAACCTTTCCGAGATCCTTAAGCCCGAAGGCTTTATTTAAGGATATTCAAGGAGAAAAGCATGAAAGTAACCGATTTTCTAAAGGATAATATACTCCGCTTTGATGGAGGAATGGGTACGCTTCTGCAGGCTAAAGGGCTCGTAGCAGGAGAGTTACCCGAATATTGGAACATTACACACAGTGATATAATCACCCAAATACACAGAGATTATTTTAACGCAGGAAGTAACGTTGTAAGCGCAAACACTTTCGGTGCAAACATTCTTAAATTCACCGAGGATGAGCTTGATGCGGTTATAAATGCAGCCGTGAGAAATGCCCGCTGTGCAAGGGATACATCCCCTGCCCTTCAGCCGAAATGGATAGCTCTAGACGTAGGCCCTACAGGTAAAATGCTTGCACCCTACGGCGAGCTTGGTTTTGAGGATGCGGTAGAGATATTCTCCAAAACAATTCGAACAGGCGTTAAATACGGTGTAGATCTTATCATAATCGAAACAATGAATGACTGTTACGAAACAAAGGCAGCTCTTCTCGCAGCGAAGGAATGCTGTGATCTGCCTGTATTCGTATCAAATGCATACACAGAGGATAAAAAGCTTTTATCAGGTACGTCTCCCCAGGCAATGATAGCAATGCTTGAGGGTATGGGCGCCGATGCCATAGGTATAAACTGTTCATTCGGGCCTAAATCACTTGGTGAAATTGCCCGTGAATACGTTAAATACGCCTCAGTACCCGTTTTATTCCAGCCTAACGCAGGCATGCCGAGGGTGGAAAACGGAAGGACTGTTTTCGACATCTCGCCCAACGAGTTTGCAAGAGAGGTCAACAAGGTTATTCTATCAGGTGTTAGGATTGTGGGAGGTTGCTGCGGAACAACCCCCGAGCATATCAGCGCCCTTACGAAAGCCTCTGCCAACGTTTCCCCTGTGCCTGTAACGGATAAAAATATCACATGGGTATCATCCTACACACATACCGTAGATTTTTCCTGCGGACCTATACTTATAGGTGAGAGAATAAACCCCACGGGAAAGAAAAAATTCAAGGAGGCCCTTAAGCAAAACGATATTAACTACATATTAAACGAGGGTATATCACAGCAGGAAAAGGGCGTACATATACTTGACGTTAACGTAGGACTTCCCGACATTGATGAAAGAGAAATGCTTAAAACTACCGTTTGCAGGCTTCAGGAGGTAACAAATCTCCCCTTACAGATAGATACCTCCGATTACAATGCAATGGAGCTTTCGTTAAGGTACTACAACGGAAAGGCTATGATAAATTCCGTAAACGGCAAAAAAGAAAGTATGGATATGGTATTCCCTCTTGCAAAAAAATACGGCGGACTTATAGTAGCCCTTACTCTTGACGAAAACGGGATACCGCAAACAGCCCGTGGGCGTATAGAAATAGCAAAAAGGATACTTGATGAGGCTCAAAAATACGGCATCAGCAAAAAGGATATTATATTTGACCCTCTTACAATGGCTATATCAACAGACAAAGATGCCGCAAGAATAACACTTGAGGCTGTAAGTGCCATAAAAAACGAGCTTCAATGCCACACATCCTTAGGAGTTTCAAACGTTTCCTTCGGATTACCTCAAAGGGATATAATAAACAGTAATTTCTTTACACTTGCCATGTGTAACGGGCTTTCTGCGGCCATAATGAACCCTTATTCCTACGATATGATGGAGGCCTACCACGCATTTAATACTCTTACAGGCATGGATGATAATTGCAGTGATTACATAAGCTTTGTGCAATCCTACGAAAAAATCACGCCTGTAACACAAGCCTCCCCTGTTTCATCTCAAGGTGCCCAAAACAGCGCATCAGAGCTTCAATCCGCCATAATAAAAGGGCTTAAGGAACGCGCAAGAGATATTACCGCAAATCTCCTTCAAAATATTCCTCCTATGGAGATTATACAAAATGAAATAATCCCCGCTATGGATACCGTCGGAGATACTTTTGATAAAAAAACCACGTTTCTCCCCCAGCTTTTAATGAGTGCAGAAGCGGCAAAATACGCATTTGACAAAATCAAGGAGCATTCCGCATCCAATAACACAAATAAAAAATGCCCATTCGTAATTGCCACCGTACAGGGAGATATACACGATATAGGCAAAAATATAGTTAAGCTTCTTTTGGAAAACTACGGCTTTGATGTTATTGACCTCGGCCGCGACGTGGCTGTTGACACTGTTGCAGATGCCGTAGTGGCTTCACACGCACCTATACTGGGGCTAAGCGTGCTTATGACAACCACACTTCCTGCTATGGAAAGGACTATTGAGGCTGTACGCAAGGTTGCCCCCCGGTGTAAAATTGTGGTAGGCGGGGCTGTATTAACAGAGGAATACGCTCTTTCCATAGGTGCGGATAAATATGCAAGGGATGCATTGGATACAGTAAGATATGCAGATGAAGTAAACAACTCCTTTACAAAGTAACTATACGATAACAAAAAGGCGGCAGTATTTTTTACTGCCGCCTTTTTTAGCACACCGTGTATGTTTTACATATATTTTTTACTGCTTATTACGCCAAAACGAATAAATCTCCATATATTTACGGGTACACATATTCTTCGGAACGCGTATTTCATAATTTTCGCCCTTATGAGAAAATACAATAGTGTTCTGTGAATGTATCTGCATATCTGCAATACCTGCAAAATCAAATACCCTTCCCGCACACTCAATATAGGTATTGCGAGCAATAAGATCACCGTCTGCCACCTTTTGTGTTTTATGGCCCTTCATAACAGACATAAGAGATACACCGTTATCTGAAAACAATACATTATCCTCGGTATTACCCATCCAAAGCTCCTCAAGCCTTGAAAGCTGCCATTCGTCCCAGGCTAAAACGTTATCAAATACAACGTTATCACCCTCAAAATAGCCGTATTCGTTATATTTCACCTCGTAGGAGCAGCTTTTACAACGCACCGTAGAATCAATAACCTCAAAGGAATCAAGGCTGTTGCACCTTGGGCAATAATATATGGCTGATGTAATACCCTCTGCAAGCCTTTTACCCTTAAACCTTATCATTTCCTTTTCCTGTGTTGCGTAAGCGTTTTCATAAATATCATTTTTAATAGCCGCATTCACCTCATCCACCGACATTGCCTTAAGCTGCGCGGGAGAATAATAATTGACGGGCGCACCCGTTACCTTTCCTTTTCTTAAGGACCTGCTCCATCTGGGGGACGAAAGATAACCACCCTGTACCCTATACGTTACAAGAGCTGCCCCTGATGCCTTTACCATTTTTCCTGTGGATTCCAGCACGCTTCCCGTAATACCGTTGTACGAACGGTTTCCCTCTGCAAAAAGGCATACGTTATAGCCTGATTTGAGGCGCCTCATTATTTCGAGCGCTGTGGAGGCGGCTGTCGTACCTTTAAGCCTTACTATAGGATTAACCAGATATTTAAGGCATTTCGAAACAAAGCCCTTTCTGAGCATATGCTCGCTCATAACAAAATACATGCTTTTCTTAAATGACAAGCCCACCACAACAGGATCCAGGTTAAGGGTATGATTCGATATAACGATGTATGGGCCTTCAAAATCAGCCTTTTCCCACTTATAGTTGAAGAGCCTTTTTATAAAAAAAGGAAACGTATGATAGAGAAATCTATATACAAAATCGTGCCTTTTCGCTCCTTTTATTACCATTTTATACCTCTTTGCATTGTTTTCTACGATTATACCATTTGAAGGTTAAAATAAAATTAAAAATCACTGCTTATAAATATTCTTCAGAATAAGCTCTATATCAAGCCTTATTGTGTTTGGATTGTCAACACCTGCATACAGCCTTATTTCATTATCGTAATTTGCTGTAACAAAAGTTTTATCACTGCCTATTGGAAGATCCTTTTCAAGATTACTGTACCTCAGCTTTTCCATAAACACAAGGGTTGGGTTGAAGCCTCCCTTTAATTTGAATCTAAGTACATAGGGCGTCATATACTTGTTTTCACTGAACTTAAACTCCTCAACACCCGGCATAAATTTAATTCTCTCGGCAAGGAATTTTATGTTTTTGCTCCTTGTACCCATATGGAACGGAAGCATCATTACGCTCTTATTTAGCGCGTATCTATCGGCAAAATCCATTTGTCCGCCAAACATGCGGCGAAGCAGCTCTATTCTTCTGGCAACGCCGTCATCATTGGTATAAATAACACCCGATGAAAGCGCCGAGGCTGAATATATACCGATATCCTCATATACTACGTCTGCACCGTAATCCGTGGGCTTACATAAAAACTGCGTCATATACGTATTACCTACGGCAACCCTTGCCCCGTAGCTGTGAATAAGGGATATAAGCTCCTTTATCATACAGGTTTGAAGAGTTTCAATTCGCATAGAGTCAAAGCATACAACATCATATTTCTTTTCCTCCAGCGCCCTTGCAAGCTTCCTTGTGTTGAAAACATCCTCGTAATCGATTTTTATGTTCAGAAGGCTTTTGTAAAGCTCGGGATCATCCCTTTCCGCCATATCAAGATATGAATCACACAAAACGTTACCGCAAGACATCCCCATAAGAGCGATAACAGAAATATTTTGGGCTATCTTGGCGCTTTTTACCAGATAAAGATATTTTGTATTTGAATGTGATAATAGTGTTTGCTCAATCCGGGAAAACGTCTTTTCCTTTTTCATTTCGTTGTAGTAATTATTCATCTTATGTATCCAAAGTTTACCTTAAATTTATATTTAATTATAAATGAAAGCCATGTATTTGTCAAAGAGATGTAGGGTTCAAAAGCCAATATTGTGTTTGCCAAAAGGTATTTTTACATAATTTGTATTTTTTACTGACCTGAAAAACGAAGAATTCATTAGAATTCACGAGAATAAACGAGTATAGTTAAGAAAAACATATTCCAGAAATCACAGTCAAAAAAGAAAAAAGTCCTTCGTTAAACATCACGAAAGCATACAAAATCATAAAAAAACCGAATTTTTCCGATAAATATTATCTTGACGCACCACAAACCACTGTCAACATTAAAAAACGTTGCATTTCATCCGTAAAAACCACGCATTTACACAAATGAAAGAATAAGCCCGTTTTTTCCCCAATTTACAGGTTGATTCAAGCAAAAAAATGATTATAATATTCAAGTCGGTAAAAAGCTCTATATAACTTGCTTTATATGCGCGTAAGTATAGTATATTTATCCGCTCAGATTCGGCAAACGCCTGTTCCCCACCATTATCAAAATTTAATTTTGCAGAATACTATGGGGTAATTGTGTCTAAAATCAGTGTAAGAGTTTTTTACAAACAAATTTATAATCCGTATGAATTTTCGCACAGCTGAATTCAGAAAGGGATAATTGATGAAATTAATAAAAAAGGTCGTTACGTTTATACTTGTAACAGCTACACTGCTTGTTTCAACGTCATTCAGCGTACCCAAATCAAGTGTATTTGCGTCTATTGACCCGTTTATATCTGTTCGCTTATCAACTATGAGGAATATCTCCTCCATTAAGATAAACGTAAGCGGAAGCTATTTCATTCCTGAAAGGGATAATGCGGCTATTTCCCGCGGACAGTACACAATTTCCATAAGTAAGAACAAAATATACCTTACCTCAAAATCAGGTACGTCATATTGTCTGGATAAATCCTTTACGTTAAGGGCTGAGGGTGTATCACTGAATAACTATATATCCGTAAGTAACCCCTCTTACGGTACGTGCAAATATACCGGGGATATGAAAATATCCATCGAGGATAAAAAGCTTGCGTTCATAAACACTCTTCACATTGAGCATTATCTTATGGGTGTGGTTCCCTATGAAATGAGCGAGGCACAGGCTGTTGAATCATTAAAGGTACAGGCTATTGTTGCAAGAACATATGCCATGAGAATTATGGAGGCCAACAGGGATAACGAGTATCACGTTGTTGACACCACCTCAAACCAGGTCTATAAGGGATATAACTCCACAAGAAAAAAATCAATTCAGGCTGTAAAGGATACAGACGGCATTATTTTAATGTACAACGATAAAATCGCAAAAACCTATTACAGTGAGTCAAACGGAGGCATAACAGAGTCTATTTCCTCGGCATGGGGCGGCGGAGATAACGTTTCTGTTATACGCGAGGACCCCTTCGACAAGCATTCCTCTGTTGTAAGAAGGCTTAGTAAAACAGATATTTCAGACAGTGATGCCGCAACGTTCAAATCCGCTGCAAAAAAAGCTGTTGAGGCAATGGGGTATCTTTATGATTCCGTGGAAATTGTAAGCATCAATAAAATTACACCTGTTTTCAAATCCGAGCCTACGTCCTTAAGCCAATCAAAGCGCAGAACAGACAAGCTTATTATTACTCTGACGGTAAAAGCCAAGGCAGACAGTTCAAAAAAACAGACTGTATCCCCAAACAATGATGGATACGCAACGTTCAGCGTTGATATATCGTCTACACGGGGAGATAGCCTTCGCTGGTTCTTTTCATTCTCATTACCCAGCGCTTTATTCACCGTGCAGGATAACGGCAATGAATTTGTATTTACTGCGTACGGAAACGGACACGCGGTAGGCTTAAGCCAGAGCGGAACATATGCAAGAGTTAAGGCAGGGCAGAATTTTATGCAGATATTGGAATTCTACTTCCCTAAGGCAAAGCTGTCCAAAATGGAATACACCCCTATAAAGGACAGTATTGCGGCATCAGGTGTAAGCGGTGATGAAATGTCCCAGCTTTCAATATTCGAAATTCCTTACAATGCAATAATCTATACAGATTCATACATTGACGTATATTCCGGTGCAGGCATACTTTACGAGCGTACAGAAAAGCTTTATAACGGTACGTATATAACCGTATTAGGTGAAAGCAAGGGCTGGTATCATATTTTTACCGAGGATATAAGAGGCTACGTAAAAAAGGACTGTGTATTTATGCAGGATATGCAATCCCCCATAACGCAGGTACCCGACGTTAATTCCGGAAACACATTTTACATTATAGCCACAGCCACACACGAATTCGGGCTTAACGTGAGAAACACTCCCGAAATAAACGATATAAACAAAATCGGATTGCTTTCCTGCGGTGAAAAGTTTATGGTGATAGATAAAATATCAGATGAATGGTATTCCATTTATTACGGTGGAACAGTAGGATATGTAAACGCCCAATACGTTGAAATTTCAGAGGAATCCTATTCTATAATCAACAAGTATGCGACCGTAAGCGTTTCTCTTGCCACCATACATTCATGCGCAGACAACAGCGCAAGCGCCGTAATAGGCAAGCTTTACAAGGGTAGCATAATAACCGTTATAGCCTCTGAAAACAATGGCTGGTATAAGATATTACACAACAACGGAATTGCGTATATATCCGAAAAATACGTAAAGCTTTCAGATATAACACCCAGTAACGAAAGCTTCTACACAGTAAATGACGGCGGCGCATATATCTATTCCGAGCCCAATACAGATGCAATTCGCGATACTATGATTTCGGGTGAAGAAAAGATAACGGGTGTTGTAAAGCAAAACGGATGGGTAAGCGTTACTTATAATGGCGAAAACGTTTTCCTTAGGGCATGCGACGTAACAGTTGTAATAAAAGACGGCAGTATCGAAAACAACAAGCATACAGAGTTTAAGGTAATAAACAGATACGGTATTGTTGAGTGCGAGGTGCTTAACGTAAGAAGCTCCGCATCATCAAACGATAACAATATAATCGGACATTTATTTTCAGGAGATAAGGTTTTTATAGACAGCATATCCTCCCAGTGGTGCACGATAATATACAAGAATAAGGTTGCCTACGTTGACGCAAGCCACATTAAGTTCTCCGAAATAAAAATTGATATTCCCTTTGTAGAGGCTAAAAAGGATATTAGCACTCTCCTTGGTGCAACAAGCACCTCACAGCACGTATCAGCAATAAAGAAAGGTGATAAATATCAGCTTTTGGGAGCGTTGGGAGGCTGCTACCGCATAAGCTTTAACAATCAGCTTTGCTACGTTTCAACACAGGATACCGTTGTTAAAAACGAAACAATAACCGTTATACCCTCTATCTCAAAGGTACGCATTGTTGTTTCCGCATTGAACGTAAGGCAGGGCATGTCCTCCGATACACAGTGTGTTGGCGTATTACAGCTGGGCGACATTGCAAGTATTACAAACGTATTCAACGGATGGTATGAAATAAGCTATGAGAGCAACGGTAATATAATCTGCGGATATATTGACACAAGCTACGCGGTAATTGAGTAATAACAAACATTCAGAAGAGGCGTTATGCTTCTTCTTTTTTTTTATTGAATTTTTGCATTTTTTCCTATATAATATTACAATGAATTACTTATAACGAGGAAATATCGTATGGATTTATATATAAAAGGCGCCAAAATATTCAATGAGGATTTTGAGCTTGTGGAAGGTGATATAGCCGTGGAAAACGGAATTATAAGCGCAATATACACCGATAATAAGCCTTCTGTCTGCGAGAGTGATTGCCGTATTTTAGACTTTACGGGTAATGACGCAATTATATCCCCCGGATTTATTGATATGCATATTCACGGCTTTAAGGGAGGAGATTCCTCAAACGGAATTGAGGAGGAATTAAGAACAATGGCGCGAGGGCTTATAAAGCACGGCGTTACGTCCTTCTGCCCTACTACAATGACACTCCCCCTTGAAAGGCTTAAGGAGGTAATGGCTGTTATTTCCGAAGTTATTGATAAGGATGATATTTATGACGGCGCTTACGTTAACGGTATATATATGGAGGGTCCTTATTTTTCAGCTGGTAAAATAGGCGCGCAAAACCCCCAATATATTACCTCACCCGATTTTAACAGCTTTCTGGATTTATATAATTCTACAAACAAGGCTATCAAGGTTGTGGCTATTGCACCTGAAATAGACGGTGCTACTGAATTTATTAAAAAAGCATCTAAGCTTTGCACTATATCCCTTGCGCATACATCAGCAAGCTATGAAACGATTATGGCTTCATTTGATGCAGGAATATCCCACGCAACTCATTTGTACAACGCTATGTCATCCTTTTCTCACCGCGAGCCCGGTGCCGTAGGCGCCGTGCTTGATTACAAAAAGGCCTCCGCAGAGCTTATATGCGACGGACATCACGTACATCCGGCGGCATTAAGGCTTGCATTTAGCGTCCTTGGTGAAAACAATACCGTTATAGTTTCCGATGCAATGTCAGGTGCAGATATGCCAGACGGAGAATATTCACTTGGTGGCCTTGGCGTTACAATAGGTGGCGGCGTGGCAAGAATAGCCAACGGCGCATTGGCAGGCTCCATATCAAACCTTCATACAGAGGTTAAAAACGCCCTCAATTTTGGCATTCCGCTAAAGCAGGTAATAAAGTCTGTTACTATTAATCCTGCAAAAAAGCTTGGTATAGCTCATTTAACAGGAAGCATAAAGGAGGGTAAATACTCTGACCTTACGGTGCTTGATAAAAATATGGAAATTATTTCCGTTATTGCAAAAGGCCGTATAATAATCTAAAATCCCCCAAAATATATTATTAACAACAAAGCCGACAGAATCATAAATGCGTGATTTTGTCGGTTTTTGCCGTACGATTTGAATTGACATCTATTAAGTCAAAGTATATAATCAGCTTACTAAGTCATTTAACAAGGGGATAAAATGAAAGATATTTTATTTGATGATTTTCAAAATTCTGTAAGCGAGCTTATGTTAAGGCACAAAAGCATATTAGATATAACCTCCAAAATGCAAGAAGCGAACGCCCGTATTCAAAGGGCGTTCGCTAAGGCTGTTACTCAATGCGGATGTATAAGCATTGAAGCAAATAAGGATAACCTATACCTATCACCAGACCATATAAAGGGTACACTTTGCAAGGAATGCAGAGATACACTTGAAAAGGAAATAGGAAACTATTTATTCTATCTGATGGGCTTTATGAACTCAACGGATATAAACTGCTATGACGTTCTCATAAAGGAGATACAGCATATCAATTTGCTCAACAAATTCAATATCGGATGATTTACTGCGCTACAAATTCAAGGGCCTGAAGAATATTTGCAACCTCTATAATATTTACACCGAGATTTTCTGCGAGATTTTTATCCACACTGCCGCTTGCAACAATAATATTGTTATATCCTATTCTTGCGGCCTCCGAAATTCTTTTCTCGGTGTATGTAACGCTTCTTACCTCGCCGGAAAGCCCCACCTCACCGAATGCAACCGTATTTTTCGGCATAGGAACAGATTTGTAGTTGCTGTATATTGCAAGGGCTACTGCCAGATCACAGGCAGGCTCCGTGATTTTAAGCCCGCCCGTAAGGCTGACATATATATCCTTATTGGAAATATCAAGACCAAGCCTTTTTTGCAATACAGCCGTTATCATTGATATTCTATTGAAATCAAGGCCTGAAACGCTGCTTTTGGGGTAATTGTACGATGATGTTACCACAAGGGACTGCACCTCTGCAAGCAACGCTCTACTTCCGTTTACAGAGCATGTTACAACAGTTCCGGGAACAGGTATCTCCCTTTTCTGTACGAACAATTCAGAGGGATTAGTGATTTCCACAAGGCCCTTATCACGCATTTCAAACATTGCAATTTCATTTGTGGAGCCAAATCTGTTTTTTACGCTTCTTAAAATTCTGTACGCGTAATCGCCGTCTCCTTCGAAATACAGTACGGTATCAACCATGTGCTCAAGCACCTTGGGGCCGGCAATAGCGCCGTCCTTTGTAACGTGGCCTACAACAAAAACGCTTACGCCCTTTTCCTTTGCCAGGGACATAAGAGCTGTGGTTGCCTCTCTTACCTGAGAAATACTTCCGGGGACAGACTGTATATCACGCTTATACATTGTCTGGATAGAATCTATTATAACAAAGTCGTACCCGCTTGATGCAGTATTAAGTACAGTATCAAGATCCGTTTCCGACATAACGTAAACGCTGTCTGATGAAACACCAAGGCGCGTTGCCCTTAATTTTATCTGGGATAAGGATTCCTCACCCGAAACGTAAAGCACCTTTTTACGGTTAGCAGTAAGGCTTTTGCTTATCTGCAGGAGGAGTGTGGATTTACCTATGCCGGGATCACCGCCGATAAGTATAAGGGAGCCCTTTACAACGCCTCCGCCAAGAACTCTGTCAAGCTCGTTCATGCCTGTTTTACAACGTATGGAATCATCAGGCGTAATTCCTGACAGCGGCTTTATTTCACCGATACCGGAAAGTCCGCGTTTCTTTTCCTGTGTAAGCTCCGGAAGCTGTGTTTTTACGTCAAACGAGCTCCAGCTTTCGCAATCGGGGCAACGGCCAAGCTTTGTTTGTGATACATAGCCGCATTCCCTGCATATATAAACTGTTTTTTTCTTCATAAATGTACCTTTTGTTTTCTAACAAGTGTTTTAAGCATGTACGCACTGCTTTACAGACGATACCTTGAATTCACAGTCCTCAACCGAGATAAGATATTCCATTCCAAAGGATGAGCCATCATCCTTAAGTATCATTTCTGCCAATTTATCCTCAATAACTCGTTGTATCATACGCTTAAGGGGACGCGCGCCATACTCAGCATCATAGCCTCTGTCTGCAAGAAGGCGGCACGCCTCATCTGTAACGCTGAGTGTAATACCGTTCTCTTTCAAGCGTTCGATCTGCTGTTTGATAAGGAGCTCTACTATACGAACAGCCTCATTCTTGTCAAGACGCTTGAATACTATAATATCATCAACACGGTTTATAAATTCGGGGCGGAACAGCTTTTTAACCTCATCCATCATTTTTTCCTTCATGGATTCGTATTCCCTTACATCCTCATTACCTCCGCCAAAGCCTATGGAGCTTTGCTTCCTTACGGAATGAGCGCCTACGTTACTCGTAAGAACTATTACGGTATTTCTGAAATTAACCGTTCTTCCCTGTGAATCTGTAAGTCTGCCATCATCCAATATCTGCAAAAGAATATTGAATACGTCGGGATGCGCCTTTTCTATTTCATCAAAAAGTATAACGGAATAGGGCTTTCTTCTTACTCTTTCCGTAAGCTGACCGCCATCCTCAAAGCCAACGTATCCGGGAGGAGAGCCTACAAGCTTCGAAACGGAATGCATTTCCATATACTCGCTCATATCAATTCTTATCATAGAATCCTCATCGCCGAAAAGAGCCTCTGCTAAGGCCTTACAAAGCTCGGTTTTGCCAACGCCTGTGGGGCCTAAAAATATAAATGAGCCTATGGGACGCTTTGGATCCCCTATGCCGGCACGGGACCTTCTGATTGCCTTTGATATAGCCGTTACAGCTTCATCCTGGCCTATAACACGCTTGTGAAGTATGCTTTCCATATTCAAAAGACGGTCTCTTTCGGTTTCCGTAAGCCTGTTGAGAGGTATGCCTGTCCATCCTGCTATAACCTCAGCTACATCGTTTTTGGTAAGCTTAAGGGATGAGGAATCGTTTGCATGGCGCCACTCAAGCATCATATCCTCAATACACTTTCTTATCTTCTTTTCTTCATCGCGTACTGTTGCCGCCTTTTCGAAATTCTGATTGCTTACAGCCTCTTCCTTTTCCTTGTTCAGCACTGCAAGCCGTTCCTCAAGCTCCTTTATGTCGGGCGGAGCAATACGAGACCTTATTCTTATACGGGATGCCGCCTCATCAATAACGTCGATAGCCTTATCAGGGAGAAAACGGTCTGAAATATACCTGTTTGTAAGCATTACAGCCGCCTCTATGGCATCATCGCCTATGCTAACCTTATGATGCACCTCGTATTTATCCCTTAAGCCCTTGAGTATTTCAACGGTCTGCAGACACGTAGGCTCACCTACCATTACGGGCTGGAAGCGCCTTTCAAGTGCAGCATCCTTTTCGATATGCTTTTTATATTCGGAAATAGTTGTAGCGCCTACCGTCTGGATTTCTCCCTTTGAAAGGGACGGCTTTAATATATTTGCCGCATCTATTGCGCCCTCTGCCGCACCTGCGCCTATAAGGGTGTGTATTTCATCTATAAAGAGAATAATATTGCCTGCCGAACGGATTTCGTCAAGTATGATCTTCATTCTCTCCTCGAACTCTCCCCTATACTTTGTCCCCGCTATAAGGGAGCCCATTTCAAGTGATATAATGCGCTTATCCTTGACTATATCGGGTACGTTTCCCTCTGCAATTACCTGTGCGAGACCCTCTGCAACAGCCGTTTTACCTACACCGGGCTCACCTATAAGCACAGGATTATTTTTTGTACGGCGGCAAAGTATCTGTATAACCCTCTCTATTTCCTTTTCTCTGCCTACAACAGGGTCAAGCTTACCCTTAAGGGCCATTTGGGTAAGATCCTTGCTGTATTTGGAAAGCTGCCTTGTTTTCTGGTTACTCTTATCCTCGTTTTCGTTATTTACAGGCGCACCTTCGGAAAAAAGGCTCATAATCTCGTCAAGAAGCATATCAGGATCTACCTTGAGATCTGAAATACATTTGGCAACAAAGCCCTCCCTTTCGGATAAAAGGGCAAGTGCAATATGCTCTGCGCCTACGTATTTATGGGAAAGCCTTTGAGCCTCATCAACGCTGTGCTGAAGTATTCTTTTTGCGCCGGGGGTATATGAGATTATATTTGCAAATGTTGCATTGGGCACCTTTGCGTTTCTGGCAATATAATCCCTTACTGCGTCCAGGCTTAAGCCTGCATTTGTAAACACATATTTTACGTTACAATCATCGTACATCAGGCCTAAAAGTATATGCTCAGGGGCAATATAGTTTTGCTTTAGTACCTTCGCCTCCTCGGCGGCATGGGCCAAAACCATTTTTGCACTTTCTGTCATAAAATTAAATATATCCACTTTATTTCTCCTGTTTAAGCTGCATTAAAGCATTTCCTTTGCGTACGGGGCAAATTCTTCTCTTAAAATTCTTGCTCTGATAATATTCGGATCGCTTTCCTCAAGAGAGTTCACCCTGTAATAATTACCGATATATCCGTTCTGGGCATGTAACAGTATTTCGTTTAACGAAAGGTAATCAACGTTATTTATTATACCTACGGATACACCGAACCTTACGTTTGAAAAATGACCTATAAATTCATCAAAGGGCATTGTATAGGAAAAAGCAAGGCTACCCACGGAGCGCATTACGGCATCCTTTAATTCATTTCTGGAATTACCTATACATTTCGATTGGGCATCCCTTTCCAACTGGGATATCCACTGTACAGCAGAGGTAACCGTATCCTTTATTTCCTCCTCGGTAACTCCCAAGGTGTATTTATTACCGATTCTGTAAAAGGGGTCTGTATAGCTGTTGCTGTTTGTATGTCCGTTAAGGCCTCTTATAATCATACCCTGCTGCTTCAAGGTTTCAAACGCCTTTGAAAGGCCCTCTCTCTTAAGTGCAGGCAAATGCACCAAAACCTCCGCCCTCATACCTGTACCAAGGTTTGTGGGGGATGCTGTGAGATATCCAAGCTGAGTATCATATGCCATAGGAATATTTTCCTCTATAACATCGTCCAGGCTCATAACGTAGTCATACACCTTATCAAGAGCAAGGCCGGGCCATAAGCCCTGTATTCTTATATGATCCTCCTCGTTTACCATTACGGATACTCTTTCAGCTACGTCTATAAACACCCCGGCAGGACGCTTTGAATCCATAAGCCTTCCGCTTATTAACTGCTTATCAAGCAAACGCCCCACAAGAATTTTATCCGCCTTACCCATATGAGTAAACGTAAAATCCTTGAGAAACGGAATTCCCCTGTCGAACACCTCCATAACACGCGTAAGAACAGCCTCGGACTGCTCTGCAGTTTGCTTTTCAGGAAAAAACAGACCGCTAACGTTTCTTGCAAGGCGTATTCTGGAATTTATTATAACGTCATTATTTATTGCATCCTCATTTATCCAGCTCACGTGTCTGCCTCCCCGTTTATCATTTTTATCTGATCGCGGAGCTTAATAGCATCCTCGTAGCGCTCTTCTCTTACAGCGTCATTCAGCTGACGCGTAAGCTCCTCAAGCTTATGATCTATTATAGATTCAATAGGCGCGTTCCTCGCAACCTTACCAACGTGTGTAGAGGACTTCTGGAATTGCCTTAAGGATGCTTCAAGCTCCGGCTTAAAGCTTTCATAGCAATCAGGACAGCCCAGATGCCCTGTCATCCTTGTTGTGGAAAAGCTTGTTGAGCAGGTGGGGCATTTCTTTATTTTATCGCTTGAATCGGGCTGCATACCGAGCACAGCCGCAAAAAGCTGCGCCATTGTTACGGGCGGAATATTAACATTTATACCCTGCTTTTTTGCACATTCCTCGCAAAGACGCTTTTCAACGGTTTCACCGTTTATTCTTGTAGTTATTTTTATACTTGCCGGCCTTTCGCCGCAATTATCACAAAGCATTCTACCCCTCCTATATTACTTTTTTACCAACGTAACGAGCATAGAACGAAGAACAGAGGCACGTATAGCATCCCTTATGCTTGAGGAGGGAATCATAAGCGCATCATTCTGTACAGCAGATTCCATTATCAATCTTGCAGTATTATCAACTATTCCTCTATCAGCGAGACTTCTTATTATCTGAATTGCCTCCTGCAGGCCTACCTCCTGCCCTACGCGTTCTATCTGACGGAGAATATAATCGTTCTTATCCATATTTATGCAGATAATTCGAATGTATCCTCCACCGCCCTTCTGGCTTTCAATAAGATACCCTCTGTCCATAGAAAAGCGGGTGGAAAGAACGTAATTTATCTGTGATGGTGCACACCTGAAATAGCCTGCAAGCTCGTTCCTTTGCAGTTCAAGAGGACCCTCTGAATTTTCAAGCATTTCCTTGATAAAAGCTTCGATAGTATCGCTGACCTTCATATAGCTCACCTTTTTGACTTACTTTGACTTTATTATACCACCTATTCCCCCTGTTTACAAGTGGAAATTTATTCTTTTATGTAAAAAGCCCCGATGAAAAATCACCTGGGGCTTTTGTCTGTATTTTTGTCATATTTCAACAATGCTGCCTGTTGATATGTACTTAATGCTATTGCCTAAATATTCCTTCAAAATATCATACTGCTTTTGCCCCGTACAATGGCATACATAATACTTCGTGTTGTATTTTGAAAGCTCCTTCGCAACATTTACAAGGTATTCCCTTCCGTTTCCCTCTGTATCTATTTTTGAAAGATGAAGCCCTCCGATAAAAATATCGGGAGAAAAAGCATCCATTATATTGAGTATTGAACGGTGAGCGCAACCGCTGAAAAGTATTCTTTTACCGTTTTCCTCAATAATGAGGTACTGCTCATGCTTAAAGGCATCCGGAACAAAGACTCCGTTTTTGTATTCCGTAAGTCCACAGGCATTCTCCTTATGCTTAACAGGCACGTTTTTTAATGCTTTAACGGTGATTCCACTGCATATTTCAGTATCGCCGTATGTATATAACATTCGTTCGATATCAAACAATTCCTTATCAAGACCTATAAACTTACCTGCATTATTATAAAAACCACCCTTACATTCATTACTTAAATAAATCGGGGCTTTGCTGTTCACAGCTAAAAAAGGCTTAATGCCGCCACCGTGATCGTAATGTCCGTGGGAAAGCACTGCCGCATGAACAGAGGATAAATTAACGCCCATTTTTCGGGAATTACGGATAAAAGCATCTGTCTGCCCCATATCAAAAAGTATATTTCTCTCATTATGCTCGATAAAAAGGCTTAACCCGTGCTCATATTCAAGCTCTTGAAATGTTGACGTATTTTCTATAAGAACCGTTATTTTCATTTTATATTCCTTACGTGCTGTACGCTTAAATAATTCGACAATATCTAACAAACGTTATATAAGCAAAACGTTACACATAATATTTATTGTTTATGCCAAAATAAGCATATACATGGCATATTTCAATTATCACGCAACTGCTAAAAAACTGATAGAGCAAGGGAAACTTAAAGACTACTATTTCACACAGCGCCATAATAGCATTTCCCCTGCTCTTGTATTGGTTTTTGATGACATAAAGCACCCACTAATGCCCATAAGGCAACACAAGTGGGGTGAATATATAATGCTTATTGACAAGCATTCAACGTAAATTTTATTCCTCTGTCTTTTCCTGTGTATCCTCTTTATTTACCTTGCGGTATCTCAGGCAACACATATCGTCCCCCTTTGCTATGCACTTGGGAAGCTCAAGAACACTTCCGTAGCACTCACCGATGCCATGGTCTCCGCACATAGCTATATCGCAAAGCATAGCTATTTCCTCATCGCTGCAGCCTGCCTTCTGCCATGCCTTAACAAGAGGGCAGTAATGGAAATCTATCGAAAGCTTATCATCCGTGCTTTCCTTAACGTCCATTTCAAATACAAGCTGGGCCGCCTTGGTGAAAAGCGTTTTCTTAAGGCCCTTAAGGCTGTCTGTTTTTCCCTTTTTAACAAGGTCGCTTCCCTGTGAAAGTCCGCATCTCTTTACTGCGGCACTGCCAAAATCTCTGGGATCAAGGCCACGCTTGCTTGCCTCATCACAAAGAAGATACAGCCAAAACGCTCTGTGCTCAAGCTGAGCGCGTATTGCCTGCAACAATGGATTCTTGTACTTGGGTTCGTTTTTTACCTTGCTCATAATATTTCCTCCGCTTATCAAATATTATATTTTTTGTTGAATATATCCGATATTTCACGGTTTATATCCTTCATTTTTTCAGTATCTGTTTTTATAACGCGTCTGTCATACGTAACCAGACCGTTTGTTTCATCCTCCACGTCGCTTATCTGTGTGAGTACGGATGCACAAAGCCCTTTTTCAACTGCTGTAATTATCTGCCCTCTGTAAAGCTCCTCCATATCACGCATAAAGGCTTCCCGTGTTGTACACGTTCTGTATCCGTAATTTTTGCTGACATTAAACGAATGCTCCGCCACCTTATATGAATATCCGCCAAACTCCGAAAGAACAAGGGGCTTTTTACCGTTTGATTCAAGATTTATTTTCTTGAAATAAACGTGTTCGCTTTCAACGTCGCTTTGAGACACCTTAAACCAGCCTGATGCAGTATCGTATATTCGTGTGGGGTCATATTCCTTACACTTTTTGTAAAGGATGTTTGCGTTGTGCTGCCCCCAGCCCTCGTTAAATATTGTGTAATAGCATACAGAAGGATGATTATAGAGAATATCCTGCGTTGCTTTTACAGTACTCTCAAAATAAGCCCTTCTCCGTTTTGAGACAGGGCGGGAAAGCCCTCTTTTTATGCCGATTGTAGGTAATGCAGTATCAAGGAAAAAGCTGTATTTTCCGCAATTTACCATATCCTGGAATACTACGATGCCAAGCTTATCGCAATAATAGTAAAAAAGCTCCGGTTCTATTTTAATATGCTTCCTTAGCATATTAAAGCCCATATTTTTTGCCAAGGTTATATCGTAAATATACCCTTCGGGAGAGTATGGAGTATAAATTCCGTCGGGATAATAGCCCTGATCCAGCAAGCCGTTGAAAAAGTATGGC
>SVGI01000006.1 GCA_015056385.1 Clostridiales bacterium
TACTGCGTCAATTTCGTCAACGAAGATAATGCAGGGCAAAAGCTTCTTTGCCTGCTGGAAAAGATCTCTTACTCTTGAAGCGCCTACGCCAACAAACATTTCAACGAAGTCCGAGCCGCTTATGGAAAGGAAGGGCACGCCTGCCTCACCTGCAACAGCCTTCGCAAGATATGTTTTACCTGTTCCGGGAGGGCCTACAAGCAATACGCCCTTGGGGATTCTTGCGCCAAGCTCTTCAAATTTCTTCTTATCCTTAAGAAAATCAACGATTTCCGCAAGCTCCTGCTTTTCCTCCTCTGCACCTGCAACGTCTGCAAAGGTTACCTTTTTCTGGGTATTATCGTATCTTACAGCACGTGATTTGCTGAAGCCCATTACCTTATTTCCGCCGGCGTTGTTCTGGCGCATATAAACCACGAACATTACCACCATTATACCGATTATAAACAACCATGGAATAAGGCTTACCCATATGGATATCTCCGGCTCCGGCTGAGGAGTCCAAATGATATTGTAATCCTTTGAGGTGATGCTTTCCACATCCTTGCCTGTCTTTACTGAAGCAATTATTGCCATATCAGAGGCAAACTGTGATGTAGACGGGATATAAGACTGGAAATCGTACTTCTTAGGAAAGCTTTGCGCGTTTGCGGAATCAACGAATATACCGTAAACGTTATTGTTTATTGTTACGATCTCTGCTATCTGATCTTGCTCAATTTTTTCAAGTAGCTCGGCGTATTTAAGCTCCTTAGGCTTTGAGGAGGGGCTTATAGAAAGCGCAATAACCACCACAAGCACTGTGAGGAGCAAAATAAAACCGGGACCCTTCAAAAACTTTTTCATGTTTTTTTAATTACCTCTGCCATCCCTTTTATGGGGGCAGTTCCTTCCTTTTTATCTGTATGCCTACGCACTACAAATCATATCAAATCGGATCTGAGCATGTATACGCCGGGGAGGTTTCTGTATCTTTCGGCGTAATCAAGGCCATATCCTACAACGAACTCATCGGGAATATCGAATCCTACGAAATCAGCGGACATATTGGCCTTTCTGCTTGTCTTCTTATCCAACAATGTACAAACCCTTACGGAGCTGGGATTACGTGTCTTAAGAACGTCAACGAGGTATGAAAGTGTAAGGCCGCTGTCGATAATATCCTCAACGATAACAACATCTCTTCCCTCTATATTTCTTTCGAGATCCTTTATGATTTTTACAACGCCGGAGGTTCTTGTGGAAGCACCATAGCTGGATACTATCATGAAATCAAGCTCCAAATCCATATCCATCTCTTTTGTAAGATCTGTAAGGAAATATACACAACCCTTGAGTACACCTACCATAAGAGGATTTTTGTCTTTGTATATGCTTTCCAGCTCGCGGGCAAGCTCTTTAATCCTTTTCTGGATCTGTTCTGCACTGATCAATTCTGTTCCGACGTTTCTCATACGTTATTCCCTCTCATATTTTATTTTTATGATTTGCTGCGTTTTATCGTCTACTCTTACCGATACGTCTACGGCAATTCCAACAACGCATATTATTTTATTATTATACAATATAAGCGGTATTTTGTCACGCATATATACGTCTATTTTTTTGTCTGACATCATTTTCTTGATGCTTTTGCTTCCCGGAGAATTTATCGGAGTGATTGTGTCCCCTTCTCTGCGACCTCTTAAGGTAAGCCCACAAGCATCAATGCCGTCCAGGGATACGTATGATACGCCCTTCTCACGGACGTCCCCAAGGGACTCAACCCGGGTTATTACTATTTTTCCACCGTATGGAAGAGGGAATTCACCGGGTATATTTAATTTCAATTCAAACCTGTCATTTTTATTATCACCATTTACAGTAAAAAGCGCCTTGTTTTGCCCTACCGTAACGGTAGCATCACCCATTGAATATTGCCTTCCCGGGGCGCCCTCTGCAATACCCCTTGAAGCACTTACGTAAACAGGGTAATGAATATCCACAAGGCTTACGCCCATATGGTTGGCTATAAACGTAAGCAAATGGCGCTGTTCGGCGTTGGTAAGAGTTGAAAACCCATCTCTTGATATTTCAACGCCCTGCGATGTTTTTTCACAAAGCTTATCAAACAAGCGGCGGGTATGTACGGCAATAAACTCCTCCTCATCCCTTGCCGCAGAGGAAAGCCTCATAATAGTATCGTCTATGGATGGATTAAATTCATCCCTCATCATAGGAAGCAGTTTAAGCCTTATTTTATTTCTTTCATATGCGGTATCAAAATTTGTTTCATCTACACAATAGTCTACGTTTAAGACCTTGAGATATTCCAATATTTCATCTCTTGTGCAGTAAATAAGAGGACGGATAATATCATTTCTTTTCGGATATATTCCGCAAAGCCCCTTTATTGTGGTTCCGCGCATAATATTGTGTAGCACGGTTTCGCTGTTATCGGAAAGATTATGGGCTACTGCGATATATGCCGCACCGATATTTTCCTTAAAATCGCGAAGTAATTTATATCTTTCACGCCTTGCCACAGCCTCAATGCTCTCACCCGTTTCCTTTACAATGGACATAACGTAGGTATGAAGCACCTTACATTCCACACCAAGGGACTCAGCCAATTCACAGGCTCTTTTTGCATCCTCCTCGGCGGATACGGGCCTTATATGGTGATTTACATGAACGGCAACAAGCTCAAATGAAAGCCTTTCCCTTAAACGGCTTAATGCGCATATAAGGGCAGTAGAATCCGCACCGCCGGACAAGCCTACCAATATCTTATCCCCGGGAGAAATCATTTTTTCGCTTATTACGGTATTCATCACCTTTTGTTCAAAAGAATGAGGCACGTGAGAAATATCCTTTCCGATATACATCAAAGACCGCACATATATATAGTATGTACGGTCTTTCAATTATAACATAAAATACTTGCTATGCAAGCTTATATTATTTAACTTCAGCCTTTGCGCCAACGTCTGTAAGCTGTTTTGCAAGAGCTTCTGCATCTGCCTTAGCAATAGCTTCCTTGATGATCTGGGGAGCATTTGCTGCTGCATCTACGAGATCCTTAGCTTCCTTGAGGCCGAGACCTGTAGCATCTCTAACAACCTTGATAACCTTGATCTTTTCTGCGCCGATTGCAGTAAGAACAACGTTGAATTCTGTCTTCTCCTCAACGGGAGCTGCTGCTGCTGCGGGAGCTGCTGCAACTGCAACGGGAGCTGCTGCGCTTACGCCGAAAACTTCTTCGAGTTCCTTTACGAGTTCAGACAACTCGAGAACTGACATACCTTTAATAGCTTCAATAATCTGATTCTTATCCATGATAATAAACCTCCAAAAAATTCTTTTCTAATTAGGCTTCATTAGCCTTCTGTTCTTTAATTGCGTTGAGAACAATACCCAACCCGCCGATAATGCCGCTGAGAGAGCGTACCAAGCCAGATATAGGAGCGTTCAAGCTGCCCAACATCTTTGCGATAAGCTCTTCCTTTGACGGAAGATCGGCAAGCTTAACGACCTCGTCGGCTGTGTAGAACTCACCGTCAACGATACCTGCCTTAAACTCGCACTTCTTGAATTCCCCAATGTACTTTTTAAGGATTTTAGCAGGTGCAACGGGATCCTTCATACCAAATGCAATAGCTGTAGGACCTTCGAATACGCCCTCCTTGTCCTCAAGACCGATTTCATTTGCAGCGATCTTAATGAGAGTATTCTTGTAGATTTTGTAATCTACGTCGTTTTCTCTGCATTCCTTACGCAGCTTTGTGGCCTGTTCAACATTGAGTCCTTTATAGTCGATGATAATTGCGCTCTGAGAATTCTGGAGCTTATTTTTTATCTCTTCAACTATAATCTTCTTTTCTTCTAACTTACTGCTCACAAATTCACCTCCTTTGGTATTTTGCAGCTATGTAAGCCAAAGCAACCACATATGAGACAAAAAATAAAGTCCTCGTGAGCATTACTGAATGACACGAGGACATATCGTATACCAAGAAAACCGTTATGGTATCTAATGTATATAACCACCTCGGCAGGCTCCCGTTTACACGACACTTAAGCGTTAAAATAACGCACCTGCTGTCTTAAGTAAGTTGCTTTCTTAACTTAGTTTATTTTGGCAATTCCCTTAATTAGTAGGAAGTTACCATCTTTATCCCGGGACCCATAGTGCTTGAGATTACTACGGATTTGAGATAAGTTCCCTTTGATGATGCCGGTTTAGCCTTAATTACAGCATCCATAAGTGCTGTAAAGTTCTCTGCGAGCTGTTCTGCAGTGAAGGAAGCTTTACCAACGGGTACGTGAACGATAGCTGTTTTATCAACACGATACTCAACCTTACCGGCCTTGATCTCGTTGATAGCAGTAGCAACGTCCATTGTAACAGTACCGCTCTTGGGGTTAGGCATAAGGCCCTTAGGTCCAAGAACTTTACCGAGACGACCAACAACTCTCATCATGTCAGGTGTTGCAACGCAAACATCATAGTCGAAGAAGTTTTCATTGATGATCTTATCAACCAATTCCTCTCCGCCAACGTAATCTGCACCTGCATTCTGTGCTTCTGTTGCCTTATCGCCCTTTGCGAAAACAAGAACGCGCATTGTCTTACCTGTTCCGTGGGGAAGAACTACAACACCACGAACCATCTGGTCTGCATGACGCGGGTCAACACCTAAGCGGATTGAAACCTCAACAGTCTCGTCGAACTTTGCAGTAGCAGTTTCCTTAACGAGAGCCATTGCTTCCTGTACATTATAGCTGCGGCCCTTTTCAATTTTGGACAATGCAGCTCCAAACCTTTTTGTAACTTTCATTTTTCCTCCTGAGTGGTTACGCGACCGCTAATATCACGGCCTCCCACCTGATTAACAGACGTCTTAGTCAACGACTGTGATTCCCATGCTGCGAGCTGAGCCCTCGATCATTCTCATTGCAGACTCTACGTTTGCTGCATTGAGATCCTCGAGCTTCATCTGAGCAATCTCTTTAACCTGTGCACGTGTAACGCTTGCAACCTTATCTGTGTTAGGTCTTGCTGAACCCTTAGAAACACCAGCAGCTTTTCTGAGCAAATCAGCAGCGGGCGGTGTCTTGGTTATAAAGGTAAATGTTCTGTCCTGATAGATTGTGATAACAACGGGAAGAACATAACCAGCCTGACTTGCCGTCTTGGCATTAAACTGTTTGCAGAAATCGTTACTGTTAACTCCGTGAGGTCCGAGTGCAGGACCAACCGGCGGAGAAGGCATTGCCTTACCGGCGGGCAGCTGCAGCTTTACATTTGCCACGATTTTCTTTGCCATTTTCTTTACCTCCAAAGCCCACCGTGTATCACGGTGAGATCTATATCATCCGTTAAGCTTACAACAATTTTTGAATCTGATTGTATTTAAGATCAACGGGCATTTCACGTCCGAACATATATACGATGACTTTAACCCTTTGCTTATCCGGATAAATCTCGCTAACAACACCTGTGAAGTTTTCAAGGGGTCCGGAAAGAACACGTACGTTTTCACCGAGCTCAACATCAAGTTTGACCTGAACATCCTCAACGCCGAGCTTTACGATTTCCTCATTTGTAAGCTCGATAGGATCCATGCCCTCGCCTACGAAACCCGTAACGCCACGGATATTACGTACAACGTGCCATGATTCCTCTGTAACGATCATTTTGATCAGAACATAACCGGGGAATGTTTTTCTCTTTACAACACGTCTCTTTGCGCCATCTACTTCAACGGTTTCATCCATAGGAATATAGACCTCAAAGATATAATCCTGGAGGCCACGGTTTTCAACCATCATTTCGATAGATGCCTTTACCTTGTTTTCATGGCCGGAATATGTATGAAGAACATACCATTTTCCCTTGCTTGAATCAGGTAAATCATCTGAAGCGACGTCTGCAACATCGGCTATAACTTCTTCGTTAAATTCTTCTGTCATCATTTACACAAGCCCCATCAGCCTATTGTCAGCCATGTAACAATTAAGCTGAAAAGATAATCAAATGCGCCAACAACAGCAGCAATGGCAATAACAACAACCAAAACTACCAATGTTGACTTTAACCAATCCTTTTTAGAGAGCCATGTAACCTTTTTCATTTCGGCTACAACTTCTCTAACAAAACGTCTGCGCTGCTTAGGTTCTTTTTTTGCAACCTGCTTCTTTGCTGCGCTCTTATCTACGTTTTCCAAACGTTCAGATACCATTTTATTCGTCCTCGCACATCTTTCCTTAAGAAAGAGTGTTCTCTTTTTCTTTTAAGAACAACTGTCCCCAACCAAAGACTTACTTTGTCTCGCGGTGCATTGTATGCTTCTTGCAGAATCTGCAATACTTCATAAACTCAATACGGCCTGTCTGATTCTTTTTGTTTTTGGTAGTATTATAGTTGCGCTGTTTGCATTCGGTACATGCTAATACGATTTTCTCTCTCACAACCGACACCTTCCTTCCGAATATACGCATTTTTCGGCTAATCGGATATACCAATTAACAGAAAACAAGTCCGCCACAATCAAGTACGGACAAAATACGCTTGAGTATTATATTATATTTGTCCGTTCTTGTCAAGAGATTTTTTACTCTATTGTGGTTTTTATAAAAAATTAATATTTGTTATTTTTGTGAATACACAATTACGTGTTATTCATAATAACGTTTTCTACAACCTCGGCAACATCCTCGCACGCGTCGCAGCAGCGCTCAAGATATTCTATTGTTTCTGCCCAGGACTGGCTCTTAACCGTAAGCTCACCTTCCTTGTATATGTCGTGGATAGCCTGTATATAGAGCCTGTCCCCCTCCTCCTCAAACCTGTTAATCTCAATAAGGTGATTATTAATTGTTGAGGACTTTTTGAAGTTGGGGAATTCAAGAAGCATTTTCTTCATTTCATCACAGCAGCTGCATACGATATCTGCAAACTCGATAGCAACGGGAGAAATTTCCTTTACATTATACATATAAAGCCTTACAGCAACGTCCTCGATAGTATCCGTAACGCTATCAATCTGCTCTGCAAGCTGCATTATATTATCTCTTTCAATAGGAGCTATAAATTCCTTTGCAAGAGTATTTACAAGCTCATGCCTTACAGTATCCCCTGCATGCTCGATTTCGTGAACTTTCTGAATCTGCTCGAATATATTTTCACTATCGAATGAGGAAAGTATGTTTTTAAGCATATCAGCTGCAGCACAGGAATATTCAGCCATTTTTACGAAGGCATCAAAGTAGTAATTATTTTTCTGTTTTTTAGCCATAATCCGTTCCTTTCAAATCAAGTATGTATCTCTATCAAAACAATATCATAAAAAGCTTTGCCATAAGAAAGCCTATAAGTCCGCATCCGGGGAAGGTAAGCACCCAGGTAAGCACCATTTCCTTTACCGTAGCCCAGTTAACACAGGAAAGACGCTTTGAAGCACCTACACCCATTATAGAGGTTGTTTTTGTATGCGTTGTGCTTACGGGGATTCCGCTTACGGAGGAAATCAAAAGGCAGCTTGCCGCCGCAAGGTCTGCACAAAAGCCCTGATACTGCTCAAGCCTTACCATATCCATACCTACGGATTTAATTATCTTGTATCCGCCGATAGACGTACCGAGGGCCATAACCAGAGAGCAAAGTATCATAAGCCATACGGGAATGGTGAATTCCGTAACGTTTGTCTGACCCATGGATATATACAAGCCAAGCATAAAAACGCCCATAAACTTCTGACCATCCTGAGCACCGTGCATAAACGCCATAGCCGCCGCACCTGCAACCTGCGCCCTCTTAAAATGCTTGGTAACCTTTTGCCTGTTTGCGTGAGCAAATATTTTTTCTACCAGCCTTGTTATACCGAAGCCTGTGCCGAAGCCGAGGATAGTTGACAAAATAAGGCCGTATATTACCTTCATCCATTCAGCGCCGTTAATGCCTGAAAAGCCGTTGTGAAGTGCTATTGCCGCACCTGATATAGCCGCAATAAGCGCATGGGATTCACTTGTGGGAATACCGAAAAACCAGGCAGCCGTAGCCCAGGTAACTATTGCAAACATAGCCGCACAAAGAGCAACCTGCGCTTCCTTTGCCTCACCGCCGAAATCAACCATATTAAATACAGTGGTTGCAACAGCAGGCACTGCAATAGTCATAATAAACACGCCGAGAAAATCAAACACGGCCGCCAGAATAATCGCCTTGCGGGGAGAAAGGGCCCTGGTGGAAACGCACGTGGCTATTGCATTGGGGGCGTCTGTCCATCCGTTTACCAATATTACAGCCAGGGTAAGCAATACCGTTATAGCCAAAGGCCAATTTGACGTGAAGACGTTAATGAATTCAATAAAACCCATAAAATTCCTCTTTGTTATTTTGCTATAATCTTCATGAAGGATTTTTTACCCTTTTTTAGAAGAATACCGTTTTTAAGATCATCTGCAGGTATTACGGCAAGCATATCCGTAACCTTGTTATCCCCAAGAGAAACACCGCCCTGCTGAATATTGCGCTTTGCCTCGCCCTTTGAAGCGCAAAGGCCGGAAATCACAAGAGCGTCAGTAACAGAAATGCCATCGGGATACTGGGCAGCATCAATTTCAACAGAGGGAACGCTATCCATAGAAACAGCACCGCCGAAAAGAGCATCACTTGCCTTTCTTGCCTCCTCTGCTGCCTCCTCTGAATGAATAAGCTTTGTTACCTCGTATGCCAGCACACGCTTTGCCTCGTTCATTCTTTCATCCTTATACTTACAAAGCTCTCTGACCTGATCCATAGGAAGGAATGTAAGAAGGCTTAAGCACTTTTCAACGTCTGCGTCGTCAACGTTGCGCCAATACTGGTAGAAATCGTAGGGGGATGTTTTTTCAGGGTCGAGCCATACGGCACCTGCCTGGGTTTTGCCCATCTTTTTACCGTCTGCAGTTGTAAGAAGGTTCATTGTAAGACCAAAGGCCTCCTTTGCCTCCTTACGGCGGATAAGATCTACACCGGCAAGGATGTTGCTCCACTGATCGTCCCCGCCAACCTCAAGAGTACAGCCGTAATCCTGGAAAAGGCGTAGGAAATCGTAGCCCTGCATAAGCATATAGTTGAATTCAAGGAACGTGAGGCCCTTTTCCATTCTCATTTTGTAGCATTCTGCTGTAAGCATACGGTTTACGGAGAAATGAGCGCCGATATCCCTTATAAAATCAACGTAGTTAAGACCAAGAAGCCAATCTGCGTTATTAACAAGAAGAGCCTTGCCGTCTGAAAAATCTATAAACTTGGACATCTGCTTTACAAAGCAGCTGCAGTTGTGCGCTATGGTTTCCTTTGTCATCATAGTTCTCATATCGGTTCTGCCTGAAGGATCTCCGATCATAGCAGTACCGCCGCCTATAAGAGCGATAGGTTTATGCCCTGCCCTCTGCATATGAGCCATAACCATAAGCTGTATAAAATGACCTACGTGAAGGCTATCCGCCGTAGGGTCAAATCCTATATAAAAAGTAACCTTTTCCTTTCCGAGCTTTTCCTTAAGCTCGTCAGTAAAGGTTGACTGAGCAATAAATCCTCTTTCATTCAAAATGTCGTATACGTTCATAAAAAACCGACCTCCGCATATTAAAACCGTCTATACTGAAACATTTTAGCATATTATTGAATATTTTTCAATCTTTATCATTTTATCAAAAAAAGCGCCAATAATACTCTATAATGCGAGTCGTTGCGTTTTCAGCAATAAAATGGTATAATTTACAGGTTAAAAGCATTATTCCCATAAAATAACGGCAAAATTGATTTTTCGGAGGTAAAAAATGCCCTCTATTATTGAATATTTTCAGAACTTGGATTGGTACGGTATGCTTCTGAGCATACTTTACTCTCTCCCTGCTATTGTAATGGGCTTAACCGTTCACGAATACGCCCACGCCAAGGCTGCGGTAAAAATGGGAGATACCTCCCAAAGGGTAATGGCAAGAACAACCTTAAACCCCTTTACACACCTTGACCCTGTTGGCTTTATCTGCATGATAATATTCAACTTCGGCTGGGCAAAGCCTGTTGTAACAGATCCTACCTATTACAGGTCTTACAGAAAGGGTCGCGCTCTTGTTGCTCTTGCAGGCCCCCTTTCAAATCTTATATTTGCAGGCATCTTCTACCTTATAGAAACTGCAATTTACGTATTCTCCGAGCTTACAATAGGTAAGGGAATGTTCCTTGACAGCTCCGTTTTCATTACAATTGTGTATATTCTCCAGCTTATAGTTGGAAATTTTGTAATGATAAACATTCTTTTGTTCGTTATCAATATACTTCCCATCCCCGGCTTCGACGGATATGAGCTTCTTAAAATGGCGTTTTTCCCCAATGCAAACGGAAGGGTTATTACCTTTTTCGAAACCTATTCAAGATATATTTTTATTGCATTGGTTTTAGTTGGCCTGTTTGATTACGTGGTATTTTTTACACAGATGATTTATACCTACGGCGTATTTCTACAGGAGCTTCTTACAGACATACTCGTTACTCTTACTATGTAAAGGTTAAAAGCAATTATGGCATACGAAATAGATATCGAAATATTCAAGGGGCCCATGGACCTGCTTTTATCCCTCATTTCCAAGCAGAAGGTTGCAATAGAGGACGTTTCCATAGGTGATATTACAGACCAATATCTGGAATACGTTGAGCATATGCAGTATATGGATATGGAGGTTGCCACGGATTTTATTGAAATGGCATCCCGTCTGCTCTACATAAAATCCAAAAAGCTTCTTCCCGTTACCAAGGAGGACGAGGATGAGGTAGACCCTGAGGAGGAGCTTAAGGCAAGGCTTAAGGAATACAGGAAGAGCAAGCAGGCATCTCAGCTTCTTGCAGAGCTTGAAACTGCGGGCCTGGGCGTTTACGCAAAGCTTCCTGAGGAGCTTGTGGATGACGGCGAGGTGGACCTTGAGCAATTCACCATGGACGCACTTACAAATGCCTTCCTTTCCATAGTAAGGCAGACAAGCTACGAGCAGAGAAAAAAGAGTAAGCCCGTTACAATAGTAAGGGAGCCTATGTCTATAAACACTGCGGTTAATATAATACAAAGGCGCCTTACAGACTGTGAAAGGGTAGAATTCACAGCATTTTTTGAGGAGCATAACGACAGAAACTCAATAATCTCACTTTTCCTTGGAATGCTTGAGCTTTTGAAGAGATCTGTTTTGGATGCCACGCAGGACGGCACATTTAAGCAAATATACATTACGAGAGGCACACAGTGGACAACAGAGAATATATCGCTATAATAGAATCAATATTATTTATTTCAGGTGAGCCTGTAAAATTAAAGGCCCTTGCAGAGTTTTTTGCTATCCCCAATTCACAGATGAAGAATATAATGAATGAAATGGCGCAGTGCTACGATTTCGAAAGGAGAGGCTTACAGCTTATATGCCTTGACGACGCCTATCAGCTTACAACAAGGCCCGAATATTCATCTTATATAGACAGATTTACAGGGGTAGACAGAAAGAAGACTCTCCCTGCAACCCTTCTTGAAACAATAGCAGTTATAGCCTATAAGCAGCCTATAACCAGAGCTGAAATAGAGGCTGTAAGAGGTGTAAAGAGCGATTACGCTGTGCACAAGCTTCTTGAATACGACCTTATAAAGCAGGACGGGCGCAAGGACGTGCCGGGAAAGCCCTTCCTTTACGTTACAACACCTAAATTCTTAAGAACCTTTTCACTTACATCCTTAAAGGACCTTCCCGTTATAGAAACACCCGAAGAGGATGAAGAGGAATAAAAGCAAAAAGCATAACAAAAAAGAGCGTATGCCCACAAGACATACGCTCTTTCGTTATTTATTCAATTATTTTTCTTCTGCCTTTTCCTCGAGCTTATTGAAGCCGTAACCGCCAAGCTCATAGCCAACGTCTGCAGCGATTTCAGCAATTGTAACTGCGCGGCCACCCTCATCTCTTGAACGGAGAGCTGCGTCGATACATGCAACCATTTCAAACATTCTGTCGTAATGGATAATCTGCTTACGGTCGTCTATCATTCTTGAGAACTGCTCTGCAATTCTGATGCAGCCGCCTCTTAAGAGAGGCTCGTTAACGTACTCTGTAGAGATAGCGTTGTGGCCGTAAACGTCGATACGGTATGCGTATGAGCCGAAGGAGTTGCAGTTGATAATACCAACTGTGCCGTCCTCGAACAGGCAGCTGTAAACCTCGCCGTCGCCGAAATCTCTGTTGGGATCTCTGCCTGCATCACTTGCGATATACTGAACGGATTTTACCTTGTAATCACCGCAAAGCTCTCTCATAGCGCCGAAAACTGCCTGAAACATATGAGAGGAGGCGTTTCTCCATTCCATTCTTGAACGGAATGTGCAGGTAATCATCATGGGCTTACCGAGATTCTTATCGGGCATCATTTCAACGTAGTCGCCCTTAAGATACATATTTGCATCGCAGTAAAGAAGGATAGATGCTGTATGGATAGGAACGTTGTATTCCCTTGCAAGGTCTATTATCTTCTTTGCGTTTGCAGCGTTATCTGCAAAGGGTTTATCGAAGAGAACGGGGATTCCTTTCTTAATAAAGGGCTCGCAAAGGCGGTAGTGATCCTCACCGTCGAAGCTGCAGTTACCGATAAATACGCCGTCTACAATTTCCGGATCTGCCATATCCTCAAGGTTTTCATATACTGTGCAGTTAAATGCCTTTGCAAACTGCTGTGCAGAAAGCGCAACTGTTTCAAGAGGCTCATTCCAGCAGGCTGTTACCTCTGTATCAGTAAAGGGGATAACGGGCTTTGTACCTGCCTCCATAATATCAAGCTGACCGGATGCCTTACGGAATTCATAACGGTCATACGGACCCCAGCAAGCGCCGTAGAGCAAGCTGTGGTTATCTGTTCTGATTATACCAATTCTTTTAACCTTACCCATTGTGAGTACCTCCAAATATGCGTGTGCATAATTACAGAATTACATCCGAGGGATGTATTTGGGTAGATTATAGCACAAAGAACACCACATAACAACATAAAAATATATATTTCGTATTGTATGCCCAAGGCCTTTATTCCTATTGACTTACTGCTTCTTTCCGTGATAAAATTACTTATATACATAATGAAAGGAACCGTTAAGCTTTATTTTTGCGGAGGTTTTCACAATGGATAAGAAAAAAACGTTTTTGATACTTGATCACGAGCTTTACAATGCCGAGGCACATTCCCTCGTCACGGAATTTGCTCAGGGTAAGGGCTTTGAGGTTACTTACAGAAGGTATTTCCCTCATTTTACGCCCGACGATATGGATAACGGCGTTGTAATGATATACGCAGGCAGAATGCCCTCAACCCCCGGCGCACGTATGAGCTCAAAGGAGTTAGGGCCCCTTAAGGAATACGTATTGGGCGGCGGTGTTTTGGTGCTTTGCCATGGCGGCGTTGCAAGGCAGCTTTCACGTGAGCACGAAAGATATCTTTTCAACTGCCTGCTTGAGGAGCTTGATGCGCCTATCCGTATAAACAAGGATATAGTTGTAGACCACGAGCACGGCCTTGCATATTCACTTACCCCCTCAACATATCTTAAGAAGGCATCACGTGTTGAGCCTGCGCCGGACAGCCCTATTGCCGAGGGGCTTCACACACTTGCGGGAAGCTCACAATCCAGCCTTATGGTAGGTAAGAATGCGTGTGTTCTTCTTCAGACACCCCCCACTGCCGAATGTAACCACAGAAGAGCAGAGGAAACGGGTATTATTATGCACGTAAGAGGGCCGGGCGTCTTCAAAACGGCAGCTGCTGCCCCTGTTGGCAAGGGCTACGTTGTTGTAATAAGCCGCGGACTTATGAACAACCCCCTCTTTACAGGCTTCGTTGCAGACAAGGCGTTGGGCGAGCCCGAGCTTTTCCCCGGCAACTACATGCTTGTTAAGAACATTACTGAATATATTGCAGATATTGCCACAGGCGTTGCAGATAAAAACTATTTCACCTCACACGAGGTAGATGAAATGCCCGAAAACATCAAATTTGATTTCGAGGTAAACGATGAGGACCTTCCCGAAAAGGCGCCTCTCCACACAACAGACGATATTCCTCATACAGACGAGGATACGCCCTTCTCCAAGTGGGTATATGAAAACAAAATCAAGGGCGGCTACGTTTGCTTCTATGATAAGCCCCAGGATGATAACGGCAGATATATGGCTGAAATGATGCAGAAGTGCGGCTTCAACACAGCATTCCTTTCAACAAACTGCAAGATAATCACAAATCCCAACACAACACAGGAGGAAAAGGAAGAGCTTTTTGAGATTTACAGAAAGCAGACACGCCTTCTCCCCGAGCTTGGCTATAAGTGCTTTATAGGCTCATATTATCCCTATACAGATCTCTACGATATGAACAAGGATAAATATTCAAAGCTTATAGACGCCGCAGGCAACGAATACAACACCCCCTCACCTCTTGATATCCAGTACTGGAAGGATTCAGTATTCAAAGAGGCAGAGGAAATTGCACGTCTTTCACTTACAGCCCCCGGCATTACAGGTATCTTCTGGGATATGGAAATGTACAGATTCCCCGGCCTTCAGATTCAGGAGGGCCACGGCATGGAGAACGAATGCTTCCTTAAGTACGTTGAGGCTGAAAAGGATTACCTTGGCAAGGAAATGGTTGATGCTGCATTGGCTCTTGAAATAAAAGAGCGTTATGCATGGCTGAGGGATAACGGACTTCTTAAGCGCTACTACACAGTTCTCGAGGGCTTCGCAAAGAGAATCGGTGAGGAAATCCGTACTATAATCCGCGACATCAATCCCAACATGGAGCTTGCTCTCTATAACCCCTACATTTCATCCAACTGGTTCTACAGAGGTATGGTTTCAGGCCTTTCCACACGTGAGCGTCCTATCGTGCTTATTACATACGACCTTAACGGACTTTCACAGAAGAAGAACGCCGCACTTTCAGGCTCTTACTTCTATGCAGTAGGCGGTATGCTTCTCAACTGTATGGAAATACACGAGTGGGAGCGCGCACTTCCCCAGGTTGCTATGAATAACGACGGATATTGGATATTCCCCGTAGAAATTCTCCAGGAAAACCGTCAGCAGCACGAATCGGGCGACTTTACGTACAAGGGCTCCAAGGAGGATAACTACCGCGAGCTTAAGAAGGCTAACGACAGAATCACCCAGCTGCTTCTCACAGAAAAGATAAAGAAAAAATATATGTAATTTCATATATACACAAAAGAGGATGTACCAAAGGGTACATCCTCTTTTTTTGCATCTCTTCTTATCTTTTATTCTTCAGCTCAACAAGCTCTGCCAATGCGCCCTTATAGGCAAGGATTTCCTCTTCCCAAAGCTCATCCTCAACCAAAGTTGCATCAATGCCCTTTACCTCAAGAAGCTTATTTAATATTTCTCTTCTGAACAAGGGATTTTTAACCAGAACGGGGCCTACTATATCCACGCCGTAAACGTTTCTGAAATAAAAGCCCGCTTCCCTTGAACGCCCGTTATCACCTATACCCAGGCGCACGTGGAATAAGGGATGCTCTATATCCTCCACCTCGTGAGATTTATTTATATACCCAACGACGTCTGTATAGGTATCTGCGCGCCTGTATATAGCATTTGAGGTGTATCTCTTTTTATCGCTTAAGCTTGCCTTTCCCTTTTCAATGGCAAGGCAGGGGTATATTTCGCCGTTAAATTCAATGCTTTCCAAAAGAAGGAGCATTGTATTTCCAAGGGCAAGTATAAAGCCGCCGCCCTCCACAAACAAAAGAAGCTCATGCTTATACCTCATTATGTCCTCACGGAGCTTCATAAGGCTTTTTTCAGATGCACATCCCATTATAATAAGGTCGTATCTGTTAAAATCAAGCTCATCCCCAAGGGTCCTTTTATCAACGCAATATTCAATTCCGCTTTCTTTAAGGTCCCTTTCTATGGAAAGCAGATTCGCCCTGCTTCCGTAAAGCTCCGTTAAATCCCAATAGAGTGAAAGTATATTTATCATCTTGCCCTACCGTCCTCTCTTGAAACGTCAACGGCGCTCATAAATTTTTCCTTGTCTGTAAAGCAGGTAATAACGTAAATATCGTTATCGCCCTTATCGCTGTGAATACATCCAAGTATCTCCTCTACCTCACGCCGCATAATTATTTTTTCACGGGGTATAGTGCTGTAACCCATTCTCACTGCAAGGTCGTGGCAATACTTACCGGCTATATATATTTTTTCAACGTGAGGCGCGTTCAAAAGCTCGAAATTTACATCCCAAAGCCAGGAGGTATCCGCAGTATAGTATTTTCTGCTTATTTCATCAACTATGATTACAACGTCGCACGTTTTATTCTGCCTTGCAACGTATGCAAGAGATTGGTCGTAGGATACGGAATTTTCGTGCTTTGAAAGCAACAGCAAGCCCTTGTGCCTGCCCTGTGTGAAGCGGACTATTCTTCCCGTTCTTAAAACAAACTCACTCATAGCCTCGGCTATAAAGTCCTCGGGTACACCCATAAGCTCACAGGCGCTATACGCCGCAAGGAAATTATATATAAAGTAGTATCCGCCAAAGGACATTTTTATTTTTCTGCCGTTGATATTAAATTCCTGGGCCTCAAGGTCAGGTGATGAGGCAAGGTATTTTGCCCCTTGAGTTTTATGGCCGCAGTTAGGGCATTCAAAGCCACCCAATGATGCCATATTGAAATACTCTCTGTGAAGCCTTGCCTTGCAGTTGGGGCAATACCGCATATCATCATAGGTACCGACGCACTCATCTGTGCTGTACTTATTTTTCTCGAGTGAAAAGAATACGGTATTGTCACGAGGGATAAGCGCACCGCCCTCACCCTTTACAAAGCCGTAAAGGGAGGTAAGAGGGTCATCCGCATTAAGTATAAGCACCTTATCGTCTGTTATTGCGTCCTTAATTATGTTATATATAAGCTCGCTGTGGCCGTTGCGTGTAAGCTGATCTCTGTAAAGATTTGTTACAACAAAATGGGTGGGGCGGATATACTTAAGGGAAATGGGGGCGTATCTTTCGTCTATCTCCACAACAATAACATCGCCCTGCACCCTGCCCTTAACATCGCAGTTGGATAAGAGCATAGTGCAGATTCCCGCCGTCATATTGGAGCCTTCCCTGTTATATACTACGCGCATGCCGTATTTATCAAGAATATAGGCTATCATAGCGGCGGTAGACGTTTTACCGTTGCTTCCTGTAACGCCGATTATACGCTTGGGATATTTTATTTTGCTTAAAATATCCGGGTAAAGCTTAAGGGCTATTTTTCCCGGAAGCACGCTTCCCGCGCCCAAAAGCCTGCCTACAAGATATGCAAGCTTGCAAACAAGAATTGTAATGGCTTTTCTCATATATTATTCTCCGCCTCGTTACGGTTACTTTTCACTTACGCCTGTCCTCAGGAAGCTGTTTATTTCATCCATAAGGCTGTTTATATCCTTAAACTGTCTGTACACGGAGGCAAAGCGCACGTAGGCTATTTCGTCTATGGGCTTAAGCTCCTCCATTATCATTTCACCTATTTTGTTACTGTCTATCTCACTTGCCATAGAGTTTTCCGCCGCATCCTTTATCTTCTGCACGATACCGCGCAATACCTCAATGGATATAGGCCTTTTTTCGCAGGCTTTTATAAGGCCGCGCATTATTTTTTCCTCGTCAAAGACCTCGCGCCTGCCATCCTTCTTTACAACGAATATCTCAGGCTTTTCTATCATCTCGTAGGTGGTGTATCTCTTCTGGCAATTATTGCAGGCGCGTCTGCGCTTTATTATATAACCGTCCTGGGCAGGGCGGGAATCAAGGACCCTCATATCAGAGGCTCCGCAATTAGGGCATCTCACATTATTCTCCTTTAGATATGTATATATAAATAATAACACAATTCATAAAAACGGTCAATAAACACCGCTTCAAAAGGGCTTTGCGGCAATAAAAAACGGCGGAATTGCTATCCACCGTTTTGATTTATTTATTTTGCCCCTGACCTTTTCTTTACTGTAATAACAACCGCCACAGCAGCGCCTATAACCCCAACGCCTATTGCCGCGTATATTGTTATATTTTTATAATCGTTATCATTATTATTCGGTTCCTGGGGAATATTACCTTCACCTGCCTTAACCAAGGCAAAGTCAGAAAAATGGTCTGTTTCAAAGGTTACCTTATTTCCCTCTATATGAGTTTTCATAAGCTCCGTATAGCCGTCCTCCCTTAAATAGAGAACGCTGTATTGCCCAATATCCTCGTCCCTTAAAAACTCATATTCAAAGGTAACGCTTGCCTTTCCTCCGTTTAAGCCGTGAATATCTATCCCGCCTACAAATACGTCTATGGAATATACAGCTTTAATACTGCTGTCCCCTGCTCCCTGCTGCTGTTGGTCTGACAATTCGCCTACGCCCTTGGCCGCAACGCTTACCACAGCCTTACCGGGTGAATTCGCCACAAAAGCATTATACAAAGCGCCGTCATCCATATTTACGTTAACACCGTTTATTTCAAATTCCATAGGTATAGCGTTTGATACTACGTAGCCGATAAATTCAGAATTAAAGCCAACGGCGTTCATTCCCTCATTAGCAGAAAACAGTATAGTTTCACCCTCAACAAGGCTTTCCACTATATCGGTTATACGTACATCATCATACTCATCAATTATAACGTTATCGGGAAGCATAGGCGTATCCCCGCCGCCCTCATCACCGCCGTCGGGATAATACTCACTGCCCACGGGGGGAATATTCATTTCCTCGCAGTATCCGCAAACAGTACAGCTTCTTACCTTGAAGCCCTCTGTTTCCTCAGTAGGCTCCTCAATTACCTCCCAGTCTGAAAACTGATGAATTATACATTCCTCTTCATCTCCGCCAAGCACGGGTCCGCCCGGCGCATTTACGTTATCGCTGAAATCAGGTGTGCGCTCATTATCAAGAACCCACACATCAAAGCCCCTTATACGTTCACCGTTATTATTGAAGGTTATGTATGCAGAGCCCTCCTTGTGCACTGTAAGATTACAATCCTGATCCACGCTTATTACTGAAGGGTCAGAGCTTGCCCAGGTTATATTATATTCAGGCTTACCCTCGTAATAAAAGTAAAGTGTGGGAATTACGAGTCGCCCCGTAAAGCCGGGCCTTACAACGATTGTATCAAGCTGCATATAAAAATCGCTTTTATCAGCATAAATATGATATGCTTCACTGTGGTGAAGAAGATATTCCTCCCCTTCTCTTTCCATTATAACACCCTCGGCCAAGGCGCCGTTTTCATAAGCGTAGGCTATCAAACCCGTTCCACCGTAGCTTATCCAGCCATTGGTATATGCCTCGCCCGTTATCATTTCTTCATCGTGGCGCTGAGGCTCGTAAATATGGCGGATACCGCAGGTAACAGTAGAGTTTCTGTCGCAGTCACAGAACCAATAATGATATGCCATTACGTTATTGATGTACGCATTTATGCCGCCTAAATACCCCTCAAATGAGCTAAAGTTTTTCTGTACGAAGCGTTCGCCGTTATACACAACGTGGTGGCCGTCCGGCTCACGCATAGGGATATCTGTATCGTAAATAGGAACAATATTATCTACAGTTGCCTGAAAATAGGTCTGGGAGAGATATTCTCTGTCGTTTGTGCCAACGTCAGACCAAAGAGGGTCATACAAAAGCCATTCGCCGTCTATATATGCATAGCACCAGGCGTGGCCTTGGCCTGAATTATCCATTTGACGCACATCAGACACGGTAATATCACCCATCTTATTTGAATCATCGGTACTTCTTACACCGTCTCCGAATACGGCAGGAATACCTATCATTCTTAAAAGATCCTGCATAAGCACAGCATAGCCTACGCAGGATGTCCTTCTTGCATAGAAAACGTCTATGGCATAACATACACCAACATACGATGCGTCGTAGGTAATGTTGCGCTGAATCCAGCCAACTATGGCCTCTGCCTTCTGCTTATCTGTTGTGCAATCCTTTGTTATAATTTCTGCAAGGTGAGTTATATTCTGCTTATCATCCTCAAAGCCGTATGTCCAGCGCAGACCAAGCATAGGGTGCTTCTGTATATAAACCTCATCAAGATAGCGGAATACGTTATCCGTCATTATGCGGGTATAATTTATAGCAGGTCCGCTATATTCCGTAGCCTCTGCAGTATAATGAAACACAGGGGTTATCCCCAATATCATTATAAACGCCATAACACAAGCTATAATTTTAATTTTCCTCATACACTTCCCCTTCAATCGAATGCAAGTTAATGGAAATTATACTATATACATTGAAAAAAATCAATTTGCGAGATATACAAACAGTCCTCCGGAATAACCAGAAGGACTGTTTTTAACTACATTCTTAAATCATCGGTACTACCGATTATACCTTGCGGAGAATTTCTTAAGACTGCTTACTCTCCCTTTTTTAAGTATTTTACATGCTCGTACGAGGATGCCTCACTTCTTTTTTTCATTACCTCATATGCCGTATCACAAAGGTATTGGGCATTGCAGCGCACGTCCTCCCCCTCCTTGCAGAAGAAGGGTCCGTCCACGTACACTACGGTTTTGGGAATGTTCATAAGCCACCTTTTCTTATAGGTTACGGTGAATGTGAAAACGGGCTTTTTGTTCTCCGCTGGAAATCTGAAGGATGTACTTTTGAACCGCCTTATTTTTGTATAGTACGGCCATATATGGGCTTCGGGGTATATAACGGTAACGTCTCCCCTTTCACACCTTTCCTTTACAGCCGCCCTGAAATTCAGTAGCCCCTTTATGCCCTGAGGCAAGGGCATAGCGCCCATATCCGCCACTATTCTTCCAAGCATAGGTATAGAAACACTGTCTGCGTGGGTAACTATATAAGCCTTTTTCGGGAAGGACACAAGGGAGGGTGTAAACGCGTCCCCTGCCATACGTGTATGATTTCCGTATAGGAAATACCCCGTCCTTCTATACGGCTTAAGCTTTCTGCGCCCTATTATTTTTTCACCGAAAACCACTTTTTGAAACAAAGTAGCCATGGGCGTTGCAATAAGCCTGTACAGTATAAAGGCCTCTATACCTCTCAGCCTTCCCTTTGGGATATATTCATAGTCATCAGGAATATCCTTCGTATTTATGTTCGTTTTTGCAAAATCGTCATTAAGCTCGTCGGAATAAAAAATCTCCCTCATATTACACTCTTTTCTTCACGAGAGTAAGAAGCATCTCCTCCATTTTGGACATACATTCACCCTGATCAAAGGCACAGCACTTTTTCTTGTATGCAGATGCGTAAGCTTCCTTTATTTTAGGCTCTCTGTAAAAGAATTCTATTTTTTTGCAAAGGTCCACGGGATCCCCCTGGTTATAAAGCCCGCAATCATCTATTGCAAAATACCGTGTGGCGCTTCTTTTTGAGTTGCAGATTACGGGAACAAGGCCGCTTACTATTGCCTCAAGACATGCTATGGCCTCGATTTCTATAACCGCGGTATGCACGTAAAGATCTGCGCTTTGAAGCCTTTGCCTCAATTCGTCCCTTGAAAAAAACTTAAACTCGCAGTCCACGCCCTTTTTTGCGGCCCTTCGCCTAAGCTTTGCCTCCATTGGGCCTGCCCCTGCAAAGACTATCTTCATATTATCCTTATAACGGGATGCGGCAACTGCGTCAATAAGCGTAGCCTGGGATTTTTCCTTGCTGTATCTGCCCGTACACACAATAGTAAATTTTTCAGATTTCTCCAGGGTAGGCAGTCTTTCAAAGAAGGCATCGTTAACACCGTTTGATATTACGTAGGAGTTGACGTCTGCACCTGTGGCCTCCTTAAAAACGTCCTTTATAAACTGAGTGGGAAAATGGACTGCATCACACTGTGAAAACACCTTTTTATAAAAGCCCTTGTAAATAAGCTTATTCACTGCGGGAATATTCATGCATCCTACGTGAGAGGTTATATTTTCCGCCTGGCAATGAAAGCTTGCGCTTACGGGAATACCCTTTTCCTTAGCCAGCCTTAATGCCGCCTTGCTTAATGTGAAGGGTGTAAGCAGATGTACTGCGTCCACTCCCTCGATAGCCTTATTAAGCACATCCTCGTCTGCCTTAGCAAGGCTTACACCGTTTTTTGCAACCACACCGTTTAAGTATTTACCCAGATTAAGGGTGGGAACAACGTAGTAGCCCTCCTTGCCCTCTGTACTTTTATCAGGAGATACAACCCTTACATGGTGCCCCTTTTCCTTAAGATGATTTATAAGATTCAACGCCGCCAGAGTCGTACCGTTATTTGCCTCGCCCAAAACGTCGCATATTACAGCTATTCTCATTTACCGATATTCCCTTTTCATTTTTCGGCAATTATAACCCCGAGGGCTAAACACGGTATTAAAAAAACAGCCCTTATCCAGGCGGATCAGGGCTGTTTTTGTATTTTTTTACATATTTTTATCTGTTTTCATAGGGTAATATTACGCTAAAAAGCGTACCGTTACACGTATTCCGGGCTGTTACCCTTCCCTTGTGCATCTCTACTATATGCTTTACTATGGAAAGACCTATTCCGTTTCCCTCCTGGGAATGAGCAGCATCCCCGCGATAAAACTTGTTGAATATCTTGGTTATTTCATCCTCCGCGATATTTTCACCCCTGTTTTCAATTCCGACACTCAGAGAGTTCCCGTCAGAAGAAACGGAAATAGTAATTTCCTCCCCCTCCCTTGAAAACTTTATTGCGTTATCAATAAGATTTAGCCATACGTGGTCCAGAAGCTCCCTGTTTGCGTATATTTCAAATTCACCGAGGTCAAGATTAAACTCTATGCCCTTCTTTTCCCATTTTGTGCTTAAAAGAAGAATACACTTTCGTATTTGCTCGGAAAGGTTGAAGCCCTCCACATCCTTGAGGATATACTGATTTTCTATGTTCGAAAGTGCAAGCATTCTCGTAGACATATTAAAAAGCCTGTCTATCTCCTCCCGGATTATATTTAGATAAGTACGCCTTTTTTCGTCGGGGATATCCTCTCTCTCAAGAAGATCTAGTAGCCCCATTACCGATGCAATAGGTGTTTTGAATTCGTGAGAAAAGTTATTTACAAAATCGTTGCGAAGTATGCGGGTTTTCTCAAGCTCCTTTGCCATGGTGTTAAAGCCGTCTGATATCTGCACCATACTTTCATAGCCGCCAATATCTATTCTCGTATCAAATTCTCCCTTTGCTAAAGCATCCATTCCGCTTAAAAGCCTGTTAAACGGCTTAAGGAAAAACGTACTTACAAGGCCTGAAAGCCCTATACCCACCAGAGTTACCGCGCCTACTATAACCAAGCCTACCCAGCCGTATTGCTCCATAATCGTTTCCTTGGATACTACTCCAAAAAATATAAGCAAGTAACAGCCTGCAAAAACAAGCAGGAGCGTAGCAATTATAATAAGAGTAACGCAAAGTATAAAGAAAAGGCTCATTTTTGCCGTTCTGCGCTTACTGCCCTTTTTACTCATACCTTTTTCACCGCCTTATATCCTAATCCTATTATTGATTTTATTTCAAATTCCTCCCAGCCCTCGAAGCGCTTTCTCAAGCGGGATATGTGCACTGTAACGGTGTCGCTTCCCGTTTCGCAGTTATACCCCCATATTTCCTCCATAAGCTGGAGGCGGGTAAATATTTTATCGGGAGAGGAAAGAAGCCTGAATAAAAGCTGAAACTCCTTTTGCGGAAGCTCCTGCACGCAGCCGTGCCCCTTCACAGTAAAGGAGGAATAATCCAGCACAACCTCCCCTATTTCTATTTTTTGGGCACTGCTTGAATCCACACGGCGCAGCAACGCCTTTATGTGAAGCAGAAGCTCAACGTTTGAAATAGGCTTTGACATGTAATCGTCTATGCCTGAAACAAAGCCCTTTATTCTATCCTCCGGAAGCTGCTTGGCCGAAACCATCAATATAGGAAGCTCCTTATTTACGCTTCTTACCTCCCGTGTAAACTCGTACCCATCCATACCCGGCATCATAATATCCACTATTACAAGGTCTATATGGTTATCCCACAGTATGTCAAGGGCCTCTCTTCCGTTTGAGGCAGTATATACTGTATAATGCTCGTATTCAAGCAGCTCCTTAATAACGTACCTTATATTTTTATCGTCATCCACAACCATTACGGAAAACATACTGTTACCTCCTGTATATCTTAATTTTATCATTTAACATCGCTTATATCAATTGATTTATTGACTCTTGCACCTTCAAATGATACAATTTACATATGAACAGCATCTTAATTACAGGCGCATGCGGTGGTATGGGATACAGCACATGCGAATTATTTACATCCCTTGGTTACAGAGTTTACGGAATTGACGTTTGTGATTCCCGTACTCCACCCTGCCATAAATTTTTCACAGCAGACCTTAAGGACACCCACAGCCTTGAGCATATATACAACCAAATCACCGCCGAATGCAGTGAGCTTTGCGCCATAATACACATGGCAGGCGTTTACGACCTTCACTCTCTTGTGGAAGTAAGCGAGGAAAGGCTTATGGGGATATTCGAGGCAAATCTTTTCGGTGTATACAGAATAAACAAAATATTCAGGCCCTTACTTAAAGAGGGAAGCCGAATCGTTATAACCACAAGTGAGCTTGCCCCACTTGACCCTCTTCCCTTTACGGGGATATACGCTATTACCAAGGCTGCCCTTGAAAAATACGCCTATTCTCTGCGTATGGAATTGGCCTTACACGGCATAAGCGTAAGCATAATACGCCCCGGGGCAGTAAAAACAGGGCTGTTATCTGTTTCTATGCGCGCCCTTGATGAATTTTGTGCAAACACAAGTCTTTACACATATAACGCAAGGCGCTTTAAGAAAATAGTTGAATCTGTTGAGTCAAAAAATATTCCGCCGGCTAAAATCGCATCCGTTGCCAAACGGGCATTAAGGGCTAAAAAGCCGAGGTACGTATATAACATTAACCGCAACCCTCTTTTAAGGCTGCTTAACATACTGCCGCAAAGGCTTCAGGTAAAAATAATATCTATGATACTCAAATAAAAAATCGGTTATAGCATATCGCTATAACCGATTTTGGTTTATTAACTGTAATTATTATCTCTGAACTCTGCCGCTGCCGTCGCCGCCTGCAAGCTTTTCAACCTCGGAAACCTTTACGCGGTTGTAGTCGCCCTCAACAGAATGCTTAAGCGCAGATGCTGCTACCGCAAATTCGATTGCAGACTGTGTATCCTTGCCGTTAAGCAACGCGTATATAAGTCCGCCGCCGAAGGAGTCGCCGCCGCCAACACGGTCTACAATGTGGAGGTGGTATGATTTTGAGAAGCAGTAATTCTCGCCGTCATAAAGCATACCTGCCCAATCGTTATCGTTAGCAGAAATTGAAGAACGGAGTGTAATAGCAACCTTTTCGAAGCCGAATTTGTCTGCAAGCTGCTTTGCAACAGACTTGTATCCCTCGTGGTTAAGCTTGCCGCCGTATATATCTGTATTTTCTGCCTCTATACCGAATACATCCTTTGCATCCTCCTCGTTGGAAATGCATACGTCTACGTACTGGCAAAGGTCTGTCATAGCCTCTCTTGCCTGTGCCCTTGTCCAAAGCTTGCCTCTGTAATTAAGGTCGCAGGAAATCTTTACACCCTTTGCCTTGGCTGCCTTACATGCCTCGCGACAGATTTCAACCATATTGCCGCCCAAAGCGGGAGTGATGCCTGTGAAGTGGAACCAATCTGCGCCCTCGAATATACTGTCCCAATCGAAATCGGAGGGAACAGCCTCTGCAATAGCAGAATGAGCACGGTCGTAAATACATACGGAGCCACGCTGAGAAGCACCCTTTTCAAGGTAGTAAATACCAACTCTGTCGCCGCCGCGTACTATCTTTGACGTATCAACACCGAAATAACGTAATGAATCAACTGCAGCCTGACCGATTGCGTGTGTGGGGAGCTTTGTTACGTAAACACTGTCCAAGCCGTAGTTTGCAAGTGAAACAGATACGTTTGCTTCACCGCCACCGAATGTTGCCTGCATCTGATCATTCTGGAAAAAACGGTAATATCCGTTAGGAGCCAGGCGAAGCATAAGCTCGCCGAAGGTTACAACTCTTTTCATTTTTCTGCCTCCATTTTATCAAGTGATTCCTTTACAAAGAAGCTGCCGCCAATAGCCGCAATTTTGTCAAAGGCCAAGAATTCATCAATATTGCTTCTGTCTACTCCGCCTGTGGGAATAAATTTAATCTGCGGGAAGGGAGCGGCAAGAGCCTTAAGCGCCTTAAGCCCACCGTATACGTTTGCAGGGAAGAATTTTACAGTTGTAATACCAAGCTCAAGTGCAGCCATAATTTCGGTAGGTGTTACGCATCCGGGATAGTAGGGAATATTTCTCTCGTTACAGATTTTTGCAACTGCAGGAGATAAGCCGGGTGAAACAATAAACGTTGCGCCTGCTGCAAGAGCTGCCTCGCACTGCTCGGCGTTGATAACTGTACCTGCACCGATAGACATATCGGGGTAATTCTTTACCGCATAAGCAATAGCTTCTGCGGCGCATGCTGTACGGAACGTAATTTCTGCACAGTTAATGTTGTTGTTCTTTAATGCAGTCAATATTTTATCTGTTTCAGACATTTCTTTAATGACTACAACAGGAATAAACTTTTCCATATATTCAACCATCCTTTGTGTTTATTTGTCAAATTTTTCAAGGCTGTCCCATACGCCCAGCATATACATAATGCCAAGAGCCCTGTCGTAAAGTCCGTATCCGGGGCGGACTGTTCCGGGACCCTCGCCCCAGAGATGTCTGCCGTGGTCGGGACGGATATAACCCTTATATCCGCAATCGTGATATGCCTTAAGTATATCGAGAATACCCGTATCACCGTCGCAATCGCGGTGGCTTGCCTCGGAGAAATCCCCACCCTCGAAATGCTTTACGTTTCTGATGTGGGCAAAGGCAATTCTGTCGCAATACTTACGTACTATATCTGCAACGTTGTTGTTGGGATCTGCGTTAAGGCTGCCGGAGCAAAGTGTAAGGCAGTTATACTCATCATCAACCATCTTAAGGAACTTACCGATATTTTCCTCGTTGATAAGAAGCCTGGGAAGACCGAAAATATCCCACGGCGGGTCATCCATATGAATAGCCATTTTAATATCGCACTCGCGGCATGTAGGCATAATAGCCTCAAGAAAATACTTAAGATTTGCCCACAGCTTTTCGTGGTCTACACCCTCGTAAGCCTTAAAAAGCTCGTCCAGCTTTGCCATGCGCTCGGGCTCCCAGCCCGGGAAGGACATATTATATTTTTCCGTAAAATCCAGAATATACTTTGCCATGGCATTGTAATCGTCCTGAATCATATTCTTTTCGTAGAACAGTGCAGTAGAGCCATCCCCAACAGGGTGGAAAAGGTTGCTTCTTGTCCAGTCGAAAATAGGCATAAAGTTGTAGCAAATTACCTTTACACCGAATTTGGAAAGATTTCTTATAGTTGTTTTATAGTTTTCGATATATTCATCCCTTGTAGGCAGGCCGATTTTAATATCGTCGTGTACGTTTACGGATTCTACAACGTCCATATTAAAGCCGTACTCATCCAGCTGACGCTTTACCTCGGCAATTTCATGCTCCTCCCATACCTCACCAGGCATTTTGTGGTGAAGAGCCCATACAATACCGTCTACACCGGGAATCTGCTTTATGTCTGATAACTTAATACGGTCGTTTCCTTCGCCGTACCAGCGAAATGTCATCTTCATATTAATAACCCTGGCTTTCGTTTATCGAAAGCCTTCCTTCCCAGCGTGAAAAAGTATTTTCACGCCATTCTCCTTAAAGCTTTATTCTGATAATTTAATCAAATACCGCTAATGTAAAGTATAAACAAAATCTCAAAATATTTCAAGGGATATAATGAGTTTTTTCTGTTTCTATACTCTTAACACACCATAAATCCCATTACATAAAAATACCGGGAAGCCCTTTAACAGGTATCCCGGTGTCTAATTTACTTTATTACTCAATTATAGCCTTTGCAACTCTTACGCAGTAGCTTGCGCCGTAGGGCATAGGAGTAATGTTAACCATAAGGTCCTCGCCGTTTTGCGTAAAGCTCAAATCCTCGCCGTTATCCATCCACTCAATGGATTTAATCTTGTCCTTAACGCCGGAGAACGCATATATGCCTGTGTATTTTCCCATAAGGGTAGTAACGTTGGAGTCTCCCGCAATGCTTAAGCTGTAACAGAAAATATAAAGGCATTTATCACCCTTGAGCATAAAGTATTTCCCCATGCTCTTGGTTTCGTAGGGCTTGCCCTCATATATAGCCTCACCGAATATCTCCATCCATCTGCCGATAAGGCCCATTATAGCCTTCTGCATGGGTACAATTTCACCCTGGGGCCCGGGGCCAACGTTAAGAAGATAGTTTGCGCCAACCTTGCGGCAATCGCAAAGGCATTCAATAAGCTCCTTGGGGGGCTTATAGTTAAGGTCTGTATGGCCTATTCCCCAGTGGTCGTTCATGGTATAGCACATTTCCGCTGTGATGTACTTATCCATTTTAGATCTGTCCATAGGTGTAGGTCTGCCCTGCTCAAAGGTAACGGAGTCTATTTCGGGGTGGCCGATGCAGCCCCTTGCGTCAAGGCCCGTATTGTTGATTATCATAGCCTCGGGCTGATGCTTTCTTATTGTGCCGTAAAGCTCGTCAAGCTTCCAGTCTGCGTCGGGCTTGCTCCAGTTACCGTCGAACCAGAGTCCGCCTACTTTGCCGTAGTTGGTACAGAGTATCTCTACGCTTTTTCTTAAGTATTCAAGGTAAGCATCGAAATCGTTTTCGAAATCCTTGTTGTACCAATCGAGAGTTGTGTGATAGAAGAAGGGCACGATGCCGTGCTTGTTACACGCATCAACGAACTCTCTTACCAGGTCCCTTTTTGCAGGGGAATGAGGCGCATCAAAATCGTTAAGACCGCATGTATCATACAGCGAAAAGCCCTCGTGGTGGCGTGTTGTAAGTGTTATGTATTTACAGCCTGCATTTTTTGCGGTGAGAACAATATCCTCTGCATCAAAATCCTCGGCGGTAAAGGTATCCATAAGCTTTTTATAGTCCTCCATTTTTCTTTTGTGAAGGTGGAATGTCCATTCGCCAACGCCAAGCTGTGAGTAAAGGCCCCAGTGTATAAACATACCAAAGCCCATTTTTTCAAATTGTGCAATTCTAGGTGCGGGGGTAAGCATAATTTCTCCGTTCTGTATAGCTTTTATTTTCGTATTATATTAAATCAGAATTTCTTCATATTTTCAAGGCTCTTTTTGAGATATTCAAGTTCAGGCATATTAAAGCTTTCAACCTCAAGTATTGCCCATTCTATACCCTGCCTTTTTGCCTCGTTGAATGCGCCCTGCATATCAACAATGCCCTCGCCCACTACGGGAGGAGGCGTTGTTAAGGGGTCTGTTTCAGGGCACTCCTTTACGTGGATGCACTGAAGCCTTCCCTCGTATTCCTTCATTGTTTCAACAACGTTTCTGCCTGCGTGTGTTGCCCAGCAAAGATCCAGCTGTATTTTAAGTCCGGGGACGTCCTTTGTAAGCTTATCCACAAGGTCGCCGCCGTTTGCATATTCGTGCCAATGGTTGTGATATCCGTACTCAATACCCCTTTTATTAAGTATGTCTACAATTTTTTTGTGCATTTCCACAGTCTCGGGATATTTTTCCTCCCACAATTCGCCGTGCATGCCTGCGTTAAATACGTATTTCATACCAAGCGTATCAATATAAGGAAGATTTTCCTCCACCTGCCAGGGGGAAATGTGGGCGGAAACACCTTCAAGATTATATTTATCAAGAAGCTCTTTTACCTCTTGGGGTGTGTGTGAATAAAATCCTGCAAACTCAACGCCATCGTAGCCTGCATCAGCAACTGCCTTAAGAATTGCCTCAAGACCGTATTTGCCGCCCATATCTCTGAGGCTGTATAGCTGTACACCGTATTTCATAGGTTTCTCCTTTGTATTTACTTATTATTACATAGTTTTAACGTAGTTATCTATGTTTTGGTCCTCATTATAGGTGGCATCACCCGGGAATATTCCTGCCATACCCTGCATTATGCGGTAAGCCGCCTTATGCATTATATCGGTTGCAGTACGCTTATCCACAGTTTTATCTGCTGTAATAGGCTCGCCTACTGTAACGTCTACAAGAGGAGCCTTGCCGAAAAGCTTATAGATACCACCCCTTGGCCTGAAGGAAAGGGTTATGGGCACAATAGGCTTATCAAATTCCACCGCATACTTAAAAACCGCCTTTTTAAGGGGGCGTATGTCGGGGTAGTAAAACCACATAGAGCCCTCAGGGAAAAAGTGTACCCATTTTTTTGTTTTAAGCACATCCTCAAGGGCCGCCTTGAATTTTGCCATGGCCCTGAAGCTGTGTGTGGGAATAGGGATGCCCCCTACCCACCTTATAAGCGGGCCGTTAGGACCCTCAAAATTAGTTTTCCACGCAGGAAACCTTTGCAGACGGGGGCGTATTGCCCTTAATACGCAAAGGTAATCCCACATTAAAACGTGGTTTGATATTGTAATGGCTCCGTTTTTGAATAAATCCTTATACTTTTTAAGGTTTTCCCTGCCGTATATCTTTACGCCGTGCTTTATTCTGCACGCCAGAAAGCCTACGGTATTAAGAGCCACCCAAAGCGCACCTCTTTTTATTTTGTGCCAAAGCCCCTTTTCAACATACTCATAATTCTCGTCGAAATTGGTATCCCGAAGATGCTTTACATGTATCATGTGCTCGTCGCTTTTTTCGGGGTATTTATAATCTAATTTATGTCTGTAATACATATTCTCCTTTTTCGGTACAACAAAAAACGTTATACTCTTATTTCATGCTCTCCCTGAGTAAGCTCTGTAACAACGTCTGCAAACAAATAATTTGTTCTTACCGCAAGCCTTATAGGCTTATCTGTTTTTACTTTTATTACGGTTTTGCCTCTCAGACTTTCGTATTTTTCGCACACAACAGATACCGCTCCGCCGTTGAACTGCATATTTTCAAGGCCGCATTCCTCTGTGGGCACTCGGAAATGTACGGTATTTGCAGATGCGTCAAAGCTTAAGCCGATTATGTTTTCTATAAGCATTGTTATAGGCGCCATTCCGCTCCAGCCTACAAAATCCCTCCTGCATATATTACCGCTTTCCGTTGTTGCGGGACGATACTCCTCAGGGGCATACGCCTCCCATATACTGCCGTATATAGGGTTTGCTTCAACGCTGCATATTGCATTAAGATATTTTATAGCAGCCTCTCTTGCCAGGGATATATATCCGTTTTTTACAAGGCCTCGTATTGCCGCAGTATTCGTAGGCGCCCAAACACCGCCCAGCCAATATCCTCCAAGCCTGTCGTAATTTATATCATCCTTTGAAAGCGTGGCAAAGGGCACCTCGGTATAGAATTCATCCGCGTTAAACAGATGCTCTACAACGCTTCTGCACCTTTCACCCTGTGCCACCCCTGAAATAAGAGTCCAGAATGCAGCGCCTGTTTTACAGGGGATGTGCTTTACCCTGTCCTCCGCGCAATCTCTTGCAAAGAAATCGTAGTAAAATTTGCCCTTTTCGTTCCAATGATATTTATTTATAAGAGAGCATATGCGCTCATATTCACTCTTGTAGTGCTCTGCCTTTTTATTATCACCCAGCACGTTACATATAAGGGATATGTACATAGCGCTCATAGCCTGCTGGCAGGCAAGGTCCACATGGCAAACATCACTTCCTTTAAGGTCGGGGGCAAAGTAACCGCCTCTGGGGGCGTTATCCATACCGGATGAGCCCGGGTCCTCAAAATAATAAAGGCCCTCACTGCGTGTACGGCTTTTCTCTATAAAACCAAAGCAGCCCTCAAGCGCGGGAAGCACATTCTCAAAGCGGGAGGCATCCCCCGAAATAAGGTAATGCTCGTACTCCACCCACGCCATAAGGGGAGGATTTATTCTTCCGGGGTAGGCCTCACACTCTGTATCTATGGTATATGCCATAGACATAAATCCGTTTTCCTTATTTCTTAATCTGTAAAGGTTATCAAGATTATTAAGAGCGCTTATGGTGCCGTTTGAATAGTTGGTAATAAGAGTCATTATACACGAATCCCATTGCCATATGGTATTCACTCCCGGCATACACGTAAGCATAGGCTTCCAGCCGGCCTTTTGGATATAATCCACGTTCTGAAAGGCCAGCTCCCAAGCCTTGTAGTATATATCCACCCACTCATTGTGCCCCTTTAATACGGGACGGGGAAGCCTTGCTTTGTCATATTTGAATTTCAAAACTGTATCTCCTTAACAGGAATTATACACCCATTCTCTTAAATGAATAGCTGTCGCGGTAAACACTGCTCTTACCGTTGTCCCATGTTCCCATTCTTTCAAATGTGTCAGGGCCTACGGAGGTTTCTTTCAATACGTGGAAGGGTCCGTAAAGGTTTCTGTTGCTTATTGTAAGGGTGATTTCAATTTCGTTTTCGCCCTCCTTAAGATACTTGGAAATATCCAGCCTCTTGGAGAACATCATACGGCCTGCATATTCACCGTTTACCTTTACGTCGATAAGGTGGAAGGACCACGGAATAATAAGCTCACTGTTTGTATCCTCTACGTTTACAGTCTGCTTAAGAACGATATCTCCCGCGAAGAAGGGGAAGCCGTCCTCAACTATATCCTGGATTTTGCTCTTCTGCTTGCCGATGTAAAGACCTGTTGCGCATCTGTAATCCTCGTTTTCACCGTCTGTAAAATCGCCGTATACTCCAAATGAGCCCTTAAGGTATATTGCTTCAATGGTTGTGTCGTAAGCGAGGCAGTTTTTAAGGCTTTCCGTAACGTTCTCGCCAAAGAGCGCGTAGTAAACCTGTTCACTCTGGAAATAGTCTATTTCTATAACTATTTCATTCATACCCGCCTTAAGCATATCTGCAATATCGTATACCAATGCATCATATTCCTCACCGCAGGACTTGCCGACCTTTTTGCCGTTTACCGTAATTGAAACGGTGTTTGTATCCTCTGCAAGAAGTACGCATTCAGAGGGAACATCTCTTATTTCCACCTCATATTTAAGGTATACCCTACCTACGTATCTCTTCTTGAGCAGCTCATCGAAAACGCCCATATGGTGAAGGCTTTCAGAATAATTTACTCCGTCCAGTGAATAACGGAGGCAGTCAAGCGTGAAATAGTTGCTATGTACTCCGCAAACCTCAAAGCCCTTGGAGAGGTAAAGAGGCTTCAATGCCTTAGGCTCTGTTGCCTCCTCGTTGCTCAGATAAAGAATGTAGGACTGACCCTCGTCGAAATGAAGCCTTGTGGGTATAACTGTGTATTCATCCTTTAATATATCATAGCTCTTAAATGAGGTTGCGCCCTTTGCATTTATTTCCACAGTACGCTCTGTGCCAAGGTTTACTGCATAAATAAACGTGTCGCCATTCTTTTCCCTGCGGATTGTAGAGCGGATGCCGTTATCCTCTGCCATAGTGTAGGGCTGGGCCGAAATAATTTCCTCCCAGGTGGTGTTTGTGTTGAGGTAATCGTAATCAAACTCCTCGCCCTCAAGGTAACCGGGACGCTTATCTGTAAGAAGCACCTTGCCTCCCGCCTTTACAAATTCCTTCAAGAGAGCCTCTGTGGTTTTATCCATAGTGTACATTTTGGGGAATATAAGGTAATCGTACTTACATTTTCCTACTACAAGGCTGCTGCCCTCTACCCTGCCGTATTTTGCCAATATGGTTTCATCAATGTAGTGGTGGGGAATCTGCATATGCATAAGCTTATCGATAAGCGCCATCAACGCCTCGTCAAGCTCACCAATGCCAAAGCCCATATAGTTATCTCTATTATATCCAAAGTACGCGCTTCTCATGGGGTGCATCATTGCAACGTTAACGATTTCATCACTTGTTGCAATCATTTTACCCAATACAGAGAAATAGTCATTAAATTCCCTGAAGTTTTTCTTTACCCAGGGGTTTATGTCTGAATAGTGCGCAGGATAGTCCCTCTTTCTCTGGCCGTGCTCTGCATAGGGCAAAAGGTGCTGACACATAAGGTTTACACCGCCAACGTATTGACTTTCGCCAACCTCCTTAAGCTCGAGAGGACTTACATTCCAGCCGCAGCAGCCGTATGTTTCTGTAAGAACCTGCTCCTTACCAAGCTGGGCGGCAACACTTGTAACCTGCCTTATCAAAAGCTCGTTGCTTAAATATTTGCTCAAAAAGTCTATTCCCGGAATATGCTCGTATTCGTAAAAGGGCATACAGCCTGCGCAGCACCACATCTGCGTACCCATTGTAGCCTCTTCAACGTAGTGACCCGTAAGCTTATAGCCGTTTTCGTCGCACCAGCTATATACCTTCTCTGCAAAGTTTTTAAGCATAAGCTCCTGCATTGATTTCCAGTATTTGTACCTGAAATCCCTGAAGCCGTTTTTATTTACAAACAAAAGGCCCAATCTTTCAAGTATATCTTCACCATAGACCTCCTTAAAATGAGGAGCAAGCATTTTTGTATAAGGAGTTGTAGGACGGTAAAACTGAGGCTCGTCTGTAAAAAAGCCCTTAAGCTCGTATTTATCTCTCTTTTTGTATTCCCTGTGTGTAAGTGTAAGGAATTTTTCCACAACTTCAGGGTTCAAAACGTCTGCGGTGGATGCGGAATAATGCTCGTAAACGTTAAGGCATTTTTCGCAGGGGCCGTATACTCTTACAATGTCATCACCGCTTATATCGTATGATGCAAGAGCATTACTGTCGTACTCACCCTCACTCGTGCTTAAATATCTGTCCCTGTTTTCCATATCCTCAAGAAGCTTGCCGCCTACGAAGCCGCTTGGCCAGCCGTTTTCATCGTAAGCATAAGCCTCCATACCCAATTCCTGGGCTCTTTTTGAGCAAGCGTCAATACACTCAAACCATTCCTCACCAAGATACTCTGTTTTAAGTCCGCCTCTTGCGTGCATAAAGAAACCGCCTACGCCGTTTTCATTCATCCACTCAACCTGCTTTACAAGCTTTTTTGCATCCAATTTGTCATTCCAGGACCAAAAGGGAATACATCTATATTTCTTTTCTACCTGACGCATATATTACCTCTGAAGTACGTATTTTTGGGTTTTACTTTAACCCGTAAATTCAATGAATTTTATAACAGCATTATACCACATCTGACATAATGATACAAATATCTCCCTGTACCAAACGGCATAGGGAGATATAATTTTTATCTGTTATTGTTTCTTCTTCCGAAAATAGAAAGCACGTAAACCAAAAATCTTAAGAATGATACAAGGGAAGCAAGAAGGGATGCAAGATAGGTAAGGGCAGCAGCAGAAAGCACCTCCCTTGCCCCGGGGATTTCATCCTCTGAAAGTATGCCCTGGCTAAGGAGCATTTCCCTTGCCCGCTTACTTGCGTTTAACTCTACGGGAAGGGTTACCAAAGCAAAAAGCAACGAGCCCCCGTACAGCACAACCCCCACCATAGCTATATAAAAGCCTGTATTAGGGTCTGCAAGCTCAACAAAAAAGTTAAGCAGTAAGCCAAGAAGCACCAGAGGCATAGCAAGTCTGCTTGAAAAATTAACTATGGGAACAAGGGCTGTACGCACTCTGTACATAAAATATCCGTCCCTCCTCTGCATAACGTGGCCAACCTCGTGGGCTGCAACTGCAACTGCGGCAACAGAGCTGTTTGAATAGGTGCTTTGAGAAAGATTAACCACCCTTTTATTTGGGTGATAATGGTCTGTAAGAAAGCCGCTTACAGAGCCTATGGATATATCGTATATCCCTTGGGATTTCATAAGCCTGTACACCGTGTCGTACCCTGTCATTCCGGAACGGCAACTGCTTTTATTATACTTTTCAAAGGATGATTTCACCTTACTGCTTGCAATACCTGAAAAAACCATGCACAAAAGCATTGCAGCAAGAAACCACATATAGTCATTCCAATACATTTTATATTTTCCTTTTACATTAAAATATCGGTATTATTTTATATCCGTAGCATAAACTCAAGCGAAACGCTTAAGCTTATTATATCCTATTATACCATAATAAATTATATAAAACAAAAGCCCACGGTACCGTGGGCCTTTTAATATCTGTCGGAATTTAATTATTCCTCAACGTTCTCCTCTTTTTTGCAGCAGCAGCACTTGCAGGGGAAAATCTTGTTTACGGGAATAATCTTAATGCCGCAAAGGTCAAGAACTACGAGAACTACGAAGGATACAAGCTCTACAATAGTGAAAACTGTATCGTACCAGTTAAGAACCTTGCTCAATCCGCCGAATGTTATGTAATACATAAATGAGTAGAAAATATCAATTGCCTTGAATGCAGCAAGAAAAAGCAATGCTGTTTTTGCAGAAGCCTTAACATCCTCATCCTCTGTTTTAAGGAAGATGTATCCGCCTGCAAGGAAGAAACCGATAATGTTGGTGTAAGCAGCTAACCAAATGATTATTTTCTGCCATTTTGATGATAATTTTGCCATATTCAAATCTCCTTTTGATTTAGTGGATAGCCTTATTATATCACGAATATTTTTACTGTGTCAATATTTCCATTGTTCCTGCGCCTGTTTTTTACTGCTTATCGTTTTCACTGCCCTTTACAGCGCTGTCTATGCTTCCCCTGAATACAACGAATCTGCAGAAAAGATATTCGCATACAAAATTGATAAGCATTGTTGCCACGAATACAACGTATTCATTCATACCTACGCCTACACCTGTAAGCACAGCCGTCCACCATGTTGAAACAGGGGTAAACACGGCGTAAAAGCCGGCTACCTTAAGCATTGCAACAGGTATATTATTGGATGAGCGGAACGTAAATTTTCTGTTCAGGGTAAAATTCCAAACAACGGAAAGTACCAGGGAAATAAGATAGGATACCCAATGCGTCCATTGAAGCACCTCCTCCATAAGAGTAAAGCTCCCTACCTGTATAAGCCCTGCGCTTATTGAAAACAGCACAAATTTTACGGTACGCAGAAATTCCCTTCGTTTTTGAGACATATATACTCCTTTTTTACGGTATAACTATATTGCTTCTTCCTATTTCAAGAAGGTAATCACCGTTTTTAAGAATTTTTGCAATATCAAAGGAATCTTGGGGAAGCTCCCTACTGAGCATTGCCGCAAGCCCCTCGTGTCCGCACCCTGAATGGTGGAAATCCGAGCCTGCTATTCTTATTTTAATACCGTTTTCACCTGCGTAAGCCGCCGCAACACCTACCCTTGAATTGTGGTTGGGGTGAAGGTTAAAAACCTCAATACCGTCCAAAAGCTCTGCAGGAATTTTTTCCATATTATCTCTCTTGGGATGAGCCTGAAGAAATACGCCCTTTGGCATTTTGTAATTTTCTCTGAAATACCTTACGCCCATAGGAAGTAAGTCATATATTTCAACCAATATATCCTCACCTACGCCGAATACAAGATAATCGTTGCAGTTTTGAGTAAACCTTATCTCCGCGCCTAAATAAACCTTAATTCCCGCCTTTTTACCAAGCTCAAGGGCTTCCTCATAATCCTTAAGGTAATTCTTAACGTAATCCCGGGCGCTTGTGCCATTCTGATATACAAAGTGATTTGTTATAGCAACGCCGTGGTAATTTAACGCCTTATAGGTTTCAACCATTTCCTTTGGTGTTATCTGGCTGCAGCCGCTACATGGGCAGGTATGGGCATGAAGCTCTACCCTGTATTTATACTCTGACAAAAGGGTGTTTTTAAGCTCTTTAATATTCATTTTTTCCTCTGTATTTAAGCCTCGCCGTAGTATTCATCCAACACCTCTGATACAACGTTAGACCAAACTATAAGATTTTCGGGCCTGTTTGAAACTGTGCTTATGTCCTTAAGCACAAATTCAACGGGGCAATTATATTTTTTGCAAAGCTCAACGGTCTTTACCGTTTCCTTACGTACAACCTCAGGGTCTGTAACAGTAGCAACGTAGGCAGGGTTAGGCTTTCTTGCGTAAACATAGTTATTGCCAAGCCTTTCAGCCATAGTTTCCTCCTTTGCCCAGGGAGAAACGCCAACCTTGCGTAGATTAGGTATCTTGAAAAGCACGTCAAGCTTTTTATCCAAGGCCTCACAGCATCCGTAATAGGTGTATGCAAATCTGTTTGCAACCTTAAGCACGTAATCTATATCAAACTCCTCGTGCATGCTTGCGGATATATCGGAAAAGCCCTGGGCCATTGTACGAAGCCACGTAGCCTTAAGCCCGTCCTCTGCAAGCCCTGAAACGTAAGAGGGTGTACAGTGCATATTGGGGCTTGTAGGGTCTACCTTTATATTTTTATCAACGAAATCAAGCTCTGCCAAAAGTATATCCAAAAAGCGCTGACGTATAGCGTGGAGGTATTCAGGTCTGTCGTAAAGGTCCATCAATACAGGTGTAATACCTCTGAGGCCTATAATATCATCCCAAGGCGCATTATAAATACAGCCTATTCCGCAAATCTTTACGGGCAATGTTTCGCCGAAAAGGTCAGAATAAAATTCAAAGGCCTCCTTATCAACGTCAGGATAAGCAGTAAACGTAGGAATTTTTATACGCTCAAGATTAGCCTCGTCCTCAAGCAAATCCTCAAATGAATATGAAACTATATCGTTTATACCCTCTGTGCTAAGTGTTTCTGCCTTGCGTTCTATGCCTATCCCGGAGGAGCTATACATCATAGAGATTCTGTAGAAGGGCTCAAAAAGAGTATCTGCCTTGAAATATTTACGTCTGAAAAGAGCCTTGCGAAGCCACTCCTCAACGCCCCTCACCCTTTTATTCTCACACTCAAGCCTTAAATCTCCGTCTATATCCATCTGATACCACGGTATTTCATCTATAAGCACGGGAGGGCGCACAAGCTTAAGGTCGTTTGTATCCTTCATTCGCTTGTTCATTTTTTGCTGCTCATCGCCACAGGCAAGCTCAAAATACTTTTTGGCCAATTCTCTTATGATATATTTATCCTTGTTCATAACGCCTCCTATATCCGCTTCATAAGTACATATTTATATATCCGTTTTGAATCCCTTGATTACGGCAAATTATATCACACATTTCCGATTACCACAACACCCTGAGTAAGCTCATTGCTTTTTCATCTGCCTTAAAAACAAAAGTACAGCAGCTGTGAAAATAATAACAGCATAGCCCAAAACCCACCATATATGAGGAAATATTCCGCTTATATCACCGCTTAAAAGGGCGCGTTCCATATCAACACAGTGTACAAAGGGTAAGGCATAGGCTATATCCTTAAACACGCCTCCAACAAGCTCCAAATCAAACCAAATACCCGAAAGCCATGCAGAAAGATTTGTTAAAAGAGCTCCGCAGACGCCCCCAACCTGCTTATCGTTAAGCACGCTTCCGCACAGAAGCCCTATACCTATATAAAGTACGGCTATGGGGATTATAAATATAATTGAATACAGTATATTTACCGTTATTTTAAGCCCAAGTATTGCGGCAACACCGTAACACACCACGCTTTGCGCTATGGCGATAGGCAATATGGGCAGGGTGTATCCCATAATAAAATCCGTTGAAGCCATAGGCGTTGTGTACAGGCGCTGAAGCAGGGAGCTTCCTCTGTCCCTGGATATTATAGTTGCAGAAAAAAGCGTAATGAAGGATAAGCCGAATACGCTTATACCCGGGGTAAGGTGGTCTATTTCAAACATAGACACCGGAATATTGTTTTGTATCACCGTCAACAGCAATAAAAGTACAATAGGAAAACCAAGTCCAAAAAATAAATTAAGCGGGTCGCGCAAAATCTCCTTCATATTTCTTAAGGCAAAGGTTACTGTTTTCATTTTTTTCCTCCCTTTACAACCCTGATAAAGGCATCCTCAAAGCTTTCTGCGTTTACAGATTTTTTTATACTGTCTGCTGTACCGCAGGCAACAATATTCCCCTTGCTCATAATTGCTATCCTGTCTGAAAGAGCCTCTGCCTCCTCCATATAATGAGTAGTAAGAATAACCGTAACACGTCCCTTTAAGGAGCGTATAATATCCCAAAGCTCACTTCGTATTATAACGTCAAGGCCAAGGCTGGGTTCATCTAAAAAAAGTATTTTTGGTTCACTTATAAGGGCCATAGCAATACTCAATCTCCTCTGCCAACCCCCTGAAAGCTTGCCCGCCTTTTTGTTTATTACCTCCCACAGGCCAAGTAAATCGGCTGCTTCGTCTATACGCCTCTTGGCGTTATCCCTCACAATGCCGTGTACCCCGCAAATAAGCTCAAGATTTTCCTTTACGGAAAGCCCCGGGGCTACGGCGGTTTCCTGGGGGGACACAGCTATAATCCTTTTCACCTCCGGAGTATCCTTGCAAATACTCTTACCCATTAAAAACGCATCACCCGAGGTAGGCGACGTTATGCAGGAAAGCATTTTGATAAGTGTAGTTTTTCCCGCGCCGTTCACCCCAAGCAACGAAAAAATCTCTCCCTCGTTTACCGTAAGGTGTACGCCGTTTACTGCAACGACGTCCTTATATTTTTTTGTAAGTCCTTCAATTCTTATTGCATCCATTTTTATACCTCTATTTTGTACTGCTTTAACAGCCCCTGATATGAATCCGTAAGCATTCTGCTAACAACATCCCATTCAATATCGAAATACCCTGTGGCAAACATAGCTGCTATTCCGTGTACGTATGCCCACATTTCCATATGAAAAAGTTTCATTTTGTCATTTTCAAGGCCTGTATTGTTATGGACAATGGATTCCATTCTGTTATTTAATTCAGATTCTATGGAATAGCCTTCCGTACTTCTGTCCCTCATAAACAAAAGCTTAAAAAGCTCCCTCTCCTCCTTGGCAAATTTTATGTACGCCATTCCGTTTGCCTTATAAACAGGATACACGCCCTTTTGCACTTCATTTTGAGCATACTCCATATAAAATCCTTCACATTTAACAAGAATAGCCTCCTTAAGCTCATCCATTGTTGAAAAGTTGGAGAAAATCGGTTGAGTTGAGCACCCTAAAACAGCGGCTATACTCCTTGCGTTCACTGCCTCTATACCGCTTTTACGTACAATTTCTATGGCCTCAAGTACAATTTCTTCTCTTGTTATCTTTACCTTTGGTGGCATCGCATTACCTCTCTTTATATAACATATGTTATATATCGTTTGTTATTTTATCATTTGTGCCTGTGTTTGTCAATAAAAAAAGAACCCCATATCAAAAGGATTCTTTTGTAATATATATGCGGATGCTAAATATAGCTTCGTTTAAGCTCTAAAATTGTGATTACAATTATGACAATAATATATTCTACGTCTGTTTGAAAACCATCTTTTTGCCTGCCAAACATGACCTTTACCTTTTTTTCTATGTATTATTGCTACCCACCAATCATAAAAGATAAATAACATCACACCAATTAACCATCTTATCATAAGCCAAATGAAAAAAAACCACCCAAATAAAATCAAAAACAAGCAACCATGCTTACTTGATTCATTTGATAACTGTACATTTTCACTCCCGCATTTTGGACACTTCTTATTAACAGCCATCCCTGCTTCTCCTTTGTATTTTTGTCTTATTTTATCCTACTTTATACTACTTGTCAATATTTTTTATTATTTTATCCTATAATACTTTAGAGGTGAAAATATGAAACCATTAAAAGAAAAAATAAGTATAACAATAGACAGTGATATTTTGGAAAAATTAAAGGAAATGGCCGAATACGACGACCGTTCCCTTTCACAATATATCAACATAATTTTGAAGCAACATATAAAGGATGAAAAAGCGGATACAAAGTCCTGAGGTTTACTTTTTATTTTCAAAAATATACCCCCTTGAATACAGCCACTAGTATTCAAGGGGGTGTTTTATTCAACCGTTAACACTTAATACGCTTATCAGTTACGCTTCTATTTTACCGCTGCGAACTGCCTCGAAATCCTCAAGAATTTCATTGGAAGGCTTTCTTGTAAGAAGTGAAACTACTACGATACAAATTGCAGAGAAGATGAATGCAGGAAGCAGCTCATAAATTGCAAATACGCCACCAAGCTCACTGATAACGAGCTTCCAGACAAATACCATACTGCCGCCGCCTATCATACCTGCAATAGCGCCTGCCTTGTTTGTGCGCTTCCAGAAGAGGCTGAAGAGCATAATAGGTCCGAATGTAGCACCGAATCCTGCCCAAGCAAATGAAACGATCTGGAAGATTACACTGTTTTCATCAAGAGCTATAACAATACCGATCAATGCCAAAACAAGAAGTGTAATACGTGAAACCATCATAACCTGCTTATCAGTTGCATTTTTCTTGAAGATACCCTGAAAAATGTTCTTTGAGAAAGCAGATGCAGCTATAAGAAGGTAAGAGTCAGATGAGCTTATTGTTGCCGCCAAAATACCCGCCATAACGAAGCCTGCAAAAATAGGAGGTAAGAAGCTCGTTGACATTGTAATAAATATATTTTCTGCGCCGGGCTTTGTAAGATGTGTCGTGGGGAAAAGCTGACGGCCGACAATGCCTATAAATACAGCAACTGCAAGTGAAATTATAACCCAAACCACCGCAATACGGCGTGAACGCTTAAGCTCGTTTTCCTTGCGGATAGCCATAAATCTGAGCAATACCTGAGGCATACCGAAATAGCCAAGACCCCATGCCATAGTTGAGCAAACAGTAAGCAAACCGTAACCTGATACAGAACCAAACAAGGGTTTGCCGGCCTCAACAATCTGCTGACCGTTTGAATCCAGTGAGGGAGTTGCCATTCCAAAGAATTCAAGGAAGCCGGGAATTTCCTTCGCATTTGCAATAACCTCGGAAATACCGCCTGCATTTACAATACCCAATACAACAATAATTGTAAGGGCAACTATCATTACGATAGCCTGCATAAAGTCTGAAACACTCTCTGCCAAAAATCCACCAAGCAGAGTATAAAGCAAAACGAATGCGGCGCCAACTATCATCATAGTCTGGTAAGATGTTCCGAACAGAGTTGAGAAAAGCTTACCGCATGTAACAAAGCAGCTTGCAGCATATACAGTAAAGAAAATAAGTATAAATGCCGCTGCGATAAACATGATTGTTTTCTTATTTTCTCTGAATCTGTTAGAGAAAAATTCAGGCAAGGTTATAGCATTATTAGCTCTTACGCTGTATCTTCTTAAACGCTTTGAAACGATGAGCCAGTTGAGGTAGGTACCTACTGCAAGACCTATTGCCGTCCACGCAGCATCTGCAAGACCGCACCAATATGCAACTCCGGGCAAGCCCATCAAAAGCCAACCGCTCATATCCGATGCCTCTGCACTCATTGCAGTAACCCAGGGACCTAAGGAACGGCCGCCAAGGAAGTATGCCTCAGAGCTTTTGTTTGCGCGCTTTGCGTAAACAGCACCAATCACGATAACAGCTGCCATATAAATTATCATAGCAACCAAAATTCTTATAGTATTTCCGTCCATAACTGTAACCTTTCTTTCAAAACAAGCTACTTGTTCAAAATATTTTATATAATAACAGAAAATGCAATATAATGCAAGAAAAAACACACCGTTTAATCAAATATTATATTTGACCTAATGCTAACGATAAAATGAAAAAGCACTCACATTTTCAATGCAAGTGCCTTCTAAAAACTTTAAAGCCGGCAGCTACCCGCTCTTCCGGGGCGTCTCCACCCAAGTACCATAGGCGTGAAGGAGCTTAACGACTGTGTTCGGGATGGGAACAGGTGTGGCCTCCTTGCTATCGCAACCGGCTTTAAACTTTCAAGGAATATTCCTTAAAGGAACAAACCTTCAATAATTGCATAATCAGAACAAAAGTGTAAACTAGCGCATTTTGTTGACTCGATCAATTTCGTTATTAGATCAAGCCCTCGTCCTATTAGTATCGGTCAGCTGAATACGTTACCGTACTTACACCTCCGACCTATCAACCTTGTGGTCTTCAAGGGGACTTACTCATTGCTGATGGGAAATCTTATCTTAAGGGGGGCTTCGCACTTAGATGCTTTCAGCGCTTATCCCTTCCATACATAGCTACTCAGCTGTGCGGCTGGCGCCGCAACTGATTCACCATCGGTATGTCCATTCCGGTCCTCTCGTACTAAGAACAGCTCCTCTCAAATTTCCTGCGCCCACGATGGATAGGGACCGAACTGTCTCACGACGTTCTGAACCCAGCTCACGTGCCACTTTAATGGGCGAACAGCCCAACCCTTGGAACCGAATTCAGCTCC
>SVGI01000007.1 GCA_015056385.1 Clostridiales bacterium
TCGCAAGATAAAAAACATGACACAGGAAAAACTTGCATTAGAATGTGAAATAAGTCCTTCTTATCTCAGACTTATTGAACACGGAATTGCAAATCCAACAATTAACGAACTTTTGAAAATTGCTCAGGTTTTGGGCGTTAATCTTCAAAACCCATTCCCGTTGCCTGTTTTGGTAGATGTCGTATGAAGAATAACTCAAAATACGTTCTTTCCAAACTTTTCTGTCATAAAAATAATGATGGTAGACTTTTTTGTGTCTACCATCATTATATCATTTCAACGTTATGTATCGGCTTTTGCTTATACTTTAATGTATTTTGCGATATTGAAGGAGTATATATATGATTCCTTTACGGTTATATCACTTATTTTATGTATGGCGTCTGTATACAGTGATATCTGCCCCCTGTATCTGTCAAGGAGAGTGTCTGCATCGTTTATTACGTCTGTTTTATAGTCTATAAGCACAGCCTTGCCGTCATCATCGATAAACATACAGTCTATAATACCTTGAACAAGTATATCCTCGTTGCTTGATGAGGAGGGTATCACCTTACAGGCAGGGAACAGGCAGGAAAATGCCTTTTCTCTGTATATTTTTTTGGATTTACAAAGCCTTTGCCCAATTTCACTTGAGAAGAATGAAATTATTTTTTGAGGCTTTATGTAAGCCGCTTCCTCACAGGTTATAAGCCTTGCGTCAAGAAGCCGTTGCATATCGCTGTCAAACAGAGCCTTGTCGTAGCTTTGTGATATGGTTGCGTGCTGCATAAAGAAATGATAAAGTGAGCCTATCTGCGCACCAGTAGCCTTGTTATCCCTTGACCGGTATATGCTCTGTACGGAATATTTATCCGCTACGGCGAAAATTTGTGGTACGTAATCCTCCCCGATATTTTGGGTGTATGCCTCGGAGGCAGATGTTGCCGCAAGCTTTGAGGGAATGCCTATGGCATCACTGTACCTGTATTTATCCTTTATCCGTAAAAGCAGAGCATCTATATCCTTTGGCAACGTAATTTTCTCGGGTTTACCGTTAGTATCACCGTCATTATCATCGGCGTTACATTCAATGCTTATGCTGAACAGATCAATGGAGTCGTCTAAATCAATAGGCTCCTCATAATTGGTTGTTTTCCACAGTGAGGGGTATTCAATACCAAATAAACGCTCTCCGCTTATAGCAGACAGCCTATCGGATATAACCTCTCCCGGGGGACATATTACATCAAGTATTACGGAGAAAAACGAGTTTTTTAGGAATCTTGATGCAAGCAGAACAGGCAACTTGCGCTTTTTTCTTTCTAAGGCGCTTAAGCCCGCGCAAATATAAAGCTTTGCCTGTGCGCGTGTAAGGGCTACGTAAAGCAAGCGAAGCTTTTCTGCGGTTTGCTCCAGCCTCTCCTGAAAAAGCATACAGTTGTAATGCAGTGAGGGGTAAAGCTTTCGCCCCTTAATTATTTTTGATACTACTCCGTATTTTGCGTGTGGTATAAAGCTTGTTCTTTTATCCTCTCTGTGATATGCATCCTGAGTGTCAATCAGGAAAACTATGGGGTATTCACGGCCCTTACTCTGGTGTACGGTACTTATAAGCACTGTATCCTGCCCGGAGGACCTTTGCGCAAATTTTATTTCGTTGTCCAGAATATCGCGTATTGTATTTGCACATTCAAAAAGTCCGCCGTCCGTTTTTTCAAGGGAGCCCTTAATTGACGTTCTTATTGCCTGTATTCTGTCCAGGCTTAAAGAAATGCCGCTTTTTTCACAGCACATGGTAATATAATCTACAAGGCGTACCTCGTCTGTAATAAGCCAGGAGATAAAATCCCCTGCCTGCATATACCTTTCCTTTTCACGCCAGGAATTGAACTTCTCAAGGAATGCGTTTACCCTCTCAACGTACTCGGGTATAGGCTCTGCCGTGAAATGAAATTCTGGCGCCTCGGGGGGTGTTTGTCCAACGTAAATCAATAGAGAGGTGTATATATCCCTGGGTGTAGGAGCTGTAATACTCCTTATATGTGCCAGCATCTGCGGTGTGAAATCAAAAATATATGATGATAAAAGCGCAAACAGAGAAACGTTATCGTAAGGATTATCAATAGACAAAATAAGCCCGCGCAGAATATTGTATTCCACGCTTTTGGATATATCCCCCTCGCGGCCTATTATGTAGGGAATATTTGCTGATGAAAATACAGAGCTCAGCCTGTCAACCTTGCTTTTTAATGATTGGGATAGCACTGCAATATCACTGTACTTTATTTTTCGCACACGCTTTTCCTTGGGGAAATACATTTGAGTATCAACAATATCCTGTATTGTCTGTGCAACAAGGTTGTACTGTGAAAGGTCTGTAATTGATTTTCCGCCGGTGGTTACAAGAAGCTCCGTAGGTGGGAAATATATATTCTGCCTATCAAGAGGGTACTCCTCAACGGTATTTCCGCACACAAGAGCGTTATCCCTGTTGTAATCAAATCCGCACAATTCCTTTTTCATTGCAACGGCACATATCGTATTGGCGGTGTTAAGTACGTTTATATTGCTTCTGAAGTTTGTGTTAAGGTCTATTCTATATCTGTCAGAGCCCGGATCTGTACTGAAGGTGTTGTATTTATGCAGAATTATTTCAGGGTCTGCGCGGCGGAAGCGGTAAATGCATTGCTTGATATCGCCGACCATAAATAAACACGTATTTTTTTTTATAAGGGAGATAAGCTCGTTTTGTATAGGGCTGCAGTCCTGATATTCATCAAAGAATATATGCTTGAATTTGGATGTAATTTCGTTGTGTATACTTTCGTTGTTCTTAATAAGCTCTATTGTAAGATGCTCCATATCGTTGAAATCTATGGAGTTTTTTGCCTTTTTAAGGCGGTTAAATTCGTTTAAGTAATCTCTTGCGGCTTCAATCAGAGCAAGCACGGGGTTGCTTTGAGATTCTTCGCCGGTATCTCCGTTATACCCCTTAAACGTGGGGATAAGTGTTTCGTTTACGAATTTTGTACAGAAATCCTGAAGAGTACGTGCCTGTGTTTGCTGGGGATTACTGTACCTTATGCCCTTTACGTTGGGAGCGGTTACGTTTTCACTGCAATTTCCTACTGCAGAAATAAATTCATCTATGTTGCCCTTATGCATAAGAAGGGAATCAAAATAAACCAAAAGATAATGCAGCGCTTCAAGCAGGTTGTTTGAAACATTGTATTTTTTGCTTTTGGAGTTGTTCCTTTTTGCTGCCATATCATCACAGTAATCTATTATTATGTTAGGCGAATCCTTAAGCAAGGGCTCTATTTGTAATAGCATAGAATAGATGCTTTCCCTTAATTCGGATACCATTTCAATTACAGTGTGAAACGTCTTCATTACGTATTCCGGGTATTTTACGGGGTGTAAAACGTTTGAAATGCTTTTGTCAAACCATGCTTCGGGGCTTGAATTGTCAAGCGCAAGGTCAGCCAGCCTGATAATGGCGTTTCTTACGTCCTCATCGCTTTTGAAAGAGGAGTACTCGTTCAAAAGCATAGAAAATCTGTCTGTAAAATTACTTTCCGCCGCTTTTTTATAAAGCCTTTGCATAACGTTGTCTATGGCCCTTTGCTTTATCAGGTTTACGTCAACGTCGTCAAGCACGTGGAATCTGTGTGAAAGCCCTACGTATGAATAATATTTGGTAAGTATTTTTCGGCAAAAGGAATGCAGAGTACATATATTTGCATACTCGGTAAGCATAAGCTCCTCTTCATAAAATGAGATGAGAGGGCTTGAATTCTCTCTTGCCTCGTCTAAAATATGGCTTATAGCGCGGGATATTCTGTCCTTCATTTCCGCCGCCGCCTGGTTGGTAAACGTAACTATAAGCATCTCGCTTACGGATGCCTCGCGGTTTTGTATAATATCGGCTATTCTTTGGGTAAGAACCATTGTTTTTCCGCTTCCCGCCGATGCGGAGATGAGTATTTCCTCACTGCGGCTTTTTATTGCGGCAGATTGCTGTTGCGTATATTGCATGTTACTCTTTTATCTCCTTTCCGTTGGGTTTTATCTGGTTGTAGCACAAATGGTAATAGGGGCAGCTATCACACTCTGCTTTTTTGGCGCTCTTTGTTATTCTTCCTCTGTATAACCCCGATGCGGCGCTTTGCAGGGCGTATTCCTCCTGGGCAAAAAGCTCTTCTATTTCATCCTCATCGTGAACTGCAAGCTTTGCTTCAATGGGTGAAAGCAGCTTTGCCTCGTCTGCATGGGCTGTTATTATGCCGTTCAGGCTTAATGCAGGCGCATCCTCGTTTTCGTTTACGGAATCCACAATACTGCAATAATACGCTCCTGCAAACTCGCTGTCTGTAAGCGCGTTCTGCAGGGCCCTTGAATAGGTGATAAGCTGTATGTCTGTTCCGTTTTTTAAGGCGGCAGGCTCAAATTTATGCCCTGATGTCTTGTAATCTACTACGGTAAAATACTTTTTGGAATCGTTAAGTATAATGTCGAACCTGTCTATTTTGCCGTTTATGCTTAAATATTTGTCTGTTTCCGGTATGGGAACCTTCTCCAGCACAACGCTTTTCTGTGTACCGAATCTGCTTTCACTGTGAAATTCGATAGGGTTAAAGGAGTATAAATGCTTGCAGATTTCACTTAATACGGATTCCATAAGCGTACGTATTCTTGTAAGAGTGTATTTGTTGGCGTCCGTATCAAGAAAGCGCTGCTTTGAATACTGTGAGGAAAGGCCCTCGTAGTTTTTTTCAAGCCACTCATCGGTTATTTTGCGGCAGTATTCAATATCAGCCTCATTACTCAATGAGTCTGTTATGCTATTATCCACCTTAGATAAGGGCGTACTGTGCATTGTGGCGAGATGCTGGGTGAAGCTGTCTATAACAGAGTGAACGAATGACCCTATTTCTCCCGCAGATACGTTATCCTTGATATCTCTGTCGTAAAGATGTATGCCATACCTTATGAAGTATGAAAACGGGCATTTGTTGTACTTTTCAACTCTGGATATATCCAGTGAAAACGTATTACTGTCGGTATAATTCATAAGGGGTGTTGACGTAGGAAAGTCAACGTCCTGAAGGCTTGAAAAGCTTAGCCTTTGCATGGAATTATAAAGGCTGACGTCCTTACTGTATTGAGGGTCGTTTTCAAAATCTCGTCTTATTTTTTTAACAACATTACGGGGCAGAGTGCTTGAATAGTCGCTGAATACAAGGTTAAACAGGGAAGCCTCGTTTTCTTCAACGTAGCCCCTCTTCAAAAAAACATTTTCTCTTAAAAGGGTAATAAGACTCCTTTTTTCATCAGGGTAAGCATAGGAATACATTCTGCTAAGCTGGGATATTAACGGATCCGGGTTGTCGGAAAAGGGGCATTGGCTGTTTGTGCTTACCGCAAGGGCGCATGTGGGCTTTGAAAGCAGGCAGTATGCGTTGTATTTTGTACGGGCTGTAATCTGACGGGTGTCTGCGCCTATGGAAAGGCTTGCATCCCTCATAAGCGTACACTCGTCAGGGTCGAAAAGTGATTGCGGAGACGTGGGTAAATATTTATCACTTCCCGTGCCCATAATGAAAAGAGCTTTAACAGGCTGCGCCATAAGCCTCATTGCATCGCAAATCAGTACCTCGTCTGTGGAGGGGGGTATAAGTGAAACCTGGGCATTGTCGAAGGATGTGTTAATAAGCTCTGAGTATTGGGATATTGTAAATTCTATATCCCCTTCAAAATCCGATATCTGTTCAAGTGTATCCTTAATCACAGTAAGAACGTGAGTGTTTTCACTGTGATAATATATTTCCTTTGCATCAAGAATACTTTTAAGCCACAGGTCTATATTGCTTAAAAGACTGTCTGTAAAAACGTGTCTGAATATAAGCTCCGTATATTCCTTTGCCGTTGCCTTTTTTGGAAATACGGAAATAACAGGATCAAAAAAGGCATAGATAGCCTCTCTTAAGCTGTTTATCAGCTCAAGATTATTAAAGGAGGCTCCTATAAAAAATGGCTTGCTCCACATTTCGTCTGTGATTTTGTATGAGGCACAGTATTTTTGCAGAAACGATATTTCATTATCGCCTATGGTATGCTCTGTATCAGGGGAGGAAGGCAATGTGTATTTTATGCTTGTAAGCCCCGTTTTCAGTATGCCGAATACGTTGGAATACGTCATTCCGTGAGCAAAAACCGATATCATATATTTCAAATATCTTACTATAACATTTGAGCTTACAGAACGCTTACTGTCTATAAAATACGGAATTCTTCGTTTCGAAAAGGTACGGCGCAGCGGGTCCTTATACGCGCCTATATCAGGACATACCACAACGATATCACGGTAACGCCAATCGTTGCTCTTAACGTATCTGTATATGGTGTCTGCAACCCTTTCTGCCTCGCTTATAACGTCTGGAGTACTGAATATCTCAAAAGAGGGAAGACCGGTAATATCATCCTCTGAAGCGTGCCGGGTGTTATCGGAGAAAATAATGTGCTCAAAAGCGGTAAGGTCCTTGCTTTTATAGCTTTTTAATTCAACTGCCTTTACTGTTGCAGGAGAGGTATCATGGGCACCCTCCGGTATAAGCCGATATTCTGTGAAACAAAGACCTGCCTCGTTAAGCGCATCCCTCAGGCTGTTATCCATATTTATCTGCTCGTAAAAAAGGCTTTTGCGCAACGGCACAGAAAATCTGTCGTAGGGCATCACAATATGGGTTTCCTGTGATATTTTACACAGGGACGTTATGATTTCTATTTCTTTTTTGCTGAAGGTATCAAAGCCGTCAAAGAAAAAATATGCGTTTTTGAACTGTGAATCCGGTGCTAAAATGCTGTATTCAAGTAATGACGTTTCGTCCTCAGGGTCTATATATATACCGTCAAGTACGTTTCTGTGGGATGATCCGGAATTAAATATGAACTCGTTATACAAGGAATAAATAATGGATATATCCGAAAGCTTGTCCCTTATGTATTCGGGAAGCCCCTTTGAAAGGCTCGTTATATCCTCGGGGGATATGCCGTTACGCTTGAATTGAGCGATAAGCCTTGCTATATCCGTGTACGCATTAAGACACGCTGAAACGGAAAATGCCTTAAGACTGTCTTCAATATCGCAGGTGTTTATTATTCTGTTTACTATAAGCTCTCGGCCCTGGTCTGTTAATACGGGTAATGTTCTGCCGGCTACGTTCTGGCGCACAAGGTGGCAAAGCCTCTTAAAGCTTGTAACTGTTATATCGAAGAGACCCTTTGAATTAAGCTCGTTTATAAGTGATAATTCGGTGATATGTGTATATTGCTCAGGCACAACAACAAATATTGCGTTTTCTGTTTTGCGGTCTGTTTTTGATATTACGGAGTGGATATAATGGCTTTTACCCACGCCGGAGGCACCGTAATAAATGTTGATATTCATCTGAAATTCCACCTTGCTATATTATAATAATTATATAATAATACGCCTTGCTATGTCAACAAACCCTTGTCTGTAAAATATGACAGATAAGCCTCTGGCATTGTCGGATAAAGTAAAAAATATTGACAAAACACAAAAAAGCAAATATAATTGTGGCGTAAATTGGTTTTGCCCCCTTATTTAATTTTTTTATATTTGCCCTGTACAAATTTTGTGCAGGGTTCTTTTTATCCTTGAAAAAGGCGTTGCAAAATGATATAATTATATGGAATTTTATCTAAAATCAGCCTACGCGTTAGGTATGGCATTGAAAGGGTACAAAATGTATAAGGATCAGATTGAAAAAGCAAAGGAACATTTTGGAGCATTGCTTGAAAAGCAGCTTAAAAGGGTTGAGAATATAAAGGCGGAGGCAGATTTCGTTGATTATGCTTCTCTTGATAAAATAGTTATAGGTGTTGTTGGCGGAGACGGCATTGGCCCATTTATCACAGCTCACGCTGCACATGTTCTTGAATTTCTTCTTGCAGACGAAATAAAGAGCAACAAAATCGAGCTTAAAACCATAGACGGCCTTACAATCGAAAACAGAGCGCGTCTTAATAAGGCTATCCCGGATGATGTTCTTGCAGAGCTTAAGCAGTGTAACGTTATTCTTAAAGGACCTACAACTACTCCTCAGGCAGGGGATGGCTGGCCTAACGTTGAAAGTGCAAACGTTGCAATGCGTAAGGAGCTGGATCTTTTTGCAAACGTACGCCCCGTATCCGTTCCTGCAGAGGGAATAGATTGGACGTTCTACAGAGAAAATACAGAGGGTGCTTATGCTGTTGGCAGCCAGGGCGTAAACGTTACTGACGACCTTGCTATTGACTTCACAGTTACTACGGAGCAGGGCTCGTACAGAATAATAAAGGCGGCCTTCGATTATGCTGCAAAAACAGGTAAAAACAAGGTTACAGTTGTAACAAAGGCAAACGTAATAAAGACTACGGACGGCAAATTCCTTTCAGTTGCAAAGGAGGTTGCAAAGGATTATCCCCAGGTAGAATGGGACGAATGGTATATTGATATCATGACGGCCAAGCTTATCGACCCCAAGAGAAGGACAGATTTCAAGGTTGTTGTGCTTCCCAATCTCTATGGCGATATTATTACAGACGAGGCTGCTGAATTCCAGGGCGGTGTAGGTACTGCAGGCAGTGCAAACATCGGTAAGAAGTATGCAATGTTTGAGGCTATTCACGGCTCAGGCGTACGTATGGTTAAGGAGGGCAGAGCCCAGTATGCAGATCCCTGCAGTATAATCCGTGCCGCAGGTATGCTTTTGGATCATATCGGCTACAACGACAAGGCAAAGAAGCTTGCTATGGCTCTTGATATCTGCTCACAGTTTGAGCGCAAGCTTACTATCACAGGCAGAGATACAGGCTGCACAGGCGAGGAATTTGCAAAATACGTTATGGAAACCTTGTCAGATCCCGAGCTTGAAGCAAAATACAATTCTTATTGCAAGTAATTGTTAATAATACAATTTAATTCTAAACCCTTTATCATTACGATAGAGGGTTTTATTTATTATTGTTGACATTTGTTTTTTGGCAGAATATAATTACGAAAAAGATAATATATAAATTATCTTGAAAGCGATAAACCGTAACAGGGGAAAGGGTGCTTTATGACAAGACAGGATGTGCTGAACTCAATGTTTCAGCAGCCGGCGAAGAACGAGGATTTCTTTTATCTTGTTCAGCAATCAGCCGTAAAACATAAAGAGCTTGTACAGGATCCGATTTATAATGCAATATGGGATTTTGCAATAAGTCCCGAGGGAAGAATTTTCTTTTCTGCATGCGGTGAATGTCAAAATGCCATATATGTAAAATTGTACGAGTATTTACCTGAAAGTGAGGAATTTCTTTGCCATTTTGCGTTGAATGATAAGGTTATACAGCACGACAGGGCAATTCGCCCCAGTAAATTCCATACCGGTATTACCTTTATGCCGGACGGAAAAATGATTATGATTACCCATACCACAGCCAAATCTCACCTTCATCCCGATTGGCTTCCCAGGGTATATGCGGACCATCAGTTTGAGGCTTATCAGGGCTCAAACCTTCTCATTTACGACCCCAATACAGGCGAATTCAATGATTGCGGCATAATGTCCCAATACGAAACCCTTTACGGTGGCGTGTATAATCATCATAATAATACCTATTATGCCTGCGGAATGCTTAAGGGCCATTTGTACGCATGTAATCTTACGGATATGTCCGTAAGGGATTACGGTCAGGTATCAGACGGACCCACCTGGAAATTTTACGTAGGTATAGACGGTAACGTTTATAGCGCAACCTATTCAGGCATACTCTTTATGATAGATAAGGATACAGGTGAGGTAACCTTCCTTCACGGCCTGCGTGTACCCACAAACCGCCCCTGCCAGCATATAACAGAGTATAAGAAGGACGGCACGCTGTTCTTCACACCCTCATATACAGTACCGCTTATGTGCAGCTATAATCCTGCAACAAAGGAATATAAAACGTATCCCAATGCAATGCCTAAAAACCTTCCGGATGACTGCGCTTCTATACAGGGTATGGCGTTTGACTCAAAGGGACGTCTGTGGTATTCCTTGATGCAAAAGGCAAACGGCTGCAGACTTGCGATGTGGGATATATTTAACGGCGGTGAACCAATAGATTACGGCCAGGTAGGTACTCTTGCTACAAAGGGTATAGTATGCTCAACGGAGCTTTTGATTTACGACGATATAATTTATATTGCAGACTCAAACCATAATGACGACCCTGTTGGCGTTGTTGTTGTAGATATAAATAAGCTTGACGACGACTTTCTTAAGGACCCCTCTGGCAGAGAGAAGATCGTGGACTTCATTTGCTATAATACAGTAGAAAACGGCCGTGAAATGTGGCCCTACGGTAATATGGATGCTGTTATCGAACGATGGATAGATAAGGTGCTTAAGGATGCCAATGATCCCCGCATCCGTACGGATGATAATGATGCATATTGCCCGTACCCGCCTGTTGCCGCAAATGTTTTTTGGCATAAAATCGGAGAAAACAATACTCGTGTAAGACATATCGAATGGGCGGATAACGAAACTGTTACGGGTATAATAGGTAACGATAAGTTATATAGCTTTACTATAAAAAATAACAAAATTGAACAGTTGATAGAAAACACCGGTGATAACGATATCCCGTCCTTACTGAAGACGTCTATACCTGAGGAATTAAAGCTTCCCACTCATCCCGGCAGAAGATATCTTTCCAAGGCGGAATGTAGCGTAAAAATGGCAGACGGTACTGTTATTGTTGGCACCCACGACGGTATGCTTGCAAGAATAAAGGACGGCAAGGTGTATTCTCTCGGTATGGTGGTTACCTGCGGAGGAGTACACTGCCTTTGCACAGATTCAACGGGTACAACGGTTTACGGCGTTGCAGGCTACGAGCTTGGCCTTGGATGTGTGTTTAAGTATGACGGTGAAAACGGGCTCAAGCTGCTTGGTATGTGCAAGGTTGCCCCTGCATTCAGCGGCGATGGTGATGATGTTTATTGGTTCTATGTAACACAGCCTGTGGTTTGTGCGGTAAGCCCCGATAATACCAGGCTTGCCATCGGCACTGCGGACAGAATGGGTGGAGTAGGTATATACTCACTTATTCCTCCGGAAGCAAAATAAGTAGACGGGTTTTGTGGCTTTCGCCACGGTCGCTGCGGCGATTTGCCACGCAAAACCAACCCCAATTCCCCAAGAAAGGAAGGCTTTCCACAAACGAAAGCCATGGTTATTATTATGACTCACCGTGAAAAAATGATACGCGCTCTTGAGCGCAAGCCTATAACAGGTCTTGTGCCTCATATCGAGCTGGTTTTCTTTCTTACAATGGAGGCCTTTGGTTCCCCTCACATATCTCACCGTAGCTTTAACCAGTGGGATCAGATGAGTGAAACAGAAAGAAATCTTTACAGAAACGATCATGCTGATCAGTACATAAAAATCTGTGAAAAATACGATCAGTCTGCGGCCTTCTTTCATCCGAATCCCTGGACCAATGATGAGATTATACGGTTGATGGAAATTTTTAGGGAAAAAACAGGGGACGAGTATTTTACAATGCTCCACGGAGATGCCACCTATTCCATACCGGACGGCAACAGCATGTATGATTTTTCGTATGCCCTGATAGATACACCTGAAAAGGTAAAGGACGATGCTCAAAAAATGGTGGACAGCGCTCTTGAGCAGGCATTGTGGCTCAAACAATACGGCCTTCTCGACGGATTTGCCCTTTGCTCCGACTATTGTCTTAATACAGGCCCTTTTTTAAGCCCTGATCAGTTTGGTGAATTTGTATATCCTTATCTTAAGGAGCTTATTGCAGGATACAGAGAAATGGGATATTACACCATAAAGCATACAGACGGCAACATAATGCCTATACTCGATTACCTTGTTGACGCCAATCCTCATGCTCTTCACTCAATCGACCCTCAGGCAGGTGTAGATATTAAGGAGGTAAAGGCTCTTGTCGGTGATAGAGTTTGTCTTATCGGTAACGTCAACTGTGGCTTGTTGCAGACAGGTACAGACGAAGAGGTTATTGAAAACTGTAAATACGCACTTAAGCACGGTATGCCCGGATACGGATATATATATTCAACATCCAACTGCATATATACAGGTATGGATCTTAAGCGTTATGAATTGATGCTTGAGGTACGTAAGCAGTACGGTATTTACGAATAAATGAGGATAAAACTATGAGTAATATTTTCACCAAAGAAGAAATTGTCAAAAGAATTTGCAATAAAATGGAGGCGCAGCCACCTGAATTCTTTTATACTGTCCCTAAGGAAGCGCAGACTCACAGCATACTCACAGCCGAACCTATGCACAATGCAATTTGGGATATGAACGTCAGGGAAGACGGACGTGTTTTTATTGCTGTTTGCGGAGAGGTAATGTTTGACGTATACGTTAAGCTTTACGAATATGTTTATGAAAAAAATGAATTCAGGCATATTTTTGATTTTAACCACAAGGTAATACAGCACGATAGAGCCATACGTCCAAGTAAATTTCACACCTCAATTTCATTTCTTCCGGACGGAAAGCTTATAATGTCAACTCATACCACTGCACGTGCCTCGGGCCACCCTGCTTGGTTGCCCCGTTCCTTTGCAAACCACCAGTTTGAGGGGTACCAGGGCTCAAACGTTGTAATATGCGACCCCGATACGGGCTTTTTCCGTAATCTCGGTATTCTTGCTCAGGCAGAAACAATATACGGCGGTGTATATAATCCTCATAATAACCATTTTTACGGTGTAGGTATGTTCAAGGGGAATCTTTACGACTGCGACCTGGATACTTTAGGGGTTGTAAACAGGGGCCAGGTATCAGACGGACCTATATGGAAGCTTGTCGTAGGTAAGGATACAAACGTATATTCAGCCACGTTCTCAGGCGTATTATTCAGAATACTTTCCGAAACGGGTGAGGTTGAATATTTCGAGGATTACAGAGTTCCCACAAACAGGCCTAATCAGCATATTCCTCAACTTGAGGACGGAACAATGCTGTTTACCCCCTCATATTCAACAGCTGAATTTTGTACGTTTAACCCCTTAACAGGTGAATATAAGAGATACCCTTCAGGAATGCCTAAAACCCTTCCGTGGGATTGCGGCGGTGTTCTCGGTGCTGATTTTGACAGCAAGGGTTGCCTTTGGTATGCAATAAAGCAGAGGTATACTCCCGGCAGCAGGCTTGTAAAATGGGATATCTTCAACGGTGGAGAGCCTGTGGATATAGGTGTAATCGGTCATCCGGACGTCAGAACGGATTACTGTACGTCAGAGCTTATAATCCATGACGATATAATCTATATTGCAGACTCAAATCACGGTGAGGATCCGGTAGGTATAGTTGCAGTTGATATCAGAAAGATTACTCAAAAGGCACTTTCCTCAAAAAGAGATCTTACAAAGGATTTCGATTTCTACACAGGCGTAGCAAACGGAGGGGATATGTGGCCTCACGGGGACTATGCAAAGCGCCTGGAAGAATATATAGATGCTGCTTACAACGGCCAGGATTTTAACGTGGCAGAGCACGACGAATTTGAAATTGTCGCTCCCTATGAATTTGAAAGCGCAGTTATACTGTGGCCGAGAATTGGCGTTGAAAATACCAAAGTTATAGATATGGCTTGGATAGATAACGAAACGATAGAGGCTGTATGTACAGGTGAAAAAACCTTTATCGTACGTATAAAGAACGGTAAGCTTGAAAAAATCACCCAATCTAACAGAGATGGCGCAATGCGAAGCGCTCTTCACGCCAAGATTCCTGAGGGTCTTGTATTCCCATGCCATCCCGGAAGGCAGTATTTGTCCCATCCCGAATCAAGCGTAAAAATGGCAGACGGCAGTATTATTGCCGGCTCTTACGACGGTATGCTTTCCCGTATAAAGGACGGTAAGGTATATTCACTCGGTATGGTTGTTACCTGCGGCGGAATACACAGTATGTGTGTCGATAGCACAGGCACGAAGGTATACGGCGTTGCAGGCTACAGCGAGGCGTTGGGTACTGTATTTACCTACGATGATGAAAACGGAATTGTTATACAGGGAATGTGCGGTATAGGCGGCGAGGAGGATCCGGACAGGGAGGCTGCAGCTGTTTACGAGCAGATAGACGTTGAAAACGTTGGATATACAGATAATCCCAACAAAAACAGATACTTCGTTTTCTACGCAACACAGCCCATATCCTGCGCAATAAGCCCTGATGATAAATACCTTGCCATAGGCACTGCAGATAAGCTTGGCGGTGTAGGCATTTACAAGCTTAAATAAGTAAAAACGAAAACTCAGCCTTATTGCTGTGTGTCTGTAAAATATTTAACGGAGCGCATCTGAACAGATACGCTCCGTTTTTTATGTTAAAGTATTCGATAGGGGAGTCTTGGCTCTCTCTTTGGGAGAACTGTTACCGCAGGTGGCTGAGAAGGTCTTACAACCGGTTTTGGAGTGTGTCATACGTCCATATCCTGAGGCTCAAAATGCTGAAAACAGTCTGCTTTGATAATTTGTTTTACAAAAAGTACAACATCATATGTGATATTATGAACGGTGTATAGAGGTATGCTCATAATCAGTTTGGTAAATCGGGATTAACTTGTTAAAAGATTTCTATACGCATTCTTGTATAATATATCTCATTGATGGCTGATGCTGTTGCCACGGAACATACTATCGCAGAGCTATATATTGGGTCAATAAAACTGAATGTCAAAGGAAAAAGAAACAGTAAGAAACCCGTAACTTTGTTCAAGGAGGTATGTAGGGACATCCATTTCTTGTTACAAATCAATCCCCAAACAACATTCCCTGTTTTGATTATTGCTATAACAGCAACCCAAACCCACAACCAAGTAGGAAGTTGTATCAACGGTAGAATTTTCACCGAACACACTGCTACAAATACAATATCAGCAACGGTATCTAATCTTGCCCCCAATTTGCTAATGGTCTTTGTCTTTCTTGCGATTGTTCCATCTACCATATCTGTAATTCCACAAAGCAGGTATATACTATAAAAAGTGATGGAAAACACAGGGCATGGTAACAGACAAATGCTACATAAAATTCTGCTGATGGTTATTGTGTTTGCGATGTGTTTTCTCATCTATTTACCTGCCAATTTCGGTTTATCGATTTATTTATTTTATTTATTCTATCATATAGCTATAATTACAGATAGTAAAAGACCCGGCAGTGTGCTCTGTCGGGACTTTTACTGTTTCTATACGTTATGTTATTTCCCTTTTGATTTTTCCTTTATTTTTGCAGAAATCATTGCTTCAGATATGCGGTATATAAACTGTAGGTTAGATGGCTTGCCCTTTTCCTCGCTTACTGTAAATCCAAACATCTCCTCAAGCTTGTCCAGATTACCCTCTGTCCAGGTTTTTTCAATAGCGGTTCTGATTGAGCGCTCCACAGCCGCAGGTGTTGTTGCGTACCTTGACGATATGGTGGTGTAAAGCTCAATGGCAGATTTCTGTGTATTGCTTGCAGATACAATTCTAACAGCCTCGGCAATATACGCCGTACCCTTGTGATTGCTTACAAACCCCATAGAAACAAGAACCTCTGTAATATCATGGAGGGGCTTTGTAAGCAAAAGCCTGTCTTCAGAATCGTTATTGGGAGAAAATTTATTAACAGAGGAAAGTACGTTTATAAACTCACCGATTTTGAAGGGCTTCTGGAAGAAATAATCCGCACCCTGTGAAGAAAGAGAGTCCATAAATGAAGAATCGCTGATGGGTATAAGCACAACGGTAATGATTTTATCCGATATATCCTTAAAGGCCTTTATTATTTCAACAGTTTTTGTGTAATCCGTTGAATGGTCTATTACGGCTATGTCCGGTATAAAAAACGAGCAAACCTCACCTATTTCTGCAACAGAATTTATCCTTGCAGAAATAGAAATATCACTTTTGTTAAAGGATATAAAGTTTGATATCGTGTTGAAAACATTGTCGTTTTGTATTACAAAAAATACGTCGGTCATATATCTGTCCTGTATTCGTTATCTTATAATATCCGATATATCGGCTTTTCTTAATCCTATGGTGTTAATAAGGGTGTCTACTTCATTAAAACAGCACAAAAGATTTTGCGGAGAATGGGCATCTGCACCGAATAATACGGGGATATCCATATCCCTTACCATACCGAGAAGATGGCGTGGCGGGTATAAAACATCTCTACCTCTGCTCATGGCACCGGTATTTATTTCCAGAAAAATACCAAGCCTTTTTACCTCCTTAAGGGCATTGTAAAGTTCGTCTGTAAAAACCTTATCAGACTCATCGTAATATTTGAAGTCTACGTTACGCCTTGATATAAGGTCTATATGTGCCGCGATTTGGGGCCTTAACGAATTAAGCATATTACGGTATTTTTCAAAATACGTACGTACAAATTTGTGTGAATCTCCCTTGAATTCACTTTCAAAAAGGATATCCACCTCACTCTGGCTTGCATCCACAGTAGCCTTATCAGGGGCAAGGTAATGTACTGCGCCTATTACGTAATCAAATGCGGATAAATCGTATCCGCAGGCAGAGGGTGCGTACAACTCATCGAAATAATCAAGCTCCAGCCCCATACGGATATTAAGGGAGCTGTATTCATTTTTAAGCTGTGAAATTGCGCAAATATACCCATCCAATTTACTCATAGGCATATTCCAGGATGAATCAAAGGGTACAGGGGCATGGTCTGAAAAGCCCAGGGTACTCATACCGTTGGATATGGCGTATTTAACATATTCAACAGGCGCTGCAATACCGTCAGAAAAGGCTGTATGAGTATGAAAATTGTACATATTTATTCCTTTGAAAGCGCATATATTTAGACAATTATAGTTCAAAGATATGAAAAAGGCAAGGAAAAATTTGGTAATTACCTTTACTATTATAAATTATTAACGTGCTACAAACTATGAAAATTATGGTATAATCACAGTAAAGATACACCTTAAGGAGAAATGGAAAGTGCCGGGGCTTACTGCATTGTGGATAAAGTTTCATATAAGGCTTTTGAAGCCTATTATAACCAATTCAAATATAGAAGCCGAAAAATCACTTCAAAATAAGCTTGGTGAGCTGGCAAAAAGGATATTCAAATCCGACGTAAGCTTTCAAACAGAAAATATGGGGTGTATAGACGCTGTATGGGTGCGTCCCAGGGTAAAGCGGTTAGATAAGGTGATCCTGTATCTTCACGGTGGCGGATACGTTTCGGGTGATATTATTTATACGAGCACATTTGGCGGTGTTCTTGCAGACTGTACGGGTATTGATGCGTTTTGCCCTGTGTACAGGCTGGCGCCTGAGCATAGGTTTCCTGCCGCCCTTGATGATGCATATTCCGCATACAGGCAGCTTATTGATAAATACGGTTATAAAAGCAACGATATATATGTAATGGGTGAATCTGCCGGTGGAGGGCTTGCCGCTGCCTTGGTTCATTACCTTAAATCAAGGGGAGAGGGCTTGCCGAGGGGATGCGTACTTGTATCTCCGTGGTCGGACCTTGCATTAACAGGCAAAAGCCATGATTATAATGCAAAAAAGGAGGTTTCCCTTTCTACAAAGCAGCTTAAATCCTTTGCACTTATGTATGCAGACGAGGAAAATCTTAAAAATGAGCTTGTTTCGCCATTGTTTGGGGATTTTACATCCTTTCCGCCTATGCTTATTATTGCGGGCGGGGATGAGATTCTTCTTGATGATGCCGTTTCTGTTTATGAAAAGGCGTTGGCGGCAGGGGCAAAAGCAACGCTGCTGGTAGAAAAGGGTATGTGGCATGCATACCCGATGTATAGGCTTAAGGAATCGAGAAAGGCGTTGTACAAAATAGTGGATTTTGTATTCGGGGAAGAAAATAATGAATAACAAAAAAACTTGGATGAAGCTGGACAATGCCGCAAAAATATATCCTGCCGTAATGACAAGAAGCTGGACAGCCCTCTTTAGAGTATCTGCAACCCTGAAGGAGGATATAGACCCGCAGATACTGCAGATAGCCGCAGAAGATGCGGTAAAAAGATTTCCGGCATTTGCCAAAAAGCTTAAAAAGGGGCTGTTCTGGTATTATCTGGAGCATATTGACGAGCCTATTTCTATCCAAAAGGACGTAGGCAATCCCTGTATGCGTATGAATCTGCGTGAAAATAACGGCTATATGCTTCGTATAAGATACTACGGCAAAAGAATTGCAGTAGAGTTTTTCCACGTTCTTACAGACGGTACGGGGGGTATGACGTTTCTTAAGACGCTTGTAGCTCGATACATAATGCTTAAGTATAGCGTTCAAATGGAATACACCCACGGCGTTTTATGCTGTGACGAGGAACCCTGCGAGGGGGAAAGCGAGGATAGCTTTTTACGCTATGCCAGGGATAATTCCAGAAGCCGAAAGGAAGGCTCGTCATATAATATTCCCGGAACAAACGAAAATAATTTTATGAACATCGTTACGGGTATGGCAGAAAGCAAAAGGGTTTTGGAGGAGGCAAAAAGATATAATGCCACACTTACCGAATATCTTACCTCAGAGCTTATTCTTGCCGTTGACAGCATACAAAGGGAAAGCGTAGCCAACAGAAAAAAATTTAAGCCAATAAAAATATGTGTTCCCATAAATTTAAGGCGGTTTTACAACACGAAAACCGTAAGGAATTTTGCATCCTACACCAACCCGGGAATAGAGCCTAAATACGGGCAGTACACCCTGGATGAAACCGTAAAAATAGTCAAGGGACATTTTGGTATGGAAATGGATGAAAAGCTTTTGAATGCAAAGTTTTCAACCAATGTTCAAAGTGAAAACAACAGGCTTCTTTCTCTTGCGCCGCTTTTTATAAAAAGGTGGGCGTTAAAGTTTGTATATTCCTTTAAGGGAGACAGGCAAACCTCAACCGTATTATCTAACCTCGGCGTAATTACGTTACCCCCGTGTATGGATGAATACGTGGAGCGTGTGGATTTTATGCTGGGTCCATTAAAGAGAAACAGGGTAACCTGCGCCTGTGTCAGCTATAAGGGTGTGTTGTATATCAATTTTACAAGAACAATAAAGGAAGCCTACGTGGAACGTAATTTTTTTACATCCCTTGTAAAAAAGGGTATTCATATTAAGGTAGAAAGTAATCAAAGGTGGTAAATATATGTCTTACTGTGTTAATTGCGGGGTAGAGCTTGCCCAATCCGAAAAAAGATGCCCCCTGTGTAAAACTCCGGTAATAAACCCGTCAAATCCCTGGAAGGAGCCTGAAAGCCGTCCCTATCCAAGAAGGCTGGAGGTAATAATACAGAACATAAATAAAAGGTTTTTTGCGGTGCTTGCATCTATACTTTTGCTTATCCCTGTGTTTATATGCTCTCTTACGGATATAATGACAACACACGAGTTTACCTGGTCCGGCTACGTTGTGGGAGCGTTGTGCGTATTCTTCGTTATGGTGCTTTTGCCTATGTTTTTTTCAAGAAAGAGAGCGTTTCTGTTTCTTGCTCTGGATATAGGTGTTATATTGCTGTATCTGTTTTTTGTAGAGCTTAAAACATCACCTCAAAAGGCGTGGTTTTTACCCCTTGCATTACCTCTTACTGTTATATTTGGGGGTATTGTGTTTATATTTATTGTTTATGCAAAGTACAAAAGGGTTCACCCTGTTATGGAGATTTTGGCGCTGGTGTTTGCTTCAATAGGTGTATATACCGTGTGTATGGAGCTTATAATCAATGCGTATATATCGGTTATAGTTCCTGTAAGGTGGTCCTTTTATTCCTGTATACCGTGTATGGTAATAGCAGCGGCATTTATAATATTGAACAGACGAAAAAAGCTTTTGGAAAGCCTGGAAAAGCGCTTGTTTTTCAAATAACATAAATAAATTAAATGAGTTTTATAAAGGAAATGCGTTATGCATTTCCTTTTTTCTTTATTCGGGAATAATATTTCCACATCGGACAAAAATAAGTATAAAAACAATATTTGTCTGGAGAAAAAATGAAAGCAGTTATAATGGCGGGCGGAAATGGTCAGCGCCTGCGCCCCATAACGTGTACTCTTCCCAAGCCTATGGTAAGGGTATGCGGACGTCCGATTTTGGATTATGTTCTCAGGAATTTGAAAAAACATTCTGTATATGAGGCTACGATTACGGCGCGATATCTTAACGACGTAATAATTTCTCATTATGCCAACGGGCACAGTATGTCTATGAATATAAGTTACAGCATTGAGGATGCCCCTCTTGGTACTGCAGGCAGTGTAAAAAAGGCGGTTGGAAATATAGATGAAGACGTATTGGTTATAAGCGGAGACGGTCTTTCATCTGTGGATATAAGCGGAGCATACAGGCTTCACAAGGAAAAAGGGGCGGACGTTACAATGGTATTACATCGCGTAGAGGAGCCTCTTCAATACGGAGTTGTTATAACTGATAATAATGGACGTGTAACTAAATTCTGTGAAAAGCCCTCCTGGTGTCAGGTGTTTTCGGATACGGTTAATACAGGCACGTACATTCTTTCTCCCAACGTAATCAAAATGATACCCGAAAAATGCCAGTACGATTTTTCATCAGACCTTTTTCCCGAGATTTTGAAGAATACAGGTAAAATTTACGGATATATGGATGAGTCCTATTGGTGCGACATAGGCAACAAGGAAATGTATCTTCAGGCAAATAAGGATGTTTTAATGGGTAAAATGGAGTATTGCGGAGGCTGTACTCTGATGAAAAACGGCATATACTACGGAAAAAACGTAACAGTGCGCCCCGGTGCAGTAATAGAGGACAGAGTTATGCTGTGCGATGGCTGTACTGTATCCCGTAATGCCCGTATTTCAAGTGGTAGCGTAATAGGGCACGGTGCTTTTATAGGTGAGGGTGCCTCAATAAAGGGCTCTGTTATAGGTGATAACGTATATATCGGGGAATGCTGTGAGATTCGCGGCGGGGTAATATGTGACGGGGTACACCTTGGTTCTAACGTAAGGGTGTTTGAAAACGCGGTGATAGGTGATGAAAGCCGCGTAGGCGCTTCGGCTACGGTGAATAAGGGTGTAAATGTCTGGCCGCGTAAAACAATAGATTCGGGATGCTCTATTGATAATGACGTTGTATGGGATAACACCGCAAAGAAGGACCTTTTAACGGGAGGACGTATAAGGGTAAAGGACAATGAAGATATCCACCTGTGGGACGTTATGAAGTATGCTGCCGCATTTTCATCACTGTTCAACGGCGAGGGCAGTATATGCGTGGGAATGGGTGAGGCAGAGAATAACTGTGAAAATACAAGAGAAAACACACGTACAGCACAAAGCGCATACCACAGTATTTGTGCAGGAGTTATATCCCAGGGCGGTACGTGTATAAAGATGCCGCATACAACCCTGCCTGTTTTCAGGAGGTTTGTAAGGGAATACAGCGCCAACGGCGGAATATTCATAGGGCAGAGAGAAGGGGGATGTACAGTTACCTTTACAGACGGAAACGGTGCGACAATACCTGTTGCAGTACAAAAAAGGATATGGTCCAAGGCGGGCCTGCTTTCATCTCTGCCGTATCATCCCGGAAAATGCAGAATAGTTGAGGCCACGGGAATTATGGATATATACGAAAATATTATATCTAACGAATTTTCAGGCATTAAGGATATGGGCGGATGTGTAAGAATTTTTAACAACTGCTCGCTAACGGAGCAGCTGCTGAAAAGAGTTCTTGAAAGGCTTGGATTTACCGCGTGTGATACGGATAATCCGTTATTTACAGTATCCGTAGATAAGCTCGGTGAAATGGTAGTGCTTTACGGTGAGGACACGAAGGCGATTTCCAGGGAACGCCTTGGAGTGCTTATAAGCGTTTTGAAAAAGAACCGTGCAAGGGGTGAGGGTATCCCTGATACAGAAGGTGTAACACAGGATTATTTAAGGAGTATAAGCCTTGAGGTAGCCCGTGGCTTATCTGTTGAGGGAACAGATGAGGAAAGGGATATTAACGGTATGATGTACTCCTACTGCGGAGACAGCATATATTTTATTCTTTCACTTTTAAGCTATATGAAGGATACAAAAAAGACGTTCAAGGAAATGATTGAAGGTCTTCCCAACGTTTATATATCAGAAAAAACAGTAAAATGTCCGTGGAATAAAAAGGGACATGTTATGCATGAATTTTACACGAGGCATAACTGCAGCGAGGAAAGTGATATGGGTATAAAAATAAATCACGATTACGGTTGGTCTATGATAATCCCCGGTGAGGAGCAGCCCACCTTTAAGGTAATAAGCGAGGGCTTTTCCCAGGAATATGCAGATGAGCTGTGCGGTATCTATACCAAAAAAATAAATCAGCTGCTTCTTGAAAATTAATTTTTCATTCGTCAAAAACGTATAAATTTCATCAAAGGGAAGTAGTACAGCCCCGGTGAATATATTATTCACGACAAAGAAAAATGCCTGTAAGGGGGTAGAGATTTTGAAGGTAACAGGAAAAATAAAGGACGATATACTTGTTCTTTATCTCGAGGGAGAATTGGATCATCACAGCGCAGATGCAACCAGAGAAGCAATAGACAATATAATGTCAAGACGAAAGCTGAAAAAAGTAATTTTTGATTTAAGTGAGCTTACGTTTATGGATAGTTCCGGTATAAGTGTTTTTTACGGACGTTACAAAAATATAATGTCCTTAAACGGCAGAGCTATACTCGTTGGGATAAACGACAAGGTAAGAAGATTTGCCGAGGTGGCAGGGTTATACAGAATATTTGAGGTATATCAAGGTGAGGAGGAGGCCATACGTGCAATGGAAAAAGGAGTACCCGTATCCCGTTAAGGAGTACGCTGTAAAGAGGTATAAATTTGAAAGGTATGGTTTTGAATAATGAAAAAAATAAATGAAATGAAGCTTGAGTTTATAAGCAATTCTGTAAATGAATCCTTTGCGAGAATGGCTGTTGCGGCATTTGCTTCGCAGCTTGATCCTACCGTAGAGGAAATAACAGATATAAAAACAGCAGTTTCCGAGGCGGTTACCAATGCTATTATCCACGGGTACGACGGGGTAAAGGGTATCGTAACCGTAATATGCGAGCTGTACATAGACAAGATAGTAATCGAGGTTATAGATACAGGGCGCGGTATTGCCGATATAGATACGGCAAGGCAGCCTCTTTATACCACAAAGCCAAACGACGGCAGAAGCGGAATGGGCTTTACCGTAATGGAAACGTTTATGTCCGGCTGTGAGGTATATTCCTTGGTAGGGAGCGGAACAAGGGTAAGAATGACAAAAAATATTACAGGTGGGTGCTGATACTGTGTTTGGTGTTGATGGGTCGCTTGAGTTGTTCGACCATGAACGTACACTTGCACTTATATCAAAGGCACAAAGGGGAGATGACGAGGCATTAAATACCCTTGTTACCTGTAATATGCCTCTTGTCAAATCTATAGTCCGCCGTTTTCTTAACAGAGGCTACGAATACGATGATTTGGAGCAGCTTGGCGCAATAGGCCTTGTAAAGGCGATAAAAAACTACGATTTCAATTATGACGTACGCTTTTCCACATACGCCGTTCCCCTTATTACAGGGGAAATAAAGCGGTTTTTGCGTGATGACGGAGCAATCAAAATATCCAGATCAATAAAGGAAAACGTTAAAAAAATAAACGAGATACGCTGTGAGCTGGAAAGAAAAAACGAAAAGGAGCCTACGCTTTCCGAAATATCCTCTATAAGCGGATTAAGCGTTGAGGATATTATACTTGCAATGGAATCTCAATCCTGCCTTGTTTCCTTAAGCGCCCCTGCCTACGAGGATTCCTCATCAAGCGTTACTGTTCTTGATACCGTAACTCAGATGAGCGATAGGGATGAGGTGGGTGAAATATCATTAAGGATATTGCTTAAGGAAATGCTTTCCACCCTTGATACAGTAGAAAGACAGATAATCGTTTTAAGGTATTTTAAGGATATGACTCAAAGCGATGTTGCCCAAAGACTGTCAATCTCTCAGGTACAGGTATCCAGAATGGAAAAAAGGATACTTACCAAGATGAGGGAAATGGCAGGGTAAGTATAAAAAACAAAAAAGTGCAAATATAAGTGTAAAAAATAAAAAAAAACCTTGCATTTCTTTTGCCGATATGGTATAATCCCATCGTTTATCGACAGGAGGTGACTACATTGGCAAACATCAAGTCCGCTAAGAAGAGAGCAATTCAGCAGGAAAAGCGTAATCTTCGCAACAGAATGATAATGTCTGAAGTCAAGACCGTTACCAAAAATTATCTCAAGGCTATTGAGGCGGGTGACGTTGAGGCTGCAAAAGAACTTTATCCTACAGTTGCAAAGAAATGGGATATGGCTGCGCAGAAAGGCGTCGTTCACAAAAATGCTGCTAACAGAAAAAAATCTTTGTTCAATGCAAAGCTTAATTCTATAGCAAAGTAATTAGATTAAAAGTAATATGACCGTGAGTATTTATTGCTCACGGTCATTTTATTTATATATAAATAAAATTTTCCTAAAAAATACTTTTTCAAGTAGGATTTTAGAATTTTGTGTTGAATAATAGATTAATGGCTTTATGCATTATCTTAATAAGGTGTGGTGATTAATATTTTGAACGAAGGTATCAGATTATTTAACGAGGAAACCGAAAAAGAAAGGCTTTCACCAAGGGCGTGTCTGTCAAGTGAGAGTAAAGGCCGCTTGCGTGATGAGGCTGAATGCCCCATACGTACCGTATTTCAGCGGGATAGGGACAGGATTATTCACAGCAAGTCCTTCAGAAGGTTAAAGCATAAAACACAGGTGTTTTTATCCCCGGAGGAGGACCATTACCGTACGCGCCTTACACACACTCTTGAGGTTGCCCAGATTGCAAGGACTATTGCAAGGGCGTTAAGGCTTAATGAGGACCTTACTGAATCTATCGCTTTAGGGCATGATTTAGGCCATACCCCTTTCGGCCACGCCTGCGAACGTTCGTTAAATAAGATAATGAAGGGCTTTGGCGGCTTTAAGCATAACGAGCAATCATTAAGAGTGGTGGATTATCTTGAGCATTCAATGAAAGGCCTTAACCTTACCTTTGAGGTAAGGGACGGTATAGTAAATCACCGTACCTCCTGCCGACCCTCTACGTTAGAGGGTCAGGTGGTTCGTCTGTCGGATAAAATTGCGTATATTAACCACGATATAGACGATGCCACACGCGCGGGTATTATTTCTACTGATTCAATACCCTCATCCTGCGTAAAAGTTTTGGGTAAAACCCAGAGTGAGCGTATAAATACTATGGTGTATGACGTTGTAACCAACAGCTTTGATAAGGATGTGGTATCTATGAGCGATGAAATATCGGGGATTACAGGAGAGCTGCGGTCCTTTTTATTCGAAACAGTATATATAGACAGCGTTGCGAAAAAGCAGGAAAGCAAAGCTGAACGAATGATAGAAATGCTTTTTGAATATTATCTGTCAGATTTAAGCAGGCTTCCCGAGGAATACAGATCCCTTGCAGAAAGGTTTTCTCCTCAGGTTGCAATATGCGATTATGTTTCCGGAATGACAGATTCCTACGCTGTAAAGGTATTTTCAGACGTGTTTGTTGCAAAATCATGGGGATGGGGAGGCTGATTAATGGCTGATAGCAGAGATTACAGCAGCTTTATATCGGAATTAAAGGAAAGAAACGATATAGCTTCTGTTGTAGGTGAATACGTAAAGCTGACAAGAAAGGGCCGTCAGCTTTGGGGTCTGTGCCCGTTTCATTCCGAAAAAACCCCTTCATTTTCCGTAAATACCGATATGCAGATATATAAATGCTTCGGCTGCGGCAAAGGCGGAGATGTTATTACCTTTATACGCGAGGTAGAGCATCTTGAGTTTAATGAAGCCGTGGAATTTCTTGCAAAGCGCGTAGGCATGAAGGTCGAGACGTTTAAGGGCAGGCAGGAAACTCAAACAGACGTTAAAAGAAGAATGATAACCCAGGTAATGGCAGAGGCGGCAAGGTTTTATATAGAAAAGCTTTCCACACCTGAGGCAAAAATAGCAAGGGATTATCTTAATTCAAGAGGTGTTCCTGCTGATATATCAAAGAAATTTATGATAGGCTTTGCGCCTGCAGGCTGGAATAACTTAAGGGATCACCTTTTATCAAAAAATTTCAGCGAGGCTGTAATGCTTGAGGCAGGCCTCGTATCAAAGGGAAATAAGGGCGTGTATGACCGCTTCAGAAACAGGCTTATGTTTCCTATTTGTGATGACGACGGTACTGTGCTTGCCTTCGGTGGACGCCGGCTTAACGAGGCTGATGAACAGAAGTATATAAACTCACCTCAAACGCTTATTTATAACAAAAGCAACACCCTGTACGGCCTTAACGTATCAAAGAATTTCGGCAGAGAGGCAGGCCTTATAGTTGTTGAGGGGTATTTTGACGTTATAACGATGCATCAGTTCGGCTTTAATACAGCGGTTGCATCCTGCGGAACCTCCCTTACCACGTATCAGGCAAGAAAGCTGAAAAGATACACTAATAAGGTTCTTATTGGCTACGATGGAGACGGTGCAGGTCAGGCGGCTACTGTAAGAGGGCTTGAAATATTAAAATCCGTTGGTTTAGACGTGCGTGTGCTTAATTTTCCCGACGGGTGTGACCCGGACGATACACTAAGGCGCTACGGCGGTGATTATATGAAGGGTGTTGTGGATAAGGCCCAAGAGCTTAACACATTCCTTCTGGGTAACACAATAAAGAAATTTGATTTATCCAATGAGCAGGGCCGTTCAAGGGCTGCAGCTGCCGCAGTGGAAATCATCGTAGGTATGGATTCCCAGATCGAAAGGGAAAGGTACATAAGGGCGGTTGCCAAGAAAACAGGCTTTTCCGAAAATGCAATAGCCCACGATGTAAACCGAATATTAGCGTCAAAAAATGAGCCGCAGCTTAAAAAGCCCGTCAGGACCCTTACCCCGTCAGACGGTGAAAGGGCAGCATCGGTGCCGCCTAAGGACGATTTGGAGATAAAGCTTATTAACCACATGGTGATAAACGAGGAGGCCGCAAGGAAGGTTCTCAAGGTAGTAAACGAGGATTGCTTCTATAATCAGGACTGTAAAAAAATTATTTTGGGAATTCAAAGGGTTTTTAAGCTTAATGAAGAATTTAATACCGACAGCATAATGTACGGAATAAGCGATGAGGAGCGTGCTTCACTATATTCCTTGTTCTTTACAGAGGTTGTTTCATCGGATATTGTAAACGATTCAGTGCTTCTTGCGTCAAAGCTTCTTGCGCGTCATTACGATATTATAGCCGCAGAGATGCAGGTAAAGGCCAACGAGCTGATAAAGCACGGTGGGTACAACAGTGAAGAATGTCAATCTCTCTTGAAGGAGATTGTAAAATATAAAAAATTATCAAAAATGCAAAAGTAAAAAGGAAGGATATATATGTCAGAGTATAATAACGAGGATGTTGTAAATCTCGACGGTCAGCTTGATGCAGATATGATCGAGTTGGATGATTTAATGGAGCTGGATGAAACCTTTTCCGGTATTGACGAGGTTGAAACTGTTCCAAAGAGCAAGGATGAGCGTTGCAAGGAGCTTATAGAAAGAGGCTCTGAAAAGGGCTTTCTCACTTATGCAGAAATCATTGATGCATTTGAAAATGTTGATGTAGACGCAGAGGAAATAGAGGAGTTTCTCGATAGCCTCCGTACGTACAATATCACATTGGATGACGAGTACGAGGAAAAGCAGCAGATAGACGAAAGCGTTCTTGAATTGCCCGATAGCATCCGTATAGACGACCCTGTAAGAATGTACCTTAAGGAAATAGGTAAGGTGCCCCTCCTTCAGGCAGACGAGGAAATCGAGCTTGCAAAGAGAATGGAATTGGGTGACCAAACTGCAAAGGACAGGCTTATCGAATCCAACCTCCGTCTTGTTGTAAGTATAGCAAAAAAATATCTCAACAGAGGCATGTTCTTCCTTGACCTTATTCAGGAAGGTAATATGGGTCTTATCAAGGCTGTTGAAAAGTTCGATTACAGAAAGGGCTACAAGTTTTCAACATACGCAACGTGGTGGATAAGGCAGGCTATTACACGTTCTATTGCAGACCAGGCAAGAACAATCCGTATCCCTGTACATATGGTAGAAACAATCTCCAGAATGACACGTATGCAGAGAACAATGCTTCAGACTCTTGGCCGTCAGCCTACCTCTGACGAGCTTGCAGAGGCAATGCATATGTCCCCTGATAAGGTAAGAGATATACTTAAGGTTGCACAGGAGCCCTCATCACTTGAAATGCCTATCGGTGAGGAGGAGGATAGCCACTTGGGCGACTTTATCCCTGACGAGGAGGTTATGTCCCCATCTGAGGCTGCATCATACAACCTTCTCAGAGAACAGATAATGGACGTTCTTGAAACTCTTACAGACAGGGAAAAGAAGGTGCTTATGCTTAGATTCGGCCTTATAGACGGACGCCCCAGAACTTTGGAGGAGGTTGGTAAAACCTTCGACGTTACACGTGAGCGTATAAGGCAGATAGAGGCAAAGGCACTCAGAAAATTAAGACATCCAAGCAGAAGCAAAAAGCTTCGCGATTTTCTTGATTAATTAGACGGTATTAGGTATGACTGTAGAGGAAAAAGCATATTGGCTGTGGTTTGCCATGGTTAAGGGCGTGTCCTACGCGGAAAAGATGGATATTATCCGGGTGGTGAAGTCCCCGTCTTGCTTTTTTCATTACAGCGCCTCTGCCATATCAAAAATATTCCCCAACAACAAGGCTGTTTCCCTGCTCTGCAAAAGTGCCGGGCAGGGTATAGCTGCTTATTTGGATGCAGCAGGTAAATATAAAACGGTAAGCATTCTTGAGGATAGTTATCCCTTTATGCTCAGGGAAACGGATTCTCCGCCGATAGTCCTGTTTTACGAGGGTAACCTTTCTGTGCTCAATAAAAGGTGTATAGGCGTTGTAGGTATGAGAGCGGCCTCAAAGCGCGGAATGTTCACAGCGGAGAGCTATGCGCAAAAGCTTGTGTCAAGTGGCTTTACCGTGGTTACAGGCGGCGCAAGAGGCATTGATACCTGTGCTATAAACGGAGCCCTTGCTTCAGGCGGAAACGTTTGCGTGGTGTTGGGCTGCGGTATAGATAAATGCTACCCATCTGAAAACAAGGAGCTTTTTGAAGAGGTAAAAAGGCACGGAGTTGTAATTTCGGAGCTTATGCCCAATACGCCGCCGTTAAAGCATAATTTTCCTGTGAGAAACAGGATTATAAGCGGTTTGTGCGAGGGTGTTCTCGTTGTTGAGGCAGGGGAGAAAAGCGGTGCGCTTAATACAGCTACACATGCGGCAACACAAAACCGAGACGTTTACGTTACGTTAGGTGTAGGAGATGAGTATTATTCGGGCTGTAAAAAATTATTGGACGACGGTGCTATTTTAGCATCAAGCCCCTATGACATTATTGATAAGGAAGGATTTTCCGCATACGACGGTGTCATAATAAAGCAGAAGTATTATGTTTCAAAGGCATCCGAGGAGGCTGTTATAACCGAGGATGTAAATTCTGATGCCCATATAAAAAATGAGGTGTCGGATATAAATGGGGAAAGGGAAGCCCTGCTGGCGCCCGACAGGCAGATATTAGAGTATTTGTCATTGGGCACGTCTATCCATGCAGACGAGCTTATGAGGCTTACGGGCATGGTGCCGGCGCAGTTTAATTCAAGGCTTGCCGTTCTTGAAATGAACGGATACGTTGAGGTTCTTCCGGGAAAGCTCGTAAGGCTTTTCCGCGGATAAAACTTTTAATATTGAAAGGAAGCCGCTCTTTTTCGGGGCGCTTGCGTTTAACGCATAAAGATAATATGGGAAAAAAACTTATAATAGTTGAATCACCTTCAAAAATCCAGACAATAAAGTCGTTTTTGAGCAACGATTACGTTTTAATGGCATCAAACGGCCACGTAAGAGACTTGCCTAAAACAACCCTGGGAATTACCGTTGAGGACGGATTTGAGCCCAGGTACAAGGTAATGAAGGAAAAGAAAGAGGTAGTGGAAAAGCTTAAGGCCGCGGCAAAAAATGCGGACTGTGTTTATCTTGCTACTGACCCTGACAGGGAAGGAGAGGCTATTGCCTGGCATCTCTCACAGCTCTTAAAGCTTGATGAAAGCAGTAAGTGCAGAATTTCGTTTAATGAAATCACAAAGCCTGCAGTTCTTGCCGCGATCAAGAACAAGCGAAGGCTGGACGGCGGACTTATTGATGCGCAGCAGGCAAGGCGCGTGCTTGATAGGCTTGTAGGCTATCAGATAAGCCCTATTTTGTGGCACAAGGTTAAATCACATTTAAGCGCAGGCAGAGTCCAGTCTGTTGTTGTAAGGCTTATATGCGACAGGGAAGATGAAATAGCCGAATTTATTCCCAGCGAGTATTGGTCCCTGGATGCAAAGGTTAGGGGCCAAAGCAGTAAAAAGAATTTCGTTATAAGCTATCACGGCAACGACCAAAGGAAAATAAAGCTCGAAAATGCAGACGCTGTTGAGGCAGTTGTAAAGGATTGTGAAAATGGCGTATTTTCAGTAAAGGACGTAAAGAAGACAAAGAGGGAAAAGCATCCCCTTCCGCCCTTTGAAACAAGCTCCTTACAGCAGGATGCCTTCAGAAAGCTGGGCTTTTCAACCTCAAGAACAATGAGCATAGCCCAGCAGCTTTACGAGGGTGTAAGTGTTGCGGGAAAGGGTACGGTAGGTCTTATTACCTACATGAGAACAGACTCTGTAAGAATATCTGCCACAGCCCTTGAATCTGTACGCAAGCTTATTTCCAAAAAATACGGAGAGGATTATCTCCCTGAAAGCGCAAACAGCTATTCAAACACCAAGGCAAACGTACAGGATGCCCATGAAGCAATACGTCCCGCTTATATAGACCTGGACCCCGAAAAAATACGTGAATCACTTACTGCGGAGCAGTACAAGCTGTATAAGATTATATACGAGAGATTTGTTGCATCCCAGATGAAGAGCGCTGTTTACGATACTACAAACGTAGACGTTAAAAATGGCGAGCATATATTCAAGGTTACGGGAAGCATACTTGTATTTGACGGATATAAGCGTATTTATGAGGATGAGGATAAGCAGGAAAGCAAGAACAAGCTGCTTCCGGAGCTTAACGTAGGTGATACACTTACGCTTATTGAATGGTCGCGGGAGCAGCATTTTACACAGCCTCCGTCAAGATATACAGAGGGCTCACTTGTAAAGAAAATGAAGGAAATAGGTATAGGCAGACCAAGCACCTATGCGCCTACGATTGCTACTATATATAAGCGAAACTACGTCAAAAAGGAAAAGGGAAGCCTTTATCCCACGGACCTTGGTGTGCTTATAAACAACATCCTTATTCAGTACTTCGATTCAGTTATAGATTATTCATTTACAGCAAAGATGGAGGATAACCTGGACGAAATCGAGGAGCGTAAATGCTCGTGGAAGGACGTTATCGGCGACTTTTATAAGGATTTCGAGCCTATGGTAAAAAAGGCTGACGAGGATATTGAAAAAATAAAAATCGAGGATAGGGTAACAGACGAAAAGTGTGAGATTTGCGGAGCAAATATGGTTATAAAAATGGGTCGCTTCGGGGAATTCCTAGCTTGCTCTGCATACCCGGACTGTAAGTTTACAAAGCCTATTCTGGTGGAATCCGAATATAAATGCCCCGTATGCTCAAGCACGCTGTTAATCAAGCAGAGTAAAAAGGGCTCAAAATTCTACGGGTGCTCAAAGTATCCGGAATGTAATTTTGCCTCCACGTATCCACCTGCAGGCAGAAAATGCCCTGAATGCGGGGATTGGCTCGTAATACGCCCTACAAAGAACGGTGATACGGTTATATGCCGCAACTTCAAGTGTAAATATAAGGAAAAATAAAGGGTGCGTCTATGCTTGATAAATGCGAAAAAAAAGCAGTGGTTATAGGTGCGGGCCTTGCGGGAAGCGAGGCAGCCTGGCAGCTTGCAAGGCGCGGTATAAAGGTTACTCTGTATGAAATGAGGCCCAATAAAAGTACACCTGCTCATACAACAGGCCTTTTCGGCGAGCTTGTATGCAGTAATTCCTTAAAGGCTATGGACGTATGCAATGCTCACGGGCTTCTTAAGGAGGAGCTTCGTACCTTGGGCTCCCTTATTATCGAGGCGGCGGATGCTACGTCTGTTCCTGCAGGCGGCGCCTTAGCAGTAGACAGAGATAAATTTGCCTCCTACATAACAAATAAAATTCTCGAAAATGAAAATATCACCGTAGTATATGATGAATATACAGCAGAGGATTTTCCCGAAAATACAATAATAGCCGCAGGTCCCTTGGCGTCAGAGGGTCTTATGAACGGCCTTAAGAAAATCTGTTCACAGGAATCCCTGTTTTATTTTGATGCCGAGGCTCCTATTATAGACGGTGAAAGTATCAATATGGATATTGCCTTTTCGGCATCCCGTTACGGCAAGGGTGACGGCGAGTATATCAACTGTCCTATGGATAAGGATGAATATGAGGCGTTTTATACTGCCCTTGTAACGGCCGAAACAGCCCATGTACACGGCTTTGAGAAAAATCTTGTATTCGAGGGATGTATGCCTGTTGAAATTATGGCGGCAAGGGGAATAGATACCTTGAGATTCGGTCCGTTGAAGCCCGTTGGCCTTTGGGATCCCAGAAGTGATAAGCGCCCCTACGCCGTAGTTCAGCTTCGTCCTGAGGATAAGGATGGCAGAATGTATAATATCGTAGGCTTTCAGACACACCTTACATTTTCCGAGCAAAAAAGGGTGTTTTCTATGATACCCGGCCTTGAGAATGCGCAGTTTTTAAGGTATGGCGTTATGCACAGAAATACCTACGTAAATTCCCCCACCCTCTTAAACAGTGATTACTCCGTAAGGGAACGCAGAGACCTTTATATTGCAGGCCAGATGTCAGGTGTTGAGGGGTACGTGGAGTCTGTGTCATCAGGAATGGTGGCGGCACTTTCATTAAGCAGCCGTATGCTTGGATATGAAGGCGGGTTTGAGGTTCCCAAATATACAATGATGCGGGCGCTGGCAGATTACATATCAAACCCTGCAACATCATCCTTCCAGCCCATGAATTCCAATTTCGGGTTAATGCCGGCTTTAGATGAAGAGGGTAAAATGAATAAAAAGCAAAGGGCGGAAAAATATTCAGTACGTTCCCTGTCGGCCTTAAAAGAGGCTGTTGAAAGCAATAAGGATATGTTTTTATAATTTTTTAATGAATACGCATTAAAAAAGGAGAATCGGTATGAAGGTTATAACATTAAGAAGAGAATTCGGAAGCGGCGGACGCGAGCTGGGAAAGAGAATAGCTGAATCTATGGGTATTGCCTATTACGATAAGGAAATACTTGAGGAAATAGCAAGAAGCAGTGGTCTGGCAGAGGAATACGTAAGAAGTATTGTGGATCATTCCCCCATAAGCTATTATCCCATAACATTTGGTCATACGTTTTCATTCATAAACACGTATAACGAAAACTATGTAAGGCTTCTTCGTATTCAGGAGAACGTTTTGAAGGAACTTGCATCAAAAAGTGATTGTGTTATAGTAGGCAGATGTGCCGAGCTTATGTTAGGTGATATTCCTTCATTTAATCTTTTCGTCTATGCGGATATGGAATCCAAGCTGCATAGGTGTCGCGTAAAGGCGCCCGAGGGTGAAAATCTTACGGATAATGAGCTCATAAAAAATATAAAGGCTATTGAAAAAAACAGAAAGAGAAACTATGTGTCCCTTGCAGGAGGTGACGTAGGTATGGAAAACTACCACCTGTGCGTAAATACCTCAGGCAAGGAAATAAAGAGCCTTGTAGCCCCTGTTGTAAGCTACATCAACGCATGGTACTCTGATAAATAAAACAGGTAATATTTAAGGGCTTAATTAAACGCCGTTTTAGGCTTTTTGCTTAGCGGTGTATAATACGCCTTTGAAAAGGCTGTATAAGCTCATATTAGCTGTAATCTGAAAGGAAATATAATGGATATAAAAGGTACAACAATATTAGCCGTAAGGAAAAACGGTGTAGGTGCAATCGGCGGAGACGGCCAGGTAACAATGGGCCAAAGCGTTGTAATGAAGCACGGCGCACGCAAGGTCAGAAGAATATTCAACGATAAGGTCCTTGTAGGCTTTGCAGGCTCTGTTGCCGATGCATTTGCTCTTACTGAAAAATTTGAAGCAAAGCTTCAGCAGTTTTCCGGAAATTTACAGAGGGCCGCTGTTGAATTGGCCCGTGAATGGCGTATGGATAAGGCTATGAGGCAGCTTGAGGCTATGCTTATAGCTCTTGACGATAATAATCTTCTTATAATATCGGGTACAGGCGAGGTTATAGAGCCTGACGATAATATTGCGGCAATAGGCTCCGGCGGTAACTATGCTATGGCGGCTGCAAGAGCATTACTTAACAACACAGATCTTTCCGCAGAGGAAATTGTCAGAAAATCGTTGGAGATAGCAGCATCTATCTGCGTATTTACAAACGATAATATTTACGTTGAAAGGATATGATCCAGGTGATTGATTCAATACAGGCAACGCCCAGGCAAATAGTTGAAGCGTTGGACAAATATATAATAGGACAGGATGACGCAAAGCGTGCCGTAGCCGTTGCTTTGAGAAACAGATACAGGCGAAGTATGCTTTCCGAGGATATGCGTGAGGAGGTTACTCCAAAAAATATTATAATGATGGGCCCTACCGGCGTAGGTAAAACCGAAATTGCCCGCCGTCTTTCAAAGTTTGTAAATGCGCCCTTTGTAAAGGTAGAGGCAACAAAATATACAGAGGTAGGCTACGTAGGCCGCGACGTTGAATCTATGATACGCGACCTTGTTGAAAATGCTATCCGTCTTGTTACAAAACAAAAAATGGAGGCAGTTTCGGATATTGCCCGTACTGCGGCGGAGGAAAGGGTGCTGGACCTTATACTTCCGAATATAAACAGAAACATCGAAACAGTATCTGCTGACCCTAATGCAACAGGCGCTCTTACTGTTACCACCCGTGAAAAGTACAGAAATAAGCTTCGCGAGGGTAAAATAGATTCTCTTCCCATTGAAATAGACGTAGAGGAGCACGGCGGTACACCTATCGGTATGATATCCGGTATGGGTGGGGACGAAATGATGATGCAGATTCAGGACGTTCTGGATTCAATGATGCCCAAGAAAACAAAAAAGAAAAAAACAACCGTAGGAAACGCCTTCAAGCTTTTCGAGCAGGAGGAGGCCCAGAAGCTTATAGACAAGGATGATATAAATGCTCTTGCTCTTGAGGCTGCTCAGTATAAGGGTATTATTTTCATTGATGAAATAGATAAAATTGCAGGCAGAGGCGGCTACTCAAACGGTCCCGACGTTTCAAGAGAGGGTGTTCAGAGGGACATACTTCCCATTGTAGAGGGTACTACGGTAAATACCAAATACGGCCCTGTAAAAACAGACCATATATTGTTTATTGCCGCAGGTGCATTCCATATGTCTAAAATAAGCGACCTTATCCCGGAGCTTCAGGGCAGGTTTCCCATAAGGGTAGAGCTTAAAAGCCTTACAGAGGAGGATTTTGTAAAGATTCTCACAGCCCCGGAAAATGCTTTGATAAAGCAGCAGAAGGCGCTCTTAAGCGTGGAGGGAATAGACCTTGTTTTTACTGATGACGGCATAAGGGAAATTGCAAAAATATCAGTTCAGCTTAATGAAACTCTTGAGGATATCGGCGCAAGGCGTCTGCATACGGTTATGGAATCTATTGTTGAGGATGTTTCCTTTAACTGTGAGGAGTATACAGGAAAAACAGTAGTAGCAGATAGCGAATACGTAAGAAAAATACTTGCAAGTGAATACAAGAGTAATAATCTCGAAAAATATATACTTTAACTTAATGGAGGTTGAAGGTGGGAAAGCTTTTCAACAAAATGTATATCGGTAATCCGAAAAAAAGCGATCTTACAAAGGAGCAGGTAGATAATATAGACCCTTTGAAGCTTTTTATAACCGTTTTTCAGGTAAGAGGCTTAAAGCTTATATTACTTAACCTTATGTACTGCTTCTTTTTAATACCAATGGCAGTAAACGTTTATCTTGCTCTTTTGGGATATCTGGATGAGCCTCAGTTTGCAACGCTTATCCCGTACATATATGCGGCGTTGCCCTGTATGCTTATTGCTACACCCGGTAAGCTTGGCTTTACAAACGTCCTTATGCGTTGGGCTGCAGACGAGCATGCCTGGCTGTGGAGTGATTTCTGGGAGGGAATAAAGAAAAACTGGAAGCAGGGTCTTTTACTTACCGTTACAAATTATCTCATATTCCTTTTTCTTATATTCGTTGCATGGTTTTACGTGGCAATGGCAAATGCTGAGGATCCCAATATGATATCTGCCTTTGCACCCTACGTATATTACCTTATACTCGGTGTAATATTGGTATTTATGATGATAAGTATTTATACGTTCCCCTTATCTCAGAAATATAAGTTTAAGTTCAAATACATATACAAGTATTCGTTTATGCTTTGCGTAAGAAAATTCTTACCTACGTTCCTTGCGGTTGTGTTAAGCGGTCTGGCAATATACGGCCTTGTGTACGTTGCGGCAATGTACTTTATATGGCTGCTTCTTGTTGTACCTGTAATAGGCTTTTCGCTGTATTATCTTGTAATGTATATTATCGTAGGAAGATCCTTCAAAAACTTTGTTTTCCTTCCTGAAAGGTGATAAATAATGGCTATGTTTGAGCGTTTTGCATCTGTTTATGACGAGCTGAACGTTAATCAGCCCCCGGAGGAGGCTGCAGGGTTTGTGCTGTCCCATATGGGAACACAAAAGGGTCAGCTTGTGGACCTTGCTTGCGGAACCGGAAAAATATCTGCAATACTTGCCAAAAAAGGGTATAGCGTTGTGGGTATGGATATTTCAGAGGATATGCTGAATCAGGCGTATTCAAACTGTGCGGCGGCAGGTGCAAGGGTAACCTTCATAAAGGGTGATTTGCGTAGGTTCAGGCTCCCTCATAAGATGGACTGCGCCGTTTGTATTTGCGACGGCTTTAATTACCTTTTATCCGTAAAGGAGCTTAATGAGGGTATAGAAAACGTACGTAATAATCTTAAAAGCGGTGCAAAATTTATATTTGATTTAAGCACCTGCGCAAAGTACGAAAGATTTTTAACCAAAAGCACTTATACATTGGATAGCGATGATAGCTTTCTTGCATGGAACAGTGATTACAATACTAAAACACGTCTGTGTGTAATGTCCTTAACCTGCTTTGAAAGGGTAGGTAATGCATACGAAAGGTTTGATGAAATTCATAGCCAGCGCGCCCATACCTATAATGAGGTTAAAGAGGCTTGTGAGGGGAAATTCAGAATAACAGGCGTATACGACGGATACACAGATAAACCTGCAGACAGCGAATCTCTGCGCTGTGTTTACGTAACGGAGGCAATATGATAAAAAAATATCTTTCAGCAGATAACAGGCTTATGCTGTGTATTGTTGATATATCAAAGGACACTCACGAAATAATGAGGACCCATGAAATAAGGGGCGGAGAATTCAACCTTCTTACGAAGCTCATGCTTACTGCGGCAATAATGGGTAAGGATGCAAAGGGTGAGGATGTTACTACGGTATCCTTAGATTCCAATATAGGCAGAGGTATGGTTGCAGTTCACACGTACAAAAGTGCTTCTGTAAAGGGATATTCCCAGCTTGGCGATCTTCACGAAAACGATTATTACGGTATATTAAAGAAAAAAACGTGGCTTACCGTAATAAGGGATATGGGCCTTCAGTTCCCTTATTCAGCCGCCATAGAGCTTTCAGAGGATACCTTTGAGGAAAGTCTGGAGAAATATTTTAAGATATCACAGCAGCAGCCCTGCCTTATAAATATGCTTGTAGGTGAGGGCAGAGCGTGTGCCGCTATACTCCAGCCCGTATTAAATGATGATTTTTATCTTATCGAGGATGAACGGGAAAAATACGAAAGAATAATAGGCAAGCTTCTTTTGGGCGAGGAATCTCCCGTATTCGAATTAAGAGGCGAATTTCCCCTTGATTTCAAGTGCGACTGTAACGAGGAAAAAATAGAAAACGCCATCTCCACGTTGAGTGAGGATGACGTAAAGGAAATTTTGGCAGAGCTTGGCAAAATAGAATTAGTATGCCCATACTGCCATAAAAAATACGTTTACAGGGAAGAGGATATTGCCCGTATAAACCGTTACTGATTTTTACTTAAAAAGTAAGGAAGCAAGAATTCCCGCGGCAACAGCAATATTTAATGATGATTGCCCCGGAGCCATAGGAATAGATACATAGCCGTTGCACATATCTGCTACGGCTTTTCTCATACCGTAGGATTCACTTCCTACAATAAAAGCAATTTTATCCTTGTCCCCAATATCATATACGCTGCCTTCTGCGTGGGCGCTTGTACCGTAAACCTTAAACCCGTTATCCTTTAGGAAATCAATAGGGGAAAGGTCGTTTTCAAATTCTATAACAGGTAATCTGCCTATGGCGCCTCTTGCAGCGCGTATGCAGTTTTTGTGAAAAATACTTGCCTGTGAATCAAGAAGAATAACTCCGTCTGCGCCAAAGCAGTCCACAGTACGTATAAGCATTCCCAGGTTATCCGGATTTTCAATGGAATCGCATATAACAACCCGCCTCATATCCTTAAATACGGAAATATCTGGTATAAAAATATCACACAGGGCAACCTCACTGGGAGTAGGCACAGATGAGGTAACGGTCTGCATTATCTGTGGAGTTGTCTGGGTACATTTTATTGATGAGGAAAGCATCTTCTGAATAGTTCCGTCTAAAAGAAGGGGAGATTTCTGGGTGAAGAGCACAGATTTTATTCTGTAATTATCATTAAACGCGCGGTTTATGTTCAGTATGCCCTCAATGATAACCCGTGAATCCCTGCGCCTTTTTGAAAAGGTATCGTATTGCTTTACTTCATCTATTTCACTGTCCTTTTTATGGGTTGCGTAAAATGGCGCGGAATATGCTTTTTTTATGGGCACGTACACCCTTGCAAAATCATCGTCGGCGGATGTAACGTTGCTGGTTTCAAAATGAAGAAGCTGCCTGTATTTTTGTGGAAGATACAAAGTATAGCCACCCTTTTTAGGTAAAAAACGCTTAAGATACGTAAACGAACGAAGGCTTGTGGCCTCCAAAAGATATGTGCTGCCCTCTGCATCGGATTTTAACGTACCGTAATCGTTATCCGCCCAGGTGTACTCTGCTACAAGGCGTTCAAACGGCAATTTGAAATCTGTGGATAAAAATAAGCTGTTTTCCATTTTATCTTTTCTTTAATTATAAAAACGGCGGACACATATAGAGTACGCCGTTTGGTGTGTTTTTTATGATTATAATGCAAGCTTCTTGGCAAGGTCGATAAGGCTCGGGTCTATATTGCGTGTTTTTGCCAGGGCTGTATCTATATCCTCATAAGAGAGCTTGTTGTTTTCTGTAATGATAACCTTATTGGAAATATCTTTATCCAAAAGCTCTACTGCAAGTGCGCCCATTCTTGTTGCAAGCATACGGTCTGAAGCAGAGGGTGCGCCGCCGCGCTGGATATGTCCGAGGATGCTTGCGCGTGTTACCATGCCTGTACGTGATTCAAGCTCTGCGGCAAGTGCTGAAACGTCAACCATTTTTTCGGCAATAACGATGATATGAGATCTCTTCTTGCGCTCAATACCTCTCTGTATGCTTTTGCAAAGGGCATCAACGCTGTAATCATCCCTGCTTTCAGGGATAATTATATTTTCTGCGCCGTCGCATATACCGGAGTAAAGCGTAAGATATCCGCAGTTGTTGCCCATTATTTCTACAACACAGCATCTGTCATGTGAGGACATAGTATCTCTGATTTTGTCAATAGCATCAATAGCAGTATTAAGCGCTGTATCAAAGCCGATGGTGAAATCTGTGCAACGAATATCGTTATCTATTGTTGCGGGAATACCTATAACGTTGCATTTATATGCATGCTCGGGTATCTGGCAACGGTGGCTAAGCTTCTGTGCACCTGTAAAGGAACCGTCTCCGCCTATAACGATTACACCGCTGATGTCTCTCTTCTTTAAGTTTTCAACGGCTATATCCTGATATTTTGTATCGGCAAACTGGGGGAAGCGTGCAGAACCGAGAATTGTGCCGCCGCGCTGTATTATGTCGCTTACGTTTTCAAACTTAAGCTCAATAATATCATCCTCAACAAGGCCCCTAAAGCCGTTGTTTATACCGTATACCTGAAGATTAAGATAAGAACCTATTTTAACTACGGATCTGATACAGGCATTCATGCCCGGAGCGTCTCCGCCACTTGTCATTACGGCAATTTTTTTCATAATATACTCCCTTAAGTGTTTCAAAGCTGTTCTAAAATATTTTCGGTTTATTATACGACATTATACCGAAAAAATCAACAGTATTTAGAATATAACGTTCAAATAAAAGTAATGAAAAAAGAGTGTTTGTTGAATTTTATATGTGATAGTGATATAATAAACAAGATGTACGGAAAGGAGTCTGTTATGGGTAATTTGAAGAACGAAATGGCCGGTAAGCTTAGTGTATTACACTTTATTTCTGCAATGAATGCGCCTATAATGGGTTATCAGATAGAGGATTATTTTATCGAGAAAAACCTTATGGATGTATTTGATATACACGATATACTCAGCGATCTTATTGATATCCAGTTTATTAAAACCTCCAACGTGTTTGATCGGATATACTACTTCTGTACAGAAAACGGTAAGGCGGCCCTTGAAAATCTTGGGGAAGAGCTTTCTGCAGAAAAAAGAGCTGATATAGATGAATATTGCCGTGAAAACAGATTCAGAATCATAAACGAAAACAATATTGTTACAAGCGTAAAGGATGCTCCAAACAATCAGTATCAGGTTTCGATGCTTATATTGGATAATGCGCAGCCCTTAATCGAGGTTTCTCTTTTTCTCGATAGGGAGCAGTACGTAAGAAAGGCTATTTCCTCGTGGAAGGTTAGCGCCAGCGAAATATATTCAAGCATTACGGAAACTCTGTTCAGGGATGACGATACGGAGCAGAACTAAAGTCATTTTGATTGAAACTAGAATTACGGAGAATTAAATGAATAAACGTTTATGGGGGGTTATCTCCTTTTTATTGATAGCGGTAGTTTTTATAAGCGGGTGCAGTATTTTTCCTGAGGTAACACCGGAGCCTCAGCTTTCCCTGGAGGATTGTATTACAAACTTCAACGCGCTCAAAGACGATTACGATATGATGGAGCTTAAATTCGGCACATCAACCCAGCCGGAGGAGTTTGAGGTTATATTCGAAAACAGCATGATGGTTGTTATCGTAACACAGGAAAAAAACGGCGAGGAATTTATTAATATATTCAACCGCGATACAGGCAACGTTGTTTTCAGAGCTTCCTTCACATGGGATTCAGCCCGCAAGCATATCCCTCTTAAAGAACGCATAAGCATTATGACCTGCGGAGAAAACCCCTTCGTTGTAGTTCAGTATATAGCAGCGCCCCGTGTTCATAACGTTACTGAAAAGCACGAAAATATGTGCTATGTTGTGAACACTAACGACGGAAGCACGGTATCTCTTGAGGGGATAGAGCGTATATTCGATATTACTGCAGACGGTACAACAATGCTTGCCCTCTACAACAATAAAACAGATTCTGTTGAGGAGCAGGGCTTTTACAAGGATGACAAGGTGAGCATATTCGCAGTTACCTACTCCGAGGAGGGTGTTGCCGTTAAAAAGAAATACGATATATGTAATGCGTATTCAACTGTTACAGATGCCGAGGGCGGGGAAACAGGATATTACTTAAACGTTCATTACGCTACACATAACAAGAATTCGTTTGTTATTCTTACGGCACAGTACGTTGTTACAGATGTAAGCTATTACGATTGCTACGGCTACGAATACGATATGTCCACGGGAAAGAAAAAATCAGAAAGCAAGCTGATGATAAATTTCCTTGTACATCCCAAGGGTGAGAAATTTAATTCCTATGCCGTTGTATATAATGGCAGATATATTTTTTCATCTGTATATAACGTAAGGTCTATTTATCTTACGCAAATGTGGGACGTTGAAAATAATACTGTTTACCGCTCAAAAATGGTATTCAACTATGCAGGCAGTGATAAATTTGCATCTGCCGCTGTATATAAGGTAAATAACGAAAAAACAAGGGTTTTGTGTTACGAATCGTCGTTGGAGCATTATGAGGGTGAAGAGGTTCAGGCATATTATTTCAAATTCTACAATTCAAGTGAATTCGGTATAAGCTCACGCCTGGATTATACAATAACCCCCGGTACAAATACTCCCGTATTTGAGGACGAATCCTTGGAAACGTACTTTACTCTTCAGCGTGTGGAAACTGCCGTATCCGGTATAGATAAGCTTGTTACGGATTTGCTTGAGCTTAGTGAAACAGTAAACGGCATTTCCGATAACTATATGAATCTTCCCAACGATACACTGGATGGCGGCGCTGTTCCCGTGCTCTTTGGTTCAAGGCTTTATATAATCAAGGTTCGTTAATATAAAAATAGTATAAAAAACACGAAAAGGCTGATAAAATCAGCCTTTTTCTTATTATATCAATAAAATACAGCATAAGACTGCGGATATAAATACTCTGCAGTCTTTTTTACGGTATAAAAGAATAAAAAGGGACAATAATAAAAAAACTACAAAAAAAGGTGGATAAGCGTGATTGATCTGGGTAATGATTTGATGTTTTTCGAAGATTTGTTTTGTAATAACGCCTCTCTTTCGGTAAGAAAAATAAAAATCAATCAAAAAACGTCGGC